>JBAPQU010000590.1:0-1831 GCA_049280795.1 Candidatus Sulfotelmatobacter sp.
GTCTTATTTATTTTTCTTAGCTGCGATCGCCGCGAATCCCGCTCAGGTGCCGGCCCAGTCTGCCGTTCCGGCCACACCCGATCCGCGGGCGACCCTTCGCTACATTCATGCTTCGTGGGACTCGCTCACGCGTTCCGTCACAAACTGCCAGGCTCTCGCCGACACAAAGATCGCAGGCGCGTCCGTCCTTTATCTGCCCAAAGGATTCGCCGCGCCGCCCAATGTTGCTGAGGCCGCCGAACGATGCCAGCTGCTGATCATCACTCTGCCCCGCCCCATCACGAAGCTGGGCGATGTGCGCCCAGAAGAGTTGCCCGCGCCAGGTCTTCTCTATCTGCCAAACCCCTACGTCGTTCCCGGCGGCCGCTTTAACGAGATGTATGGCTGGGACAGCTACTTCATCATTCGCGGGCTGTTGCGTGCAGGGCACGTGGAACTAGCGCGCGGCATGGTCGATAATTTCTTTTTTGAGATCGAACATTACGGCGCGATGCTCAATGCCAACCGCACGTACTACCTGACTCGTTCGCAGCCACCGTTTCTGAGTTCAATGTTTCTAGAGGTGTATGGCGAACTGCGGAAGTCAGGGCATCCAGATCCTGCATGGCTTGCGAAGGGCTATGCCGATATCAAAAAGGATTACGAAATGTGGAACCGTGATCCGCACCGCGCGGGCGATACGGGTCTGGCTCGATACTACGATTTCGGCGACGGCCCACCTGCGGAAGCGATAAAGGATGAGACCGGGTTTTACCGAAAGGTAGCCACGTACTTTTTCTTTCATCCTGCCCAGGCGGACAGTTACATCGTGGAAAATCTACCGGAAGTAACGCAGCAAGTCGCAGGCCGTCCCTATTCGCAACAAGTATGCGATGTCTCTTCTGCGACGGCGGGCGTCGCTTGCGAACATCCGCGTGGGTTCCGGCTAAGCGCCGACTACTACAAGGGCGATCGGTCCATGCGGGAATCGGGATTCGATGTTAGCTTCCGTTTTGGACCCTTCGGTGCCGCGACTCACCACTATGCGCCGGTGTGCCTAAACAGCTTGCTCTACAAAACGGAGAAAGATCTAGAACAAATTAGTGGCTGGCTGGGGCGCACCGCAGATGCGGAAAAATGGCGCAAGCGCGCCGAAGAACGCAAAGAACTGATCACGCGCTATCTTTGGGATGATAAGTCGGGATTGTTTTTCGATTTCGACTTCAAAACTGGGCAGCGCTCATCGTACCGCTACGCAACTACTTTCTATCCGCTCTGGGCTGGGTTGGCGACGCCGGCGCAGGCAAAGGCGGTGGCAAAGAATCTTTCGGTATTCGAGAAGCCGGGTGGCGTGGCCATGAGCACTGAGGATTCCGGCGCGCAATGGGACCTGCCGTATGGCTGGGGAAACATTGAGATGCTGGTTGTCGAGGGTTTGCGCCGCTATGGTTACAACGCGGATGCCGATCGAATTTCCTATGAGTTTTTGTCGATGGTCGCGGAGAATTTTCGCCGCGATGGAAACCTCCGGGAAAAATACAACGTGGTGACGCGATCTTCCGAGGCACATGCGGAACTGGGATATCAGATGAATGTGGTGGGGTTCGGATGGACGAATGCGGCGTTTCTAGAACTGTTGAACGGTTTGCCGAGGGACATGGCGGAGCGCCTGGAAAAAGAGCAGGAGCTACCATTGCCAGTGGTCGCAAACCCTCCACGCTGATGCAGCGGCAGCCATTCAATCAGTTGGCACACGGTTTGACTCTCCTGGAAGAAAAGTTCAATCTCTACATGGCGTCCACGTTCGATGGAGGTCCCAATATGAAGAAAATTATTTCATGGATGATAGTTC
>JBAPQU010000591.1:0-20735 GCA_049280795.1 Candidatus Sulfotelmatobacter sp.
ATATGCGCTACATACGTATAAGCAATGCTGCACTGCATATTTGCCGCATTCACCAGTGCATAGGTGCAGAACCCCGGCGCGTTTTCGATCACATCGTCGTACAACACCGTTGCCGCGGCCACCAGCATCTCTGGATTACTCGTATCAATATCCTGCACTTCCAGAACAAATCGGACATTCGCCGCCAATCCCGCTCCGCCCCATCCGCTCCCTGCCGGATGCAACGAGGAGTGATAAATCTCCCCAGCCCGGTACACCTCCATCGAATACAAATAAGTTGTGAAGAAATACTGGTGGCCGGCTGTGGTGGTCAGAACCGGGCCTGTAGGTGCTCCGCCAATCAACGCCTGAATTGTCGAACCTGCTCCGGAGGGCGTTACTTGAAATCCCGCCAAACATCCCGCTGCAGAGATTGCTCCCGGATATAACCCACCCAGTACTCCCTGTGAAGCAGCCGTAAAGCTCACATCCCCGTGCTGTAACTCCAATGCTCCGCCCAGCTCAATTTGCTCAATAAAATTCACTAAAGTCTGACCATCCACACCGGTCCCACCTTCCACCTGCAGCGTCTGCGCGTCTACTGCAACCGCTGACGACGGATCGCTCACCATCCACGTCGTCGGATCGACGCCGGGTCCCAAGTACTCTTCATCAATCAGTGCAGGTTTAGCCTGTGCGAAGGGCTTTTGCGAAAGATAGAACTTTAGACTTTCACCATCACCCACGAAATAATCGCGGACATATGCCTGCGGCTCGTCTTGTCCAATCACCGTGAGTTCATTCACCAGCAGATTTGGACTGTTCAACCACAATCCCACCGGAGAGAAGTTAGAATCACTTTCATTAAGCGTATAACTTGCCGCCCCTACCGGTGCCAGGATGAGCGCCCCGTTCATCGTGCGAAAGCTCGCCCGGGCAGCAAGCGCAATCTCCGCCGCGTGATATGAAAAGTTCTTCTGCGGATTCACCGCATAGACTGTCAGCGTATCCAGGCCCTGAACCGCACTCGTGTCGAACCATCCCGGCAATAAATCCTGCGCCAGTTGCCGGAGCGCGTCACCCGCGCTCCGATCTACGAAAGGGGATCGAGTCGGCAGCGCCTTCTGATTAAGCAAAACCTCGTCACTCTGCGCCACCACGTTGTAGCGATATACCGGTCCCGGCTCTCCCCATCCCAAGTATTCATATTGCGGGGCACCCGTCACGTATCCACTGAACACATCACTGCCATTCGCCTTACCGAGCATCACCCGTGCGCCCATTACCGGAACTACAAATCCCGCGGTATTAGCCAGCAAACTGAATTGCAATTCTGCCGGTTGATTCAGCTTTCGCTCGACTTTCGGCGGCTTTGTTCCATCTACAGCTCCGCTATAGTCTTGTGGCCCTTGCCCTTGAAGGTTGTCGATAGTTAGCTTCATCTTAGTCCTGAGTTACTAACTCCATTTGGAAATACGATTTCACCAGCTTGCGGTGCCACTTACTCCAAGTCGTTCGCTTTTTTCACAATTCCAGTATTTAACAAATACGCAGCCTTTAGATTGGCACACTGTCGGCGCCCGAAGATCAAGAGTTCATGCTTCCGATCAATTTTTCCCGACTCGGGAGAGGTCGAATCGGGCTTCTTGCAGCATCACTCCCAGAAACGCCCTGCCCCTCAATACACCGCTGCCATCGCCGCTGGAAAATAGCTCCGATAACACAACACGGTTTGCCCGTCGTTCGTATCCGTGAACGGCAGAGCGATGAATGAGGCGTGTAGCCCTACCGACGTTAGCGGTGCCGCGAATTCTGAAAAGTCTTCCCGCAAAAACTTCTGTGCGGAACTGGTTCCGCTGCTCTGCTGCGTGTTGGTCGGCGCATTGGTATTCTCAGCTCCTCCACTCTTCGGCGGCTTCCATCCTGCGGCCGATTTCAAACCCACCCCGCCCCGGCCGGCACCAGGATTCGGACTCAAACGCGGATAATAGAAACAAACCCGCCCGCCGGACTCTGGTTCGGCCACAAACAATGCCGACCATTCCTGAAAGAATGATCCGCCCTCTCGATCTACGAATGCCGCCACCACTTGGCCCGAAGCTCCGGCTGCCGGCGCTCCCGCAAGCAGCGGTTGCGCCAGAATTACTGAGGTCGCCGCAACCTCCGCTACGCGCCCCACGTTGAAGGTGACCCGGCGCACATAATTTGCGTCGTTATTCACCGCTGCAGGATTGCTAACGTACGCCGCCGAAATTCCTGACCCCACATACCCGACCTGCTGCTGGTAGTCCAGGTCTATTGCGATCAGATTTCCGAGCGCAAATCCACCCACAGCTCCCGCGCCAAAGACAAGTTGGTTCGCAGTCGATCCCGGCAGCACCGCTACCGCCGCAATCGGCGTCCCGCCCGAAGGAGCTGGAGTCGCACTCGGGCTGGTTGCCAGCACATTCATGTGCTCCGACCCACCAGCAAGCGCCATCTGCAACTTTCCCCATTCCCGGAAGTCGAACTCTACTCTCGCCTCGATTGGCCCGCGGAACTGCGCTGCCGGAAACGCATTCGTTCCCGATCTCACAACATCCATCGGAGTGTCGTAGAAACGCTCAAAGCTTTCGATCCAACCCAAATCAAGCCACGGAACTGGCGGCGAATCGAGCGGAAACGCACCGCTGGCCGCCGGATCAAAAATTGTCGGCGTCTCTGTCATGCGATTGACCGGCGCAAAGTAGGCGCGGATCTGCCGCGTCACTGGAACCATGGCTGGACGCAGTGGTGCTGTACTCATAAAAGCGTGACCTCCGAGAAGAAGAACACTGTGAGTCCAGCCCGCCGTTCTACGCGCCCGTCCTGATAGGCCTGCGTATACATTGCGCGCCGCACCGCACGTCCCTGGTAAGCCAGCGTGTTATCCTCCACTCCGCTCGCCGTTGCCTCTTCAAATGTCGGCTGATTCCAGAACACGCTCGTCCCAAGACCTGCACTTGGCGACTGTGTGTAGTCGTACTTCTCGGTATTTGTAGGCTGACATATCTCGAGCAATTCATCGTCGAGTTGCCCCAGCACTCGCCCGCGATCTACCATGCTCTGTACCGTTCCCAATGTGTAGTACGAGATGATGCAATCTAGACTCATAAAAGCTGAGTTGCGGGCGTGGCCACCAACAACGGCAGCATTGCCCCACTCGATGTAAAAGGTATTCGGCTGCGGCTCTGCAGACCCCGGCGGTAAGTTCTCCGTCACGAGCACCGCCGGTAGGGTTGCTCCATTGATCGTCACCGTTCGCGCCGGATTCAGCCCCGCCAATCGCTGCTGCAGAGCAAGAAAGAAACTGTCTTTGGCAAATTGCATGCACACCAGCTTTTAGCTGTTAGCTCTCGGCCCAG
Source organism: Candidatus Sulfotelmatobacter sp. (assembly GCA_049280795.1). Lineage (GTDB taxonomy): Bacteria > Acidobacteriota > Terriglobia > Terriglobales > Acidobacteriaceae > Sulfotelmatobacter. The sequence continues at coordinate 3,363 of JBAPQU010000591.1, forward strand.
CCCAGAGCACCCAGCCTGAATGTTTTTATTGTTTTTGAAATTTGCGACGACCGGACTTCTACACAAAACGACTCGCAGCCCGTGTCGAGTTGCCGCAAGCTAAAAGCTACGAGATCGAAGCATCCTCACTCACTCCACCGCAGTAACGACATAAAAATATGCTGTCCCAGCAAAATTTTCAGTTACCACTACCTCAATGTGAAACAGATCGCCGTCGTACAAAAGACCTAGCGCCGCATCAAACAACTCTTCTGCTGACCCCACCCCGAGTGCCGGCAACTGCGCATCAATCGCCGAAGCCGGCAGCGTGAACTCGATTCTCCGTGTCGGTCCAGCATTGCCGGTCGGCTGATTGCACGCCACCACCGGACTGACAATTACGCTTTGCACTCCAGGATCAACCAACCCCAACTGCCCGCCCGCATCGCTTGCCATCGCCGTTGCCGGCAACAGCAGACTCACCTGATCGCCGCCCAGCGCCGTCAACATAGCATTTGCAGCCCGCACCAACGCCGCCCCGCAGATTCCGCTTCCCATGATTCCCCCGTTCCAACATCGAAAAACGCCGTTCGCCAACGGCTATGAACTGACGGCCAACGACAGTTTCTCTACGCGCCCTTCTGCGATACATACGGTGCCAGCAAGCTGCGCACCATGTCATCCACCAGCGTGGGTCCAAAATATTGCAGCCGAAGCTGGTTAATCTGGCTCGATTGCACATTCAGTCCCGGCGTGTTCTGCGCGTTCTTTACGATCTGCGCGCACGCTACCTGCACCGGCGTCGGGATTGTGCTCCATCCCGCGTTGTAAACCACATCGACTTCGTTGAAAAATAATCCCAGGGCGTTCACCGGAAAAGTGAGCTCGCCGCTATCCGCCCATATATCGATCGTTGTCGGATCAATAGCCGTCCACATTCCCGGCAGCGAAAAAACCAAGGCAAACTCCAGGCTCATCTCAGGAAAAGGCCACTCTCCCCTTCGAGGAATCCCGTAACGCCCCTGCAGCGTCACAACAGGTGTGGGAAGCAGTGCCACTGTGACCATTGGCAGGTAACTGACACGAACCGTGTTCAGTTCCGGCGGCATCTTCAGCCGCTCCTCGTACTGATTCACTCCCAGCGTCACCCGCCGGCAATGCGCGTCGATAATTGCTGATGCCGCCGTGATCCACGACGGATCCGTCGTGGCATCAAGTCCATATGTCAAGTAGTCCGTAGTCGCAAGATAATTCATAGTGGGTTCTCAGTTCTCAGTTCTCAGTTCTCAGCCGCAGATCCCAAAACAACTGAGAGCTGAGCGCCGAGAACTGAGAACTGTTTTCCTACCGCTGTACGTTCACTTGGTAATGCGCGAAGTTCGCCCCCTTCACCACCGGTGCGCCAAACTTCACCACCACCATCTGCTGGGTTAATGCATTGGGTAGCCCCAGCTTGAACACTCGCGGATTCGGATCGCTCAGCCAGTGATACTCGATCAGATCCTCGGTCACGATGTAGACCGGATACGTCCCAGGGGATCCGGCGGTATACGGAATCGCCCAATCCGGAATCAGAGGTAAATCCCCTGCCTGGGTACTCAACGCTTTCACTCGCAAACCGCCAGTGACTTCGACGGTATTGAGCACTACGTTGAACTCCGCTTTCATTTCCCGATCGATCAGGTCCAATAGCACTGGATTGGAGTAAATCGCCGTCGGCCGCACTGCATACGACGAACTTGAAACCATCGAAGCGATCGTGCCCTTGATGCCATCCACGATGCTCGCGCTGGTACCGATTGTGGTCGTATTCCCGCCCGCCACAATCTGTCCGATCACCCCGAAATACTGAAACGTCGTCGGCGAGCTAAGTGACGTGTCGGTCCCGTTCCACAGCGCAACATCATGCGTGCGCAGTAGTCCGTCCACCGAATCCGCCAGATCTTTCGCCTGCAAGTAGGCGAACTGGCTTTGTTGCGCCGTCACTTCCAGGTCGAACAGGTTGTAGTTGAGTTGCGAAACCAGCGCCTTCAAAGGCACCGCCAATTCCACACGCGTCGGCGCTCCCACTGTCGGAACAATATTGCGTGGATCGACGAATGCTTGCGTCGCCGTCGGCGAATTAATCGCCGTCTCTTCAAAGAACCGTGAAGGATGCCCCGTTGCCGGCACCTGCTTGATCCTTTGCCCAAACACTCCCCGCCGCCGAACAATGTCAAAAATCTCTGTTTGATACCGGTCAATCTCAATTGCGCCAGGCCCAAGGTAGTCGGCCGACGCGTATAGATCCACAAATTGTCCTTGCATGTTTTCTCCTCTGTTGATTTTTTCCCGCGATTGAAAGTCGATCTCGTTGTTTCCTGATCCAAATAAAAAAGACACGACCTAAGTCGTGTCGTACCTTTTGTTCGAAACCGAAGCTCCAAGCCCGAAAGCCTTACTCGATGATTCCCGCCCGTGCCAACTCTGACTTCACTGCGATCCGCTGCTCCACACTCAGACTCTGCAGAGTCTTGTCCAACACACCCTTGTCGATCTTCTCGCTGCCAGTCTCATCGCAACTCTTGGCCAGGATCGCCGAAACCAGTGGTGGAAGTGTCTTACGCGCCATTCGGGCCGCCTGCGCTTTCAAGTCCGCATTGGATTTCTCCAATTCGGCCACTCGCTCCTGCAAATGTCTCGCCCCTTCACCGCGTGCTGACATTTCATACGACGGCCGCTCTTCTACTGCCGCCACTATCCGGTCAACCTTTGTGTTTAGCGCTTCTTGCTGCGCATCCAGTCGTCCCAGCACACGATCCAACGATTCGGCCGCACTCGCTAGCCGTTCCGCCGTCGTCATCAACTGCTGCACCATCTCTTCGTTCATGCTCTTCTCCTCTTCGGTGATTCACCGTAAAGTGCTTCACGCTTCGAACCGTGCCCCGTACTCGAGCTAGACCCTGGATACTAAGTACCCAACTCAATCCACGTATTCCGATATGCGGCTTTGTCCCTCCGCAGAATCGCCGCTCCCGTAAATGTCACCTTTGTCAGCATCCAGACTCGTGCCCTCGTGTTTGCCAACTGCACATCAGTCACTTCGTACGACAACCCCAGCCCTGATGACCCGGCCGATGCACAGCTCTCGGCTCGAATCGTCGAACCAGTTCCTTCAACTTGAATCGCCCTGTCCTCCGAACTCCCTCGCATTGCTTTCGTCAGATTGATGATCTGACCTGCCACGGCTCGCAGCGAGGATTTCAACCTGCATCCCTCGGTCCACCATCCCACGTCCTGCGGGCTCAATGCAGCATGCAGCGTTCCCGCTCGGGTGTGCTTGCCGCTAGCAGAAGCGAAGGATCTGTGATGGCCTCCCCTTGCCGACTTCGCAATCTCTTCCACGATCTCAGGAAAATCTCTGGCGAACAGATATCCGCCCAATTCAAGGTTCTGTCCCACAATCTCCGCCCGTGTGATCACGCCAACCTTGCGCCTCACATCGTGCCGATCCAGCGTAGGCGAATAGTCCAGCGCCATCCCTAACAGTGAGGGCAAAGCCGCTTCAGCCGCACGCCTCGTCAATACCACTTGGTGCCCTTTCGCACCCGAGGGCGCACGCTCCGACGGCACATCGACCATCGTCAATACTCCGGCAAACGCCGCGCGGTTAGGATGCCCCACCACCTCCGGCATCACCACCGCCATACTTTTCATATCCATCATCTCTGTTTCCCTTTTTCCTGTGTCATCCTGAGCCGAGGCAAGTGCTTTCGAGCACAGGCAAACACCTGCGTAGCCGAAGGATCTCTGACGTCTTCTCGTAGCAAATACGGCAGCAGGCAATTCTTTCCCACAAACCTGTCTGAACGCTAGGCGCTGCTTGCTGGCGTGTCTAAATCCGGCAACCCGCGCATCCTCCTCACTTCATTCACTGTGAGCACTCCATTCTGCAAAAGAATCTGTTGAATCTGCGCCTCCTCCAATGGATCCTGCGTATCCAACTCTGCAAACACAAACTCTAGATCGTTCCATCCCAGCCTTTTCTGTATCGCATCCCGTGTCAGGTGCTCCGCCAGCAGTCGGGCCGTCGGCACAATCGCTTGCCGAAATGCTAGGTCGTTGTATTCCTCCGCTGTAGACCGGTTCACATCCGCTTCCACTCCCAGATAAAACGGGGGTAAATCAAACGCGTCGGCAATCACGCGCAACAAAAACTCCTGCCACTGCAATCGCAAATCGGCGTCGGTCCCTCCGCCGAAGCGCAGCACTTCAGGTTTACTTTCCACCGAGAGAATCGGCACCCGCCCCGTGCCCTCGATCTCATCCTGCCACCACCGAATCAGCCGCTCGTGATGTTCCGGCGTAAGATCCTGCAACCACAATGCATACTGCACCACCGAATTCGAGGCCAGCCGCGATGCATAGCGGTGCGCACCCATGAACGCATTGATCGTCTCAAACGCAACTTCCAGCCGCCCCAATCCAAATGGTGTGTGCGTCCGCGGATTCAGCCGTATGTAAATTAATTCGTCGTCGGCCAAAGTGATCTGGCTCTTCGGTCCCGACTGATCCGTCACCTGCAAGTAGCGTTTCCCTTGCGGCGAACCATCCCAATCCAAATTCATCCGGATCGACGCTCCGTCCACAGGCCATAGCAGCAACGGACATTGCGAATCACCCGACGTTTCCACTTCGATCGCCCCATATCCGCCCACGATGATGTCTTCCAATACCTGCTCCGAAAACGAACGGAACGAATCGTCGGGATTCGGCGCATGAAAGTTTTCCGTCAGAATCTGCACTCGCTCCGCGCCATCGGGAATTGCTTCCAGCGCGATTCCTTGGCGTGGCTGAATCCGCCAGCGCATCCCCGCGATCCGGTCCTTGATCGTGTTGATCGCACGCCGCGGCACCGGAATCTCCGAAAACCGCCGCAGGTTGTACGCGGTAGGTTTGGGCATGATGTCGCCCGGCGCCCCGTATGAGTTGAAAATAGAAGGCAGCGGTAATGTCCGCCGCTTCTTCTCCGCGTTCCCCAAGGAAGCGGCCGAAGACACTCCCGCAATCCGGCGCAAAGCGCCGCGCAACGTCTCTCTAATGTTCATAAAATTTTTGCCTACAAGATGAAATGTGGGGACAGCCGCCCTCGGCTGTCCGTCGAGCACAGCTCGACTCAGTACGCGTAGCGTGGATACTCTAACGAATCCTCACTTCGGACAAACCATTTACGCCATCAAAAAAGCCCCGCCGCAGCGGAGCTCCCGATTGTCCCAAGATTACGTGTCCCTCAACACAAGCGAAGAATTCTCATTGCTTTCAGACCCCGACCGGAAGGATCAGGGCAACGATAGCTATTACAAAACCACCAACGACCAACGGAAACCGGACCAGCCTCGCAGCAAGAGTTCCCGCCAGCAACGAAGCCAGACTGAAAGCAATCATCAGCACCTTGAAATCCCACTGCGGCCCGAAGCCCCACGGCAGAACATATGAAAATAAAAAAGGGATCAACGGGATCGCAAACGCCAACGAAAGGGCAACGCATCCTGCCAGCGATACACAACCCCGCCATCCAACTCCATCACTACTCCGCGCTAGCACCAAATCGCCACCAAGCCATCACTACGAACAGCACTGTAAGCACCAGGAGCACAATAAAGCCAACATATTCCAAGACCAACACGAGAAACCGATGCCCTAGCACCATCGACAGAATCGCCCCAACTGTCATCCCGCCCAGCACCCACTCCGAACCTCGATGACGATTCGTTTCGCCGGTTATTGACATTCCCCCACCTGCCTCACGCTCGCAACTCCCGCCGCGCGACTTCCGCAATCATCGGCATCTCAGCGACCACCGCGATGCGAATCTTTTCCTCCTCCATCATGCTCAGCGCAAACTGAACAGTTTCATGTCCTCGGTCAAGATCATCGTCAATCACTGCCATCAGCACCGGTGCTGCGTGGGCAACTTTCGACATGGCAGGCGCAATCCGTGGATAGCGGGCAGCCAGCAAAACCGCCGCATCAACACCAGCCTTCAGCGACACAGCTTGGAACAGCTTAATCTCGCCGCCTACGCGATACCCGAAATCAAACTGAAACGGATCGCCCGGCTTCGTATAGGGCGCGACCGGAACAGGAAGGACAATCTTCCCAACTCCAGCCTGCTCAAACGCATCCAGCATCGTCGCCAGAATCCGCTGCCGCCCACTCACCTCGCGCTTCCCACCAACCTTCGTGCTCTCGAGATACATCGAAGCCATCGCCTCGATTTCCCGCACCGGATCTTCCGCCAGGCATCCCTTCACAGGCGAAAGCTGAATTACATTCGAAAACGAATCCTTTAACCGCCGCAGCAACACCTCACGATCACGCGTCGTCGCCAGTTGTCCACGAATCTCCCGCTCCAGAGCCGCCAACACTTCGACATCCGCCTGGGAATCCAGGCACCGCACACGCCGCCAATCCCGCGTGAACCGCACTTCCGCGAACCCGCCGGCCTCACCAGCCTCGACCATAACCAGCCCAATATTGACGAACTCATCCTTAACCGCGTCTGGCACATACCGCAGCAAAAAAAACTCGAGCTGTCGCTTATTAGCCAAATTTCTTATCCTGTGCTCCTCTGTGCCCCGCGCCTGCCCTGAGCGAAGTCGAAGGGTGTTGAAGGTTCTAAGCCTGCTCCCTCCACTCCGGAAACGGCCGCCGAGGCGAAACTCGAAACGCCTCAATCAACTCCCGCACTCCTCCACGTCGCCCAATCAAAGTTCGCACTAACTTCTCCAACTCATCCCACGCCCCGCCATACCACTCCGGAGGAATCTCTCCCGCCAGCGTCCACACAATATCCTCTTCCATTCGCTCGATGCGCGAGAGCCACGGTTCAAACGACTCCCACCCGCGCACGCCCTCATATACTTCATTCCGCGCATACACGCCCCGCAACGGATAATCCGGAAACGTCCACTCGCCCGCGTTGAAGCAATATCCCTGGTCGATAAACGCCGCCGTATATTTCCTATCCCGCAATTTCCGCCAGAACGCCGCCTGCCGTCCATTTGCATTTCCCGTCCATTTATCCACCACCAGCATTCCGGCAAAAGTCTCCAGATTCCGCACCAGCCCAAACATCTCCGCTGGAAGATAATCGAACACCTGCCCTTCCAGCGGATTCACCGCATAACGCGAGCCAAATTGTAGCCCCGGCTGGCAACGGATAACGTCATGCGCCAGTTGAATATGCAACTCCGCGGTATGCTCCACCAGCCAGTCGCCCACCTCCACCACTTCCGTTGCCGGCACCGGCAGCCCCGCCCGCTCCGCCAGTCGAGTCGCCAGCATTTCATTCGTAAGCACTCGCAAGTGCTGCGGATTATTCCTAAACTTCACCACATAGAATTGCCCATCAGAGCAGCGCATCAAATGCCCTTGCGCACCACCCCGCATCCTTCTAACGTGTTGGACTGCTCCACCAATGTCAGTGTGGCGCGGGCGCCCTCACCCGCGAAACTCCGTAGCCACTAGTCCCACAGTAAAGCCCGACATCATACGCCATCGTTCGCCAATTTGCTGTGACGAATGAACACGTTTGCGCCCACCAGCCGTCACCCAACCACCAGGCTGGCCATCTGCAGTCCTCGCTTCTTCACACCCCGCCCTGCGTCTTCTCGACGCACCATCAGTGCAATCGCCATTGCCATCACGCAATCGTCATGCGCACCGTCGGCTGCAGCCGTATTTCCGTCCGCACGTCTTACGAATGTTCGGAACTCTTCCAACAATCGCGGACTGCGAAATAGCTCCGGCGCCGCCATCAGCACCATCGCCATATTCTCGATCATCGCCGGACGGGTCGCCACCGACGTCAACCACCCCAACTGCCCATCCTTCTCGAAAAGACTCTCATACCCCAAGCTATTTAAATGTGCCAGCACCGCATGCCCATGGTTATTCCTCTCCACGGCAATCAACGCACGCTCATATCTATGCCCCAGCTCTGCCGCCCGTCGCGCCAGTTCGTAAGGAGGAAAGTGCCCATGTAACTCCGCGCACTGCATTCCCATGGTCCGCTCGATCATCTGTGCGCTGGCGTAGTCCCCATCCGCTCCCCCCCCCGCCGTATCCACTCCCAGAATGTACCGTCGTCCCTTTTGCGGCGGGAACCAGATCGTTAGCCGTCCATTATCTTCCGTTCCTGCACATTCTCCCGCCATTCCAGCCGCTTTCTCGATCGCCGCCAAGTCGAATACACACTCGCCCGACGTCAGAAAACACGAGCTTGCATCCTCGGCATACTCCTGTGCCGCCAGGGTGCTCAGAGTTTGCCATCGCGTGCGCCGCCATGCGATCTGTCCTTCGCTTAGCCCGTGCAGTCTTACTAACTCGCCCTCTTCCGCCGTAAGCGGAGGTATCTTTTCTCCCGTGACAGCTTCTTGATAACTCTCGTCATACCACCACGGGAAAAAATGCTGCGTATAGCCGGTCTCATTCGCCTTTTGCCATTCCCCGTAAAACGGGCCGTTCGCCCCGTTGGCCGTAGACTCCAGCACTATCTCACCCTCCGGCACCACTGCTGCCCGCAGCGAAGCCAGTGTTTCCAACCCTCCGCGGGGCCAGCGGGAGACCTCCGAGCAATGCAAATTATGGATGGTCATCCCCCGCCCCGCGTTTTCATCCGCCGTTTCCACTCGATACTCGCTGTCGAGCCTCGGAAACACGATCTGGCGGACATTGGAGCGCGATTTCACTAGCGCCCCCTTTTGCATCGCCTTGGGCAGGTTTTCCCAAAAACGTTGCACGATATTGAAAAGTGCCTCAGCTGATTCCTGACTATGCGCCACCTGTACCGTCAGCGTTCCCGGTCGCGTGATCGTTTGCAGAAAATACCGGGCCGCAACATACGTCGTAATCCCCAGTTGCCTCGCCTTCAGCACGATGTTCTGTTTACTACATCTCTTGGAATATTCCCTCTGCGCCCGGTTCAATCGCAGCCACTTGCTTCCACCCTTCTTGGGCCTGATTTTCAGCAACCCCGTAATCAAATGGTCTCGCAGCGTCTCCTCTCCGATCCGCTGATCGAGAAACGATCCGAATTGCTGCAACAAATAAAGATCAACCTCCACACGTGTGCCCTTCCTCGATACCCACCCTCACTGGCTGATGATGACTAACAGCTGAGAGCTGACAGCTTCACACTTCAATCGAATCCTCGCACCTCATGCGCGCGTACTGCCGGATCCCGTCCCGCAAAATTGTGCTCCGATCCGTGAGTTGGTGAAGTCCTTGCCAGTCCCGCTTCAAATCGAGATCCGGGTCGTATCCCGATTGCGCCAGAAACTTCCAGCGCTGGTCATACGAACGATTCTGTTTCGCTCCATGAAAAAGATGATTCACCAGTCCAGGCAGGTACCCGACATTCCGCCGAATATATTGCTCAGCTCGCTCCTGCCACTCATGGCATCGTCGGATATATGCCGGCGAATATCCAGAATTCAGAGACCGATGAACTTGCCCCACCAGCGCCGACGCCATATGCCAATCGCCCGAACCCAAAATAGCGTGATCGATCAGCATGCCGGTGCTTTCCAGAGCGCTTCGCTTTGCCGCCCACGCAAAACCCGGATGCCAAAACTGCCTGCTGCTCACACTGTGATAGCCATACGCCGTCTTCTGCTGCGAGAAGGTCGGATCATGCGGACTGGGACGGTCCGTCACCCACTTGTAAAGAAAACCTGGAGTCGTCGCCAGAGGCTCGTAGTTTGGCCCAACATCCTGCGCATGGCTGAACATCTGCAGCACGTCATAATGCTGCAAAAGCTGCAGCGTCTCCTGCGCCCAATCCGGACGATTAAACTTCACGTCCGCGTCAATCCACGCAACATATTTCGCATCGGCCGGCAGCCGTTGAATCAGCAGATTGAGCGCATTCTCCTTGTGCCAGATTTCGCTCGAGGTGCGCAGTTGCAAATGCCGTGGATTGCCCGCCTGGGTCACCTCAAAATGCCGTTCCCCAAACGCCACCTCCACGGTATAAAGCAGCGCGCCCGCCGCTTCGCACTCGCTCTCGAACATCCAGTAGTTCCAGTAGCGTGACCGCCAACGCAAAGGATTCTCCAGCATAGTCACCACATGCAACCGGTCCGGAAACACATGAATCCCCGGCCGCGCCTGCGACGGATGATCGATGCACTTCACGCATTCGCAGCGCACATGATGTTGCAGCTTCCACTCGTCGCTCACAAACTAGCCCCCCAATTGGCAGTATCTCGAGCAAATGCCCTTGTTGCATTTCTTCGCGCCCTTAGCAGCCGTTCTAGGCGAGCTTTACTTCAAAAGTCCCGCGCTAGCCCAGCGCGCAAACTTCCCGTGCAAATGAATCTTCATCCCAGCCGTCGCCTGATCCAACTCTGCCTCGCCAGTCTTCGCCGTCATCGTAGCGTTGTAAGAAGACACAAACTCATTCGCCGTCAGTGGCGCCTGCTTCCTTACCTGCTGCGCCGCCATGGTCACCATCTCCGGCGAAGCGCTCGCACTTACCAGCGGCACAATCGCCGCCATCGATTGCACTTCCGAAAGCAATATTCCGATCACCGCTGTTATCTTCGCCTGCGTGGTCGCATTCTTGATGTGCAGCGCCGGCAGGAGGCTGGTCAGAGTCGTCCGCACTCCGCTCATCGCACTTTCAATCTGATTAAGCAGCCCAGGTTGCGCGGACGCATCGGCCTTTTGATACTGCGCGATCAGCGACTGCATGAGCTGCAAATCTGCTCCTGCTTGTGCCCCTGCGTTCTGGATCGTTTGCACGTCAGCCGCAGAAATATTTCCCCCCTGGAGCGTCGCCACCAATGTCACCAGATTCGTCGTCGCCGGAATCAACGTCTCTACAATCTGCTCCGCCTCGCCGATCCAAGCCATCGAGCACGATGTCCATATCATCGTCCAGCACAGCAACATTCCCACCAGAGGTTTCCTTATCCCTACTCTCTTCATGCGAATCTTCCTCCTTCAGATTTACCCGCAAACTAAAGGCACGGCTTTCGCCGTGCCTTGGTCATCGAATCTCTTAGCGGTTTCCGAATTAGCCGCTCAACATCTCTTTAGTCCGAAGGCAGCAGTAACAACATGGGCTTCACCCCGACCGCTACAGTGTTGTTCGTGATCGGCTGGGCAGATCCGCTGCTCAAGTCCAGATATCGCGAGAACCGCCCGGGCGACGTGTAGGTTCCCGTCGTACACGTTCCCCCGCTGCACGTCTTGCTCGAATCCCACAACACCATCGCATCGTCACCGTTCGCCAGCATGAGTCTGCAAGTCCATACCCCGACAGCAGGCGGCATCGGCCCCGAACAGGGTTGTGTTACCGTGTTCCCCAACAACCACGTTTCGACCTGCTGGTAGGCAATCCCGGTCTCGCACAGGTAGCCGCCGTCGTTCGGTGTTCCCGCATTCAGGCAATTAGTGCCGAAATCGGCGCTATCACTCCACAACGCTTCTTGTTCGGTAATGTCCCAATCGAAGTAGTACGCCCGAGCGATTCCCTGGCCAGCCTGGATCAACAGGTGCTTGGCAATGAACCCAGAGTTGAGATCCGGATCTCCTAAGCCCGCAGGTCCGTAGCTGAACTCCGTATCCCACAGCGGCTTCGCAAGGTCCGTGCTCGATAAAACTGCTCGCAGGTTGTTCACATTCACAACTTCATTTTCAGCTTCCGCCACCGGCAGCGCAGGCGTTACCACGTAGCCATGGAAGTTGATGATGTCGGCTGCCTGACTTCCCGTTGACCCGTTGAGCGATGTCGCCAGATACGCAGCCTCCAGGCCAGACGCGCTCGCGTATGTCAGGTTCGCAAAGGACGGGCTGAGAAACATCGCATTCGGATTCAACGCCAGAATCGTGGCTCGCGCGTCCTGCGCCATGCGTAGCAATTGTGCATTCGTGCCCGTCCACTCCGTAGTGATGTTCACTTCGTTCCATATCTCGTAATACTTGATCTGCCCGCCCACGTCATTCACCAGCGCGGTCAGAAAAGCGATCAGGCTGGCGTCAGTCCCGCTGCCATCAGGATTGATATCCACCGGTGGATCGCAGCCGCCTGGGCCGGTGTTGGGGGTGGTGGCGCAGGTCATGTCGGTCGGGTTGGAAGAGTGGAACGAGGGCGTGTTGTAAATGGTATAAACCACGTCCACTCCCGCGGCCTGGGCAGCCGCCAGGCGTGCATTGAGACGGGTGAAATCATAAGTGCCTGCCGAAGTTTCAAGCTCGCTCCACAGTACGCTGCTGTCGAGCGTGCGGTAACTGCCAAATGGAATCGTCGGATAAGGAAATACTCCCGTCACCGAGCGGTTGACGTGCATGCCAAAAAACGTGTTTGGAATAGATGGCGGCAGCAAAGTGTCGGCGTAAGGTCCAGCACCGCACGGCGTCAGGCAGATATATACATTCTGCGTCTCCGCCGAATCGATCACCGGAATGTTAGCTCCCATCGCCGTCCCATCGGAAGCGTCTTCTGACTGGCCAGCCGAGAACACACTATCCGAGCGCAGCTCGAAACCATGATAGTCTGATAGCGTGAGTGGCATCGACGTAGCGCTCATCGCACCCGCGAATCCCACGCACGACGATGTCGAAGTCGCCCCCGTGCAATAAGGCAAACCCGGGAAATACATAGTATTGGGTAGACTACAGCCGGCCCCATTGCATCCAGCCGAATCAGGGTAGCTTGGATTGTTCCCGTACTCTGTATAGTTTGAGGCAGTCCGTGTTGGCCAAACCATGTGGTCCACCGACATCGTGGTGTAGTCATAATTGAACGATTCTGTCGGCTTGCCTTCTGTGATCGATCCTTGCCCAGCATTCCAGCCATTTCCGAGGACAACGCTGTCCCGTAGCAGCGTGTTGATTTGGTAATTCCCGCCACTCGTAGGGCCATCGTTACTAGTCAAGGAGTAAGTGGCGTCGGTGACTACGGTGTTGTGATCAAAAGAGAAGCCTTCCGGTCCGCCTTGAACGCTGGTAATTGTGCAATATCCGGAGGAGTCGCTCAAATTAGCGGTTGCAGTCCACGGGTAGCTAACCGTCAGATTCGAAGAAGTTGGTGTTCCGTTCCAAGGCGCAGATCCCACCGACGCCAAAGGAGCACGCTCCGACGGCCTTATCAATGTGGAAAAGGTTGCGGTGGTGACGTTATTCAGGGCAGAACTAGGACACATCGTTACGGCTGCGGGGTCTCCCGGGAATATGTCAAGCACCTGAAATCCGCTGGTCGGCGCGGTCGATGAAGCGTTAATCGTGGCGCTGGCCGTGCCGGATGTGGCGTTCACCGTGATCGAGGTGTAGCCACTACCTGGATTTGTCAGGGTAACAACGCATGAACTGTTGAACGTTCCGGTAGCTTGAACCCCTCCGGCAATGTTCGGAGAGCTAAATGTTAATGTTCCGGCCGCGCTGCACCCGGATACCGTTGCCGAGGCAATCTGCCCAATGCACGTCCCGAGCGAAGTGGAGCAGTTGGCGACAAACGTTGCCCCCGTCCCCGCGCTGTTCTCTGTGACTGTTCCCTGCCAGTAGTTTCCGGTGCTGTTTTCTAATGCCACGCCCTGGTGGTAGTTTGCACAATCTGGGTTGGTGTCGGAGATGTTGTAAAACAGGTTGTTTTTGAGTTCTGCCCGGTACACGCCATACGTAACGCCGCCGCCATTCCCAATGTCGGATTTATCGAACTCAAAGCCCTCACAGCTGTTGCGTCCGATGTTATTGGTGAAGGTTAAATCTGAAATGATGGCCTGGTAATTACTTTTGGCAACCCCGCAACCCGAGCAATTTCGGACATTAAAGTCTGCGATTGGGCCACCTTGCCCTCCGGAGGCGTCCGCGTTCTCCAAGATGTTGCCGTCATAGAGAAGGAGTTCGCCCTCCTTGATCTCTTCCACATTCTTGCGCACTAAACTTTGCCCTGAGTAGGGCCCGCTGGGGATTGTCCCAACGCCAAGCCACGAGTAAGGAAAGGTCAAGCGATTGCGGCGGATTTCGACGTTGGTGAAGTTTATGAAACCCGTCCCCGCGAACGGTAACCCTGTAGCCCACCCTCCCGCAAAGATTGCACTGGATTGCCCTTCGAACCAGTTGTGATTAATTTTGTATGGCCCCGGTCCTTGCGCCAAGACGCTATGACCTTCTGCCCCCGGTCTGAGGTTCTGGCTGGTTTGAGAATCTAGAATTGAACAATAAGAACAAGCGAAGGAAATCCCTGCTGAGACCGAATTTCTGCCGGCAGTCAGACTTGTCCAGTCTCCGTGCTGCCAAATCTTACGAAAATGAATATGTGTTGGATATTGTGACGGGCTGGTTTCGGTGAAAGTCTGAGTTAGATTTATAACGTTCTGGTCACCAGTATTTCCTGCGCTCATCCGGGCTTCCATGTCTTCGATCAGCCAGTGGTCAGGAGCCAGCGTCGTACTTGTGCAAGCTGGGGGAATCGAAGAAGACGACGCCCCTAATGGGCTGCATGCAGTAAGGGCTGAGCAGTTACTTCCCGAGCATTCCAGTGTCCACATGTACTGCACATCGTTGTACCCCGAAGTGTTCGTCGCCTGCCCGTTGGCCAGGGTGAACGCGCCTTCCGGTATCGTTGTAATAGAAGTCCCAAGCTGGTAATACATCGCATCCCCAGCGCAATCCGGATTGTCAATTCCAATATCCACCGAAGTTGCCAGATTGTCCTGTATGCCATGCGCACAAGCTGTCCGCCCGTTCGGCAAACTCGCATCCTGCGTCGACCGGACGACAAGGAAGCTGGTCGCAAGCGTGCTATTCGACTGCGGAATGTAAACGCCGCTGGTCCCCGTATAGAGAGCCGGGGGAACATCCAGCACGATCCCCGCTCCGGTGGCGGTCCGGCAAGCCTCAATGTCGACCAGTGCCGCCTGCAACCCAGCCTGCGACGGCAACCCGCCCCAGTAAGGCGTATGAAACGTGCAATCCGGCGCCGGGCCGGTTATCCAGGTGTTAGGCAACGATAGCTCGTAACTGGAGAGCGACTCCGCCTCATTATTGTTCACCCAAACCTGTGGCAGCTTCGCTAAAACCGGTGAGTTCGATCCCATGCCAAGTGCAAATGTGCCCGACCCGCCGCCCTCTCCGTACACGCCATACCCCTGATAAACATGCGCCCCGAACTCCCACCCACTCCCGTAACTGTTCTGGTTTACTCCGTTGATGTCGAGTTCATACGCAGTTCCCAGATTTTCCCCGGCGTCGACCACTGGTGAATTATTTGTAGGACGAAAATCCAGCGTCATGCTCGTCGCCGGAAATGTGTAGTAATCGTTTCCATCCGTCCCCGTCTCCTGGGTCCCACTGAGCAGCCAATTCACCAATCCTGTATTCGTCTGGATCGTCGCCCCGCTCTCCTTGAAATCAGCAATCAGATTCGCGACCTCCGTCGCGCTTAGTTCTCCCGCTTCGGTCGTCGCGTTCCAGTGCCAGAAGATTCCCCACGGCACTCCCCACACTGCCTCTTTCCACACCAACGCCTGAATCTTCTGATTCAACACCGACGGCGCCAGCCCCATCCACGAAGGATTCACTCCGAAACTGGTAATGTTCTCCACGTTGAATCCGTCCGCGTACGTATCCTTCACACCCAGGTCTTCTTTCAGCGCGCCGCGTGCACCGCTATAGGGAACGCCCTCCGTGATCCCCTGCATCGTTGTCGTCTCATATCCCCCGGGATACACATACACTGGCGTCGCCGGCAGCCCCGTCAGGTTCGTAGTCATCCACTGCCGCGACAACGTAATCTCATCCGTCGTCAGTCGCGTCACATCCAACTGCATGTGATAAGCCGATGTTTTTACGTTCTGTCCGCTAACGTCAGCCAGATCCTGTGCCAGCAAACCCTGCGCCGTATACGCCGAGCATCCTGTCCCATACGGTCCCTGGCACGGAGTAAGAAAGGAAGTCGTAAATTTTCCCGTCGTCGCCAGCGCCTGCTTCAACCCCAAAATCGTTCCCTGCGCCTGCCCTTGCGCCAAGTTATAACTCACGCTGTCTGCCGCACCCGTTACAGTGATCGTCAGCGCCTTGTCGCTTATGCTCAACGTCGCCGCTGTTCCACTTCCCGTGTACTGTATGTCCAGCGCGTCCAAATTTGTATAGTACGTATGGGATATCGAGTGCGCCGTCACATCCCGCCCCGCATTGATCCACCCTTGAAACTCCGATACCAGCGTCTGCGCCAGCGGATACCCTACCGTAATCGCGGCTCCCACCGGCACTCCCGCCGCATCCGCAATCGGCAGCACCGTGCCAGCGTAATAGCTATCTGCACCCGGAGTCATTCCTGAATCGTCCACCGTCAACGTCACGTTCGCCGGATATCTCTGATACACCTGCACCGCCGGCGCAGTATCCGCCGCGATGTTCCCCGTTCCCGCCGTCGGTCCGCTCCCGCTCGTCCACTCCACATCCGTCGATCCCGCCACCGCCAGACTCGAAGCATAAAAATGACAATAGGAGTAAGTCACAGCCCCCGTGTTATCGACCAGCGCCCCATCCCGATTGGCATAACCCTTATCGTTCACCATCGTGATCGCCGTCGCCGTCCCATCAATCCGAAATCCGTCGTAATTGAGATGCGCTTCCGAGTTATAGATTTTGATACTTCCGGGTCCGGGCGCGCTCTCATCCACATAGAACCCCAGCGGCTGTGCCCCCTGCGGAATCATCGAGTCGGCTTCCATATTCGCAAACACCAGATGGTCGCTCGTCCCCTGCACATACACGCCATACTGGTCGAACCAGTTCACCAGAAAATGCTGGAAGGTCAGCCAGGACTGCCCATTAACATTGATCACCGGAACATTACTCAATGCCATTGGCACAATTGCTTCGTTGTAGTAGGTCGCCGGCGAATTCACCGAGTACACATATACATACCCATTTGCGAAATAAAAATTCCATTGCGCCGTCAGATTCGACGACGCAGCCGCCACCTTCTGTCCCCAAATCGATCCGAATAAACAGAAGTTGATCGTCGAGTAAGTCGCCGGTAGCGGAGACTTCCATGCATTTCCCGATACATGCACCCATGCCGACGAGGGCACCGCGTAATATCCCGTCAGGTTAGGCGCCGCTCCCGTCCCATACGCGTCAAATACAATCGGATTGCCCGATGTGCCCGACGAAGGCGGCACTAAACTCTCATTCCAAACATCCCCGCGCTTGAACAGAATCGAATCCCCCGGAGAAAATGTCTGCGCGTTCACCTGCGTGATCGTTTTCCACGGTGTCACTGCCGAAGTTCCATTATTCGTATCGCTCCCTACACTAGAACTCACGTAGTAAGTCGTTGCCGAAGCATTCGCGCAGACAATCGAGAGCAAGATGACCCCGAGCCATGTCATCCTGAGC
>JBAPQU010000592.1:0-3796 GCA_049280795.1 Candidatus Sulfotelmatobacter sp.
TGGGAGGCTAGAATGCCTTCGACCCCATTCAATGCTCCTCCCCGCACTCGCACTCGTTGGCCAATGCGCAGGAAGCTTTGTTCTTTTACTGGAATCTTCTGGGCGAGTACGGTGCGGAGATCATCGATTTGCACATCGGGAATCGGCACCCCGGTGCGTTGCACTCCCACGAAACTGACTACTCCGTGGGTCTGCAGCACGGTCAAGCGTTGTTCTCCGACGGCATAGTTCAAGCGAACAAAGCAGTATCCGGAAAACAACGGAACATCGACTTCTTTTTTGCGATCGCTCCATTGACGAAGCTGATTGATCAGGGGAAGAAATGTTTCGATGCCGCGCTTGTCGAGTTGCTCGGTGGCTATTTTCTCGTGCCGTGAGCGCGTCCGGATGGCGTACCAACGGATTTCATCGAGTGAGGTTAATGACTCAATCACCGCTCCGTAGCCCCCCACCGGCAAACCAACGCTGCTCATAGCTTCGCCCTCTCAGTCACATACCCTGACTGGTGCCCGGGACACGTACCCGTGCCGGAGTTAACTGACGTCGTGTTGTGCGAGAAAGAGAACCTGTGATTGTTGAGGGGGAAATGCAGTGAATTTGCAGCAACCAACTATGAACACAGGCTAAGCGGGCATGCACATTCTTGCAATAGGAAGAACAGGCTATTACCAACGGTACCTGTGGCATCATAGTGGAATCCTTACAACGACTTGCGGGTGTTACTTCGTGTGTCCTATGCGGCCTGTTTCTCAATGATGAAGTTGCCGAGAACCAGAGCGTCCATCTCACTCTTCGAAAACGTATTGAAAGCGTTGGCGGGAGTGTTCACGATGGGCTCGCCTTTCAAATTGAACGAGGTATTCAGGATGACCGGCACTCCGGTCGCCTGCCCAAAACGCTCAATCAACTTGTAATAACGCGGACTCTCCGCCTTGAACACAGTTTGCAGACGCCCGGTGCCATCCACGTGGGTGATCGCCGGCAGAGTCGCCTTTTGGCCCTCTTTAACCGGCACCACGTATTGCATATAGCGCGCCGGACAGTGACTCGTCGCGTTGGGCAGCTCGAAGTACTTCTCTGCCGATTCGGCCAGCACCGAAGGCGCAAACGGACGATAAGGCTCGCGGAACTTGATCTTCGCGTTCACGATCTCCTTCATCTCCGGATTGCGCGGGTCGGCGATGATGCTGCGATTGCCGAGCGCTCTCGGACCCCACTCAAAGCGTCCCTGCGACCATCCCACCACTTGCGCGCCGGTCAGCCGCTCGACTACGCGGTCGAGCAACTGGTCTTCGTTTCCGAAGCGCTCGTGAGGGATGTTGTTCTGCGTCAGGAAATCGCTGATCTCGCCATCGGAGTTCTCGCGTCCCCAGTAGGCATGCTGCATGGTGAAGTTCCGTGGCTTGCCGAGCAGCGTGTTGTAGGCCCACAAGGCCGCGCCCAGCGCCCCGCCACCGTCTCCGGCAGCTGGCTGTATGTACAGCTCATCGAAGCCTGATTCATTCAGAATCCGCGTGTTGGCCACGCTGTTCAACGCTACGCCACCAGCCATGCACAGCCGCGTCATCCCTGTGGTCTTCCGCAGATGCTTGGCCATATTCAGGAGCATCTCTTCGGTGACCTTCTGGATGCTGGCTGCGATATCGGCATAGTGCTGGTTCAGCTTGGAGAGTTCCTGATAATTCCCCGGCGCGGTGCCGAAATATTTCGGGAAGCCGGTGCCCTCGGTGAAGAACAAACTCTTCGGCTGCCGGGGCGCGCCGAAGAGCGCCTCGAACTTACTGCTATAGGTCTTGTGCGTCGAGTGATGGAAGCAGAAATAATCCATGTCCAGCGCAAAAGAGCCGTCCTGGTTCTGCTGGATCAGCTTCCACACTTTGTCGACGTAGCGCGGCACTCCGTAGGGCGCCATGCCCATCACTTTGTACTCGCCCTCGTTTACTTCAAAACCCAGGAACGCAGTGAAGGCGCTATACAGCAAACCCAGCGAGTGCGGGAACTCAATCTGCTTCTGCAGCTTGATCTCGTTGCCGCGGCCTACTCCGTACGTCGTGGTCACCCACTCGCCCACGCCATCCACCGTGAGAATGGCGGATTCTTCGAACGGCGAGCAGAAATAGGCGCTGGCGGCGTGCGAAAGATGGTGCTCGGAAAATAGAATCTTTTTTTTGGGAATTCCGATCTCAGTCTGCAGCTTCGTGCCTACCCAGAGCTTGTCTGTCATCCAGGTGATCATCGACTCGCGGAAAACCTTGTAGGATTGTGGATAGGTCTGCAGCGTCATCATCAGGATGCGGTCGAGCTTGCGGAATGGCTTTTCGAAGAAGACCACGTAGTCGAGGTCCTCGCCTTTCAAGCCTTCCTGATCCAGGCAGAACTTGATGGCTTTTTTGGGAAAATCGAAGTCGTGCTTGATGCGCGTGAAGCGCTCTTCTTCAGCAGCGGCAACCAAGGCGCCGTCTTTCAACAGCACCGCAGCCGCATCGTGGAAATAGCAGGAAACGCCCAGGATGTACACTATTATTGCCTCTTGGCCAGCTCTAAGTCGCCGGCATCGTCAGGATGGTCCAGCCATTGGGTTGGCAGACGTTTAATGCGTAGGGGATCAGAGAACAGCCGGGTTCCTACTCCGAACGGAACCAGAATCGCGTAGAACACCGACAGGAAGACGCGGGCTTGAAAGTTCCCGATCTTGTGTGCCAGCACCTTCCATGCTTCCCACGCTCGTTTGAGTACTTTCATAGTTTGCAGACTTCCTTTTCCTGAGAGAATTCTTTGAGAGCTGCTATTCAGCCCTACGAATCAGCGAGATGAAACTGGCGTCGTGGCATGTGCCGGGGAGAGTGTTTGGGCTGAGTTCACCTGCGTTGCAGGAGTGCTGCAAGCGTTCTCGTAGACCGGCAGAGTTGAAATAGTTTTGACTAATTCGCCCGCGATAATTTGATGTCCCGCCGCGGTGGGATGCACCGGATCCATGAACATCAGCTTCTGGTCTCGAGCGCTAAGCACCGACATCATATTCACGATCGGCACATTTTCTTTGGCCGCGAAATCCAGCATCGCCTTCTGAAACGGATGCATGGGCGTCTCCGGCGTTTGGCCATCCGAACTCAGGAGCAGGAACACCAATTGCACGTGGTGCGCCTGACACAACTGCAGGCTCTGCTCCAGGTTCTGGTTGAACTGGTTCATGTCCAGATTCTCCATGCCGTTGAGCGTATCGAGCGTGCCCGCCATGATGACGTGACGCAGTTGGTAATAGGCAAATTTGCGCAGCAGGTCTTCGATCAGAAAGTTATAGATGGCACTGCGACGGGCAATGGACTTCCATTCCACCCGGCGCAAAAACTTCTGCCGGTCTGCTCCCTGCAATTGGGTGAGCTTTTCGAAATTGCTGTTGTAGCTGTAGGCAAACACCGCAACGTCGGGACGCGTGGCGTCGTTCTCCACTACTTCCTTCAACTTTTCGGCAACCAGCGAATTGGGATATGCGTTTACGCCCGCCGACACTACCTGAAAGTGCTCTCGCGTACAGCTACCATGGTTCAGCGTCTTTTCCGCAATCGCGCTATAGTGCGAGTCATCGTCGACCCCCCAGCCCTGCGTCGAGGAATCCCCAAAAGTGATGACGCGAAACTGATCGCTCTGTTTTACGGTTAGGTCGACGGGGTACCGGAAACCCTGATCGTTGATGGTGATCGGCAAATGATTGACCACTGTCACCGTCCGGCCCGGCTCCGGAACCCATAACAACTTCTGGTCCGAACGATAAATCGTATAGTGCCCGTAACCGAAC
>JBAPQU010000593.1:0-1672 GCA_049280795.1 Candidatus Sulfotelmatobacter sp.
GACGCAACCCACTTACAACTCGACCAGCACTCTCGCCACCACCGCAGCCGGCGTTCCGACGCTTGCCATCGTGGGCCGACCCAACGTGGGCAAGTCCACACTATTCAACCGCATCGTAGGCTCGCGCCGCGCGATTGTCGGAGATGAGCCGGGGATTACTCGCGACCGGCTTTACGGCGATGCGGAGTGGCGTGGGCGCCACATTCGCGTCATCGATACCGGGGGCATCATTCCGGAGGACAAGGATTTTATTCCGTCGGAGATTTTTCGCCAGGCGCGGGTTGCGTTCGATGAAGCGGCGGCAATTGTGATGGTAATTGACGGCCGCTCAGAACTTGCCGCGCCGGATATTGAACTCGTGCGGTTACTGCGGAAGACGGGACGGCCGCTTTTTCTTGCGGTGAATAAGGCAGACAGCGAAAAGCAGGCGTCGATTGTTGACGAGTTTCATCGGTTGGGAGTCAAACAGATGTTTCCCATCTCGGCTGAGCATGGGCGCGGGATTGATGATCTGTTGGATGCGGTGTTGGAGGTTTTGCCGGCTGCTTCTCAGGAACTGAACGCTAAAGAATTAAACACAGAGGACACAGAGGAATCACAGCGTAAAGCATCTGAGTTGGGGGATGATGCGGCACCCGAGATTGAGCCTGTTTACGAAACTAAGGTCGCCATCATTGGCCATCCTAACGTGGGCAAGTCGACGTTGCTGAATCGCCTTACGGCTTCGGATCGAGCGATCGTGTCGCCGATTCCTGGCACTACGCGCGATGCGGTCGACGAGATCGTCGAACGGGGTGGGCGGCGCTTCCGATTCATCGATACTGCCGGCATTCGGCGCAAGGGCAAGACACATCTGATGGCGGAGAAGCTTTCGGTGGTGATGGCGCGCAAACATCTGGAGGCGGCCGACATTGCACTGCTTGTGATCGACGCCACCGAAGGCGTGAGCCAGTTGGATGCGGCGATTGCGGGTTACGCGCATGAGAGTGGGCGATCGATGATCATTGTGGTAAACAAGTGGGATCTGATCACGAGCGGCGAGCTGAAAGCCGGCCGGCCGTCGAAAGCTATGCGCATGCGCGAGAGCAAGCGTCCCGGCGATCGCGAGGCTTACGAAGAACGGCTGCGCTACGATCTCAAGTTTTTAAATTACGCTCCCATCGTCTTTGTTTCTGCCAATACTGGCAAAGGGACTGAACGAATTTTCCCGCTGCTCGAACAGGTGGCCATCGAACGACGCAAGCGGATTTCTACGTCTGCGATGAACCGGTTTATAGAGACCGTGGATTTTGAGCGTGCCTCTGTGCCCATGCGATCGCGGGTGAAGATTCTTTACATGACGCAGGCATCTGTGGCTCCGCCGACGTTTGTGCTTTTTACGAACCGGGCTGTGAAGCTGCACTTTTCCTATCAGCGGTTTTTGGAGAATCAGATTCGTGAGGCTTTTGGGTTTTTGGGAACGCCGATTTGGATTAAGAATCGGGCGAGGAATTAGAGCGGCGGATCGGTTACTCCCCTCCCACCTCCCGATCCATCGTCAGCAATCCCACGCGCTGCACGCCTGCGTGGTGCGCCAGGTCGATCACGTCGGCTACATACTGGAAGTCGACATCGGCATCGCCGCGCACGAAGACTACTTTTTCGGCGCGCTTCAGATAGATTTCCGCGAGGC
>JBAPQU010000594.1:0-3958 GCA_049280795.1 Candidatus Sulfotelmatobacter sp.
GTCATTCGCATCGATCAATCGCCGATCGGGCGCACGCCACGCTCAAATCCTGCAACCTATACCGGCGTGTTCACGGCGATTCGCGATATCTATGCCATGCTGCCGGAGGCGCGCGAGCGCGGCTACAAGGCGGGACGCTTTTCCTTCAACGTTTCCGGCGGACGCTGCGAAGCCTGCCAGGGCGAAGGCCAGCGCCGCATCGAGATGAATTTCCTTCCCGATGTTTACGTGCTCTGCGAGGTCTGCGGCGGACGCCGTTACAATCACGAAACGCTGGCGGTAAAATACAATGGCAACTCCATCGCAGACCTGCTGGAGATGCCGGTCTCAGACGCGTTGCCGATTCTGGAAAACATTCCGCAGGTAAAGCAGAAGCTGCAAACGCTGGTCGATGTTGGCCTTGGGTATATTCATCTTGGTCAATCTGCAGTCACACTCTCTGGCGGCGAAGCCCAGCGCATCAAACTGGCGCGCGAGTTGAGCAAACGGCAGACCGGCAAAACTCTTTACCTACTCGACGAACCCACCACCGGATTGCACTTCGACGATGTGAAGAAGCTGCTCGATGTGCTGCACCGGTTGACCGACCTGGGCAATTCGATCATCATCATCGAGCACAATCTGGATGTGATCCGCAACGCCGACTGGCTCATCGACCTTGGCCCCGAAGGCGGCGAAGAAGGCGGCCGCATCGTAGCGCAGGGCACGCCCGAGCAGGTGGCTCGGGTGAAGAAGTCTTATACGGGGCAAGCGCTGATGGGATATTTTGCGAACGGGAAGCGGAGCGCATAGCCGGCCAGCGGTCGTTCACCTAGCAAAAAGCGCCGCGTTAGTCAGATAACAACGAGAGCCGTCCGAGTAAGGGCGGCTCTCGTTGCTGAGGCGAATCCAATCGCCAGAATTACCCTGGCGATTGTCAGCGCTTATCCCATCCCGCTACGGACAGGCAGTGAGTGTCGGCACCTGAAATGCGTAGGTGTGGAACCATGTATCCTCGTAGATATTGACGTCTTCCTCACAGTCGGCGTTCGAGGTCTTGAGGGCCACGGACATTGTGTTGGCTGTGCCGCTTGAACTTCCGATGCTCCAGTTATCCGTCCACGTCCACGTATCTGTGGTCTTCAACTGAGCGACAATGGGTCCTCCGCCGAAGCTGATGCTCACGCTCCAGTTCGTGCTTCCGCCGTTGGTTTCAGTGGTGCTGGTCCCATCGGAGACTGTATAGGTGAGACCGTCGCTACCGCTGAGTTGTTCGAATAGCGGAGTGGTGCTTCCGGTTTCGATGGGAACGATCACGTAGCGGCAACTATCGGCCTTGGGGACTGGGTTCTCCCCGCAGGCCGTGGCCCCGGAAGCGTCGAGTTCCAGCGGGCTTTCCGTGCCAGCGTACGGGCTTGCGGTATATGTGGTGCCGTTATAGTTGAGCAGCGGATCCGATTGCAGTATCTTAACAAAGTCGCTGGGGGCGCACCCGCATTGATTGGCTTGGGTGCAGATGGCGGGCGGGGTCTGGCCGGCAGGGGTCGCCAAATCCGCCGCTAGCTGCTGAGCATAGAGTGAGTTGTTTTTGCAAATTGTGCCCAGTCCAGGCATGTATGAATTCACACCGTCCACGTCGGACGCAATCGCCTGCGGGATGAGATACTCCACGGGCACAGTGGTCACGCCGCTGGTACCCGGCGGTGTCGCTTCCATCGTGACGGCCGGAATCGGGGGTAGTATATCCGCCACGACGGATGTTAAGCCCGACGTGGATTGAGATCCCGTGGTGTAGCTCACTGGAGTCGCGAAATTAGTGCCATTGGACAGAACCCGTACCTGTGGGTTGAGCCAGAGCACGAAACTATCCAGGTTGTGATTGATGGAATCCGACTTGGTGGGATTGTACGTCGTGTTGCTGTTGTCGTCGGTCGCGATTGAGGTTGCGTCGCTCCAGGTTTGGGTAAAGGCGCTACTGTTGGTCGACGTGGTCGACCATCCGACGCTTGCGCTGCCCGATAGCACGTTCGGGATTCCCGATGTGAAGGTCAGTTGTTCCGTGAACGAGAAGCTGCTGCCGACCGTCGTCGTCGTGCCATTCGTGGTGGAGCTACCATACCCTTGGGCACTCTGATTGCCGGGGGGCGAATAGAGAATCGAGACTAACTTATAGTCCGGGTCGAATGTGCTCACCGCGTAGACCGTGCCGACATTGGCCGTAGCCTGCAGGTCGTACAGGCCGTCGGTCGACAACGTGTCCAAATGCGTAAAGTTAGTGAACTTGCACTCTACGACCGTCATCGAGTCTGAGCCAGGAAACGAATGCTTCACTTTGTTGGAATCGGTGTACGCCCAATTGGAGTAAGTACACTGCTCGGCTTCTGAGCAAGATCCGGTGCAACTCGAGGTGTATGTTAGTTGGGCGAAGGACAAGGTTGTGACAACCATTACAGCAAGGAGCGTCCAGACTGCTTTTTTTATCGGCATCCTGTACACGCGCTGTTTCGGCCCGGGCTTGGTAAAACAAGTTTGTTTTAGGCTCGTGAAGCAAAGGCAATTTCTCAGTTTCATAGGGATCTCCGAAGGAGCGTGGCCTTCACGTTGCTTACATTGACATACGAGGCGGCACCGAGCGCCCACCACGAGCATAGTTAGCAAGTTGGAGTAATTGCGTCCGCGTGGACGCAGCCTTACAGAGGAAGGAGCCGCTGAGATCCTTGTCCGGCGCCTCTACCGGACAAACTCCCGAATCTTGCGCGCAACATTACAAGGCTTCACAGAATGCTGTCAAGGTCCGCCGAGAATTATTCTGTGAATTTCTACGAACGCTATCGAGTCATCTGCATTGCCGACAACTGTCGTAGAATTCTCATTAGAATTCATCTATTCTCAAAGTTGATTCGTGCCTGAGCACGAGTAAAGGTTCTTTCTGTCTTCACCTGAAAATCCGCAGTTCGATCCGCAACCGCTGAGCGACGAGACGCAGCTATCCGCCCCGCCGATTACCTATTCGCTTCCGCCGATTGAGGCGCCTGCACGCCTGCCCAAGGCCGGCGAGGACCCCGTTTGGAGCGGCTGGGACGTGCTGCTGATCGCCGCGCTCACGCTGGGCATGATTTTTCTGGCGCAACTTGTTCTTATCCTGGTGGGGGTGCGGTTCGTCTATCGCCACGAGAGTTGGATTGATGTAGCGCAGAAACCGGTACTGGCCCTGCTCTCCGAATTGCTAGCTTATGGCATTGTTGCGATCTTCATGTTCCTTCTGGTCGAGGGAAAATATCATGCGCGTTTCTGGCCGGCCCTTCGCTGGAATTGGCCGGGGCCCGGCGGAGTGAGCCTTGTGGGCGTGGGGGTTCTCATGCTCGGCTTCGATTTGTTAGGGCGATTTCTGCCTATGCCCAAGACCACACCCTTCGATCAATTTTTTGATCGGCCCCTGGATGCCTACCTGACTGTGGCTTTCGCTATTACCCTCGGGCCTCTGATGGAGGAAATATTCTTTCGCGGATTTCTTTATCCGGTGGTGGCGCGGCGGCTGGGAGCGTTCTGGGGAATCGTTCTTACCGCGCTGCCTTTTGGCCTGATGCACTATGTGCAGTATCGGTCGTGGTCGGCAGTGTTGATCATCATTCTGGTTGGAGTGGTGCTCACCACGGTGCGGGCGGTGACCAAGTCTGTAGCGTCAAGCTTTCTGGCGCACGTGGGCTACAACGGAACGCTCATGATTATCGCCGCAGTGGCCACGGATGGCTTCCGGCATATGGAGAAGGCGGGAGTGCTGCTAGCCCACTTGAGGAGCTAGGATTCCATAACTTGGTACCAGGTACTAGGTACTACTTCACAGTAACCGTAAGCAACTGCGCTCCCGATACGACATAATCCAGTGGAGCTGTTGCCGTTTCGTCCACGCTTGATTCGCCGCTTACGACCATCTCCTGATTGCCGCGCATACCATCCATCACGTTCATGATCGAGATGG
>JBAPQU010000595.1:0-2017 GCA_049280795.1 Candidatus Sulfotelmatobacter sp.
GGTCAAGATAGATCCACAGAACCCGGGCAAAAAGCGTAATCGTAGGCGCAAACGGCAAGAACAGAACGACGGCCCAGATCGTATCCTTCGTGATCCACCACCCGGTCACATACCACAGCAGCGCCGCAATGAGCGCGACGATCACGATCCCTAACGCGTAGCTGACGTACATCGCCCCCAGAAAGTAGCCCGGCTCGCGGTCAAACTTGAGATCGCAGGCGGGGCAGCGCTCGTGCATCTTGGGAAATCCCCGAAAGATGGAATAGCGGAAAATGCTTCCCATGCGGCAACGGGGACACCGCTGGCGCAGAATACTCCACACCGTCGAAAGCGTTGTTGCGGTACCCGTCATCATCACTTCATGTACTACGATTTCTATGCTGGGACAATAAGCTCAGAAATAAACTCAGACAATAAACGAAGGCCGCTTCTCCAGCGGCTTGGGTCTTTTCACTCTGAGTCTCCCGGCTCCGAAAAAATATCGCACGACATCACTTTTTCCATTGACCGCTAACGTCATCAGTGGCCTACTATGCTGTGCCGCGCCCGCAGTGAAAGACCACAAGGTGCGGTTCGGTGGTCGGCGGGGCCCCCTGCTTCCTGGCACCACAACTGATTAATCCAAGTGTGCAGGTTTTTCTGTGCAGCTCAACTATATCTTCCGTACCACTGTTACGGACAAAACGAAACACTCAGCGGAGGAGGCTCCCATGCGTAAAATTCCATTTCTCTTATTCTCGATTGCCCTAACGTTTTTCCTCAACTTCAATCTTGCCTTCGGCGCCGAAGCACCTAGCGGCGGAACGCATTCACGCGCACTCATTGTCTCGCCGATAAGTGAAAATAGTTTGGTCACACTCGAAGGCAACACGCGCCCGGAAGCCAACTCTAAGAATGATCGTGGCCGAGTTTCCGATGATCTTGCTCTCGAGCACATGCAACTCCAGTTACAGCGCCCTGCCGAGCAGGAAGCCGCGCTTGAGCAATACATTGCAGAACTCCAGATTCCCAGTTCGCGGAACTATCATCAGTGGCTTAGCGCCGAGCAGTTCGGCGAGCAGTACGGCCTGAATGAATCTGATCTGAATGTCATTACGGCGTGGCTCAAGGGATACGGCTTTGAGATAAATGTCTATCCCAACCGTATGGTCATTGATTTTTCAGGCACAGCGGGCATGGTCCGCCAAGCCTTCCAAACCGAAATTCACCACCTGGAAGTGAAAGGCCAGAGCCACATCGCGAACATGAGCGATCCTCGGATTCCCACGGCGCTGGCGCCGGCGATTGTCGGTATCACGTCCTTGCATGACTTCAGGCCGCACACCATGTACAAGTCGAAGAGTGATTACACCTTTACTTCGGGCGGAGAAACCTTTGAGGCAGTCGTGCCCGGTGACTTGGCCACCATCTACAATCTGAATCCGCTGTTCACAGCAGGCACCACCGGGACTGGCCAGACCGTCGTAGTTGTGGAAGATACAAACATCAACCCGACCGACTGGAACGCTTTCCGCCTCAAGTTCGGCCTGACCTTCGCCAAATATCCCGGCGCCAAATTAACCCAGGTCCACCCGGCTTCGAAGGCCCCGAATAACTGCACCAACCCCGGCGTCAACGGTGACGGAGGCGAAGCCTCGCTGGATACGGAATGGGCCAGCGCCGCCGCGCCCAACGCGGCCATCGAGCTGATTTCGTGTGCCGATACCGCCACCACGTTTGGCGGCATCATCGCCATCCAAAACCTCATCAACGCCACCAAGACGCCACCCGCAATCGTGAGCATGAGTTACGGCGAGTGCGAGGCACTCACCGGCGCCGCTTCCAATGCCACGTTCAATGCTGCTTTCCAGCAGGCGGTTTCGGAAGGCGTCTCGGTTTTCGTTTCCTCCGGCGACGACGCGGCGGCTGGCTGCGATCGCGGCGCATCGGAAGCTATCCACGGCATCGGCGTTACCGGCTGGGGTGACACTCCATACAACGTGGCCGTCGGCGGCACCGACTTCGGCGACACTTTCGC
>JBAPQU010000596.1:0-5085 GCA_049280795.1 Candidatus Sulfotelmatobacter sp.
TCCCGCTTGTCTCAATCCACCCGGAGTATCGTCTTCGCAGTGAACAGCCGCAGGTTAAGCCTTGCGGTCTTTTGCCTGTTCTTCCTTGGATCCCTGTGTGCATTCGGCCAGGAGGCGACGATCGTCGGGACCGTTACCGATCCATCAGGGTCGGTCGTCCCCAACGTAGCCATCACTGTAATCCACGTGGAAACCGGCGAGGCCCGCAGCAGTGTGACGAATAGTGCGGGACAATATGTCGCGCCCGATCTGCCGATCGGCCACTATAACGTCGGCGCTAAATTGACTGGTTTCAGTGCCGCCGAGACAAATGGCATTGTTCTGAACGTGAACGACCGCACACGCGTCGACTTTGTGTTGAAGGTCGGCACCCAAACCGAGCACGTGACGGTTGAGGCTAATGCCGTCCAGGTGCAAACCGACTCGGGCGAGGTCAGCTCCGTGATTACCGGCCAGCAGATTGCCAACCTGGGGGTCAACGGCCGGAGCATGTACACGCTCTTCGCCCTGACGCCCGGTGCATCCAGCATTCAGGGGGATTTCATCACCCCCACTGCGGTTAGCGGCGACAGCAACGTGAGCATCAACGGCCAGCGGGCCGGCCACAACCTTCAACTTCTCGATGGCGGTGAAAACCTCGACCGTGGCGGCAGCAGCGCCAGCGTCATGCCTTCCATGGACGCGATCGCCGAGTTCACCAACATGACGTCGAACTACAGCGCGGAGTATGGCCTTGCTGGGGCCGCAACCATTACGACGGTGGTCAAGTCCGGCACCAAACAGTTCCATGCTTCCGGCTGGGAGTTTCTGCGCAACGACTACCTCGATGCGCGCAATTACTTCAACCCTGAGCCGCAAAAAGTCGCCGAATTGCGATTTAACACCTTTGGCTTCAATGCCGGCGGCCAGGTTCCTGTATTTAAGAGCCATCCGACCTTCTTCTTCTACAACATGGAATGGCGCAGATTGAATGAGGGCGGCGTCTATAACCAAACAGTACCGTTTACGGACACCTACGGCGGTAATTTCGCCAATAATCTGCCGGCAGACGCCCTTGACGTTAACAAGGCTGCTATCCCGTTCTCGGGGCTGCACGTGCCCTGCCAATACCAACTCTCCCCCTCGCAACAGGCTCTTTTCGCCGGCCAGACTTTCAGTACACCGGTGATTGTCAATGGATCACCGTCGTGTAGCGCTAACTCGGGAAGTACTGTGAACCCGAACCCGTTGGTACCCACCACACAGCCGATCTTTTCGCCGTTCACCGGCAATGCGATTCCAGCTGCGCTAATCAGCGCAAACGGAAACGCACAAGCGCTGCTGGCTGCCGGCATTTTCCCCGGCCCTACAAACGGCGCCCAATTCCAGGGTGGCAACGTCTCACCGACCACTGTCAAAGAGGAAATTGCCCGCATCGATCACCAGTTCACCGACAAGTTCTCGATCTTCGGACACTGGGTTTCCGAGCAGGTCTCGCAGACTTATGGTGAGACGCAGTGGAGCAACGACAACGTACCGACGGTCAGCGATGTTTTCGGAAACCCTTCCTATAGCGCCGTGATTCACACCACCTATGTGATAAGTCCGACGCTGCTCAACGAAGCCGCTTTCAACTACAACGGCAACCGCATCCATATCATTCCTCAGGGGGTATTCGCCGCGCCTTCCGGCTTTAACTTCAACCGGCTATTTACAGGGCCCAACCTCGACAATCGCATCCCCTCGATCGCCCTGGGCGGCAGCACTGGAACCGACTTCACTGCCAATTGGACGCCGTGGAATAACGCGGCTAACGACTACCAGTTACGGGATGACTTGTCCTGGACCAAGGGCGCACACCAACTAAAGTTCGGGTTCAGTTGGGCGCTTTACAAGAAAGTGCAGAGTTATTTCGCCAATACCGAAGGCAATTTCACCTTTAACGGTTTGTATACCGGCAACGATTTCGCCGATTTCCTGCTCGGCTACGCCAACCAGTATGAAGAGGATGCCGTTCAATCCAGCGGCCATTGGAACAACCTTTCCTATGCCGCGTACATTCAGGACAACTGGCGCGCCACTCACCGCCTCACTCTGAATCTTGGATTACGCTGGGATGGTGCACCGCATACTTACGAGGCGAATCACCAGTCCGCCAACTTCTATCCCAGTCTGTATAACCCGGCCAATGCAGCGACCTTCGACACGGCTGGCAATATCTGCAGCGGCGCTACCGACCCGGGTTGCACGGCTGCCAGTCCGGGCTTGGGAACCAGCCCCAACCCGATCCTCGCAGGTTTGAATTTCTATGAGAATGGCATCGGCATCGGCGGCGTCAATGGAGTTGCAAAGGGTCTGACCAACAACTACTGGCCCGCTTTCGGACCGCGCATTGGCTTCGCCTATGACCTCACAGGACAAGGCAAGACCATTCTCCGCGGCGGCTTTGGCATCATGTACGACCGTATTCAGGGCAATGACATGTACAACGGGGCTACCAACACGCCGTTCGATGCCAGCCCCACGGTCCATAACGTGCTTCTCTCAAATCCAGGAACCGGAATCGCCAGCGGAACCACGATCAGCTCTGCGGATTTGCCGATTCTTCCGGTCGGCATTACCGGCATCGCCCTCAATTACAAACCTCCAACCAGCTACCAATATAGTATTGGCGTTCAGCAAGCACTGGGAGCCAAGGCTGTAGTGGCAGTATCTTACGTCGGCAGCCAGGGACGGCATGAAAACGACTACCACGAAATCAACCTCCCACCGGAAGCCAATCTACCGGCTTTGGTCGCCGCTGGCGGTGCCGGTATTAACCAGCAGTATGGGTATCTCGGTTACGGCGGTATCAGGTTGTCGGAAGATGAGGCCAACGCGCATTACAATTCGCTCCAGGTTGATTTGCACGGGAACGTGGCCCGCGATCTCCAACTTCAATTCGGCTACACTTACTCGAAAGCGATCGATTCGACCAGCAGCAACGGCAGCGGCGGCGATCTCAACAACATCACCAATCCCTACCTGGGACCGAAGTACGACGTGGGCCCTTCTCTTTTCGATCGCACGAGCGTCGCCTTCGTCAACTTCGTGTACCAGATTCCGTTCTTGAGGAACAGTGACAGCCACCTTCTACGGGCAACCGTCGGGGGATGGGCACTGGCAGGAATCGTTACCATGGAATCGGGAGCGCCGCTCAATCTTGGAGTGAGCGGCAACACTGTCGCCAGCGTCCTTCCCAATGTCGGCCCTACAAGCCAAGCCGGGGATCGACCGAACCTGAGCGGCAGTATCGCCTATCCTAAGACCGCAAATGAATGGTTCAACCCAGCAGCCTTTTCAGCTCCGGCTCCTGGAACCTATGGGACCCTTGGCTTCGATGCATTGCGCGGTCCTGGCCGTGACGACTGGAACCTGTCACTCTTCAAGAACTTTGTAATCAGCGATGAACGGGGCAGCCGCATCGAGTTTCGCGCGGATGCCTTTAACACCTGGAACCACACACAGTTCAAGGGTGATGACAACAACGGCGGCATCAGCCTCAATCAAGGGTCCAGCAACTTTGGCGCCGTCACCGGCGCCTTTGATCCCAGAGAATTCCAACTCGGATTGAAGCTGGTCTACTAAAGCTTCTTCTGATGATTCCCCCCATGCCCGCTCACCTGTGAGCGGGCATGATTTTTGACTGCCAGGTTGCTGCGCCGATGCAGAAGTGGCTATGCTGATGTACCTGCAGGAAAGAATCTCCGGACGCTTCGATTTGGCTATGAAGAACTGGAAATTAAGATGGGCCGTCGTCGTGTTGTTCGCGCCGGCCTTTTTTATTGCACTCTCTGCGAGCGCCCAATCGTCCAGTCCTGCCGATGCAATCGCCCTCGAACAGCAAGGAAAGTTCGCTGAGGCCGCCGAGATTTGGCGCGCTGTGATCCAGCAAAACCCACGCGATGCCGGAGCTTTTGCCAGCCTGGGCGTGGTCCTCTCCAAAGAACAGAAATACGGTGAAGCAGCTTCCGCGTATGAAAGAGCCATCGCGCTGAATCCGTTGTTGTCCGGCGTGCAATTGAACCTAGGCTTGGCGGAGTTTAAGCAAGGGCATTTCCAAGAGGCAATAGCACCCCTCCGCGCTGCATCTGCCGCTGACCCACATAACCTGCAGGCGGTTACGTTGCTGGGCCTGAACTATTACGGCGCCAAGCACTTTGCAGAGGCCGCTAAATATCTGGCAGTCGCGGCCAAAGCCGACCCGGCGAATGCTGAGTTGCACCAGGTGCTGGCGCAGAGCTGCCTCTGGGCGAAGAAGTATTCCTGCGCGCTGGACGAGTTCCATCAGATCCTGTTACAGAATCCGGATTCCGCATCCGCCCACATGCTGAGCGGAGAAGCGCTGGATGGGCTGGAACGAACTCCCGAAGCCATTGCCGAGTTCCATACGGCAGAGAAAGTTTCTCCACACGAACCGAATTTGCACTTCGGCCTCGGCTACCTCTACTGGAAGTCGCACCAATATGACGAAGCGAAGAGCGAATTCGAGAGTGAGTTGGCGATCGACCCCAGCCAACCGCAAGCCCTGACCTATTTGGGCGATATCGAGATGAAGAGGTCGAATCTGGATGAAGCTCTTTCTTTACTGAAGAAGGCAGTGCAGACGAAAGACGATATTCGTCTTGCTTATGTCGATTTGGGGGCTGTTCTTATGCAACAGAAGCAATATTCGGAGGCCGTGGCGGCGCTGCGGCGCGCGGTGGAATTGGACCCTGCGCAACCTGATGCTCACTACCGGCTGGGACGCGCATATCAGGCGATGGGCAAGGCAGCGGAATCGCAGAAGGAATTTGCCGAAGTTCGCGCCCTTCATGAGAAAGCCAATAACAATGAGCCGCTCGCGTCTAAGATGCCGGACTCACCACCACCGCTTCCTCAATAGGCATTGCGATCACAACGATCCCTTCCTTTTAAAGCGAGCATCCGCAGAGTTCAGCCCTTGCGGCTGGGCGCGAACTTGAAACAATAAATCAGACCGAACAGCAGCAACGCCGCTCCCCACCACACGTTGGCGTGCAGGTGGAACAGCACCACGCCCGGATTCAGCGGTGGATCGATCAACTG
>JBAPQU010000597.1:0-9928 GCA_049280795.1 Candidatus Sulfotelmatobacter sp.
GAACCATCTGGCAGCGTTTGAGATCGCGATCGATGTAGGCCTGGCGGGCACGATCCACCGCCTGCTCCGCCAATCCGCCCATGCGGAGTAACTTCTGCCGCAGATCGTCGAGCCCCTGCTGAAAACGCGTACGCATGATCCAAACCTTCCTTCTCTGAAACCGTCTTAACCAATCTTCGCCATTCAACTTGGCTAATCCAAGTGAACTTCCCCAAATCGGCCTATCCAAATCGCCCAGTTATGTAATCTTCCGTCTTTTTATCCGATGGCTTGGTGAAGATCTTTTCCGTCCGGTCAAACTCGATCATCTTACCCAGCAGGAAAAACCCGGTAAACTCGGCAACCCTCGCGGCCTGCTGCATGTTGTGCGTCACAATAACGATGGTATACCGCTCTTTCAGCTGAAAGATCAACTCCTCGATCTTTCCCGTCGAAATCGGATCCAGCGCCGAGCACGGTTCATCCATCAGCAGAACCTCAGGCTCAACCGCCAGCGCCCGCGCAATGCAAAGTCTCTGCTGCTGTCCGCCCGAAAGGCTGGCGCCCGATTTCTTGTGAACCTGATCCTTTACCTCGGTCCACAGCGCAGCTGCATCCAACGAGCGCTCCACGATCTCATCCAGCTTGCGGCGATCGCGAAAACCATTCAGCTTCAATCCCGACGCAACATTGTCATAGATCGACATGGTCGGAAACGGATTTGCTTTCTGAAATACCATTCCCACACGGCGGCGAAGCTGAGTCGCCGAAGTGCCGTCATAAGCGTCAATCTCGCCGATGTGCACGCTCCCACTCACCCGCGCTTCGGGAATGGTTTCGTGCATGCGGTTCAGGCAGCGGATAAACGTCGACTTGCCGCAGCCCGAAGGCCCAATCAGTGCCGTCGCGTGATTGGCCGCCATGCTCAAGCGGATGTCATACAGCGCCTGATTCTTGCCGTACCACGCGTTCAGGTTTTTGACCTGGATTCCGACTCCCATAAACTATGCCGCTCCAAAGGTTCCGCGGCGCACCGCAACCCGCACCGCTGCAACGGCTGTAACGATAAGAACAATCAGCACGAATGCTCCCGCCCACGCCTGGCGGTGCCAATCGTCGTAAGGAGATAGGCCGTAACTATAAATCTGCAGCGGCAGCGCAGCCGTTGGCTCGTTGATTTTTAAATTCCAAAACTGGTTTCCCAGCGTGGTGAAGAGCAGCGGTGCAGTCTCGCCGGCCACACGAGCAAAGGCCAGCATAATGCCCGTAATCACGCCCGAGGTCGCGGTGCGCAGCGTAATTGAGAGCGTAGTCCTCCAGCGCGGAATGCCCAGCCCATAAGCCGCTTCGCGCAAAGCCTGTGGCACCAACAACAGCATCTCCTCCGTAGTGCGCGCAATAGTGGGAATCATCATGATCGCCAGCGCTACCCCACCGGCCAGCGCAGAGAAATGTTTCTGCGACAGAACCACCAGCGCATAGGCCACAATGCCAATCACAATCGATGGCACGCCATTCAGCACGTCGGCAGTAAAGCGAATCGCATCACCGAAGCGGTCGCGCCCAAACTCCGCCAGATAAATTCCAGCTCCCACTCCCAGTGGCACTCCCAGAATGCTGGCTAGCCCAAGAATCACAATCGATCCCACGATGGCATTTGCCATGCCGCCGCCCACTTCCCCCACTGGCTTAGGCGCCTGCGTCAGAAATGCCCAGTTGACTGACCCGATGCCGCGATACACCAGATAGGCGAATATCGCAAACAACGGCAGCAACACCAAAATGACCGTAAGCACAGCCACACCGGTCATCGCGTGATCGGTGATCCGGCGCCGCAACGCGATCGGCGGTACCGTGTGCAGCGCGGCAGATTTTTCGCTATCAGGCATTCGCCCTCGAAGGCTGTCCGCGAGTCACCGTCCACACCAGCAACCGTGCCAGCGCATTCACAACAATCGTGACCAGGAACAAAGCCAGTCCGATCTCGATCAGCGCCGAAAGATATACGTCGCCAGTGGCCTCGCTGAACTCATTTGCCAGCACGCTCGCCATGGTATATCCCGGTGCAAACAACGACTTCGCAATCTCCGGCCGGTTCCCGATCACCATGGTCACGGCCATGGTTTCACCCAGAGCGCGGCCCAGACCCAGAATAATTCCGCCCATGATTCCCGCACGCGCGTTCCGCAGCACGCCAACCCGAATCATCTCCCAGCGCGTAGCTCCCAGCGCCAGTGCAGCTTCCCGCTGATGCTGTGGCACCACCATCAGCACTTCGCGTGTGATCGAGGAGATAATCGGGATGATCATGATCGCCAGGATGATTCCTGCCGCAAGCATGCCGATGCCGTACGGTGGTCCCTCAAAGAAGCCAGTCCATCCCAACGTCTTTGAAAGAAACGGTTGAACATAATTGCTAAGCAATGGCACCATAACAAAGATCGCCCACAATCCGTAAACCACGCTAGGAATCGCGGCCAGCAATTCCACAAAAAACGAAAGTGGCCCGCGCAATCTCTTGGGGCACATCTCTGTCGTGAACACTGCTACGCCTACGGAGAGCGGCACGGCAATAATCAGCGCGAGCAGTGAGGAGACCAATGTTCCGTAAATGAACGGCAGCGCTCCGAATTGTTCACTCACCGGATCCCAATCATGTCCGGCGAAGAATTTAAAGCCAAAAGCGTGCCATGAAGGTCCGGATCGCAGCACCAGTTCGTAGACAATCAGAACCAGCATCGCCAGCACGGCCAAGCCGCACATTAGCATGGCAAACTTAAAGATAAGGTCGCCGACTTCCCCGCCGTCCTGGCGGAGCGCAGGCGTGCTTCCCCTTCCCGCCGAGCGGATGCCCTTAACCTTCGTGTCTTCAACGGGTTGCGGAGCAGGCATATCAGGCCGAGGTCGCGCCGGT
Source organism: Candidatus Sulfotelmatobacter sp. (assembly GCA_049280795.1). Classification (GTDB taxonomy): domain Bacteria; phylum Acidobacteriota; class Terriglobia; order Terriglobales; family Acidobacteriaceae; genus Sulfotelmatobacter. The sequence goes on from JBAPQU010000597.1 coordinate 2,894, forward strand.
AAGGCCATTCCGGTCCACCCTATCAGAGTACTGTTAACAAAGTGTTAAAATACCTCACTTCCGGGGTTGTCTTTACCCGCGTGAACCTGTATTTTCATCTCCCCGCTCGATTTGCTTTTTTATGTCGATCGCGCCAAAACGCAGCCGGGTGGTCTTCCAGAAGCTTGAACGCGATCTCGTCAAGCTCTCCTCGAAGCCCCGGGCAGACCACGTACACCGCTTTCGCACCGGCACGCGCCGCCTGCAAATTTTGCTGGGAGAGCTTTCTACAAAACCGGATAGCCGCCACAAAAAACTTCTGAAGCTGTTAAGCCGGCTTCGCAAGCGTGCCGGCAAAGTGCGCGACCTCGACGTCCAACTCGCAGCACTACGCAGCTTAAAGATTCCGCAGGAGCCGCGGCGCAAGACGCAGCTTGTCAACCACCTGATCGAGTTGCGCGCGCAGCAGGAAAAGAAACTGCGGAAGGCCGCCGATAAAGACACCATCCGTGAAATTCGCAAGCGCCTGAAACGCGCTGCCAAAACCTTCAAATCGGAAGCCAGCCGGGATCCTTTGGCAGTCGCGCGAGGGATGCTGCAAGCCATCGAGCGCGCAGACGCGCCAGCCACCGAAGCGCTACTGCATCAGTACCGTATTCTGAGCAAGCGAGCCCGCTACGCGGCAGAGTTCGCCGATGACTCCACCGATTCTCAACGCTTCATCGCCGGTCTTAAGCCTGTCCAGGATGCCTTGGGCGATTGGCACGACTGGCTGACTCTAACCCAAACCGCCATCGAGCATCTCGGCGAAGTCCACGAATCATCCCTGGTCGCAGAGCTGCGCAATGTAACCGGAGCAAAATTTCGCCACGGAGTCACAGTGCTCTCGCACTTGCGGGCCAAGCCCGCATCCACTCTCCAACACGCTGCCCAACCTCCGGCCCGCACTCCAGCAAAAACTCCCGAATCAACCGCCTCCGCCGCATAAACCAAGGCTGTCCTCAAACGCTGTCATCCTGAGCGAAGCCGTTCTTCAGGCGTAGCGAAGAGCCTGCCCTGAGCGAAGCCGAAGGGATCTCCCGCTCAACCGGCCCAACGCGTAAGCCAAACTGCCCCACCACTACGAAATGTAAAGCGTACTTGACATCAATGCGCCTCAGGTGTAAATTATGGAAAGTTAGCTTTACATATGCCCGAGATATTAAGTCGAGTCAAGGAGCTGCGCAACGCTCGCGGATGGACGCAGGAGCAACTTGCCAAAGCCGTCGGCGTTTCGCGGCAAAGTATCAACTCGATTGAGCGCGACCGTTATGTGCCCAGCCTTATGCTGGCGCTTACCTTCGCGCGCGTCTTCGGCTGCCCGACCGATGAGATCTTCACCTTGGAAGGCGAAAGGAAAAACAACAAATGAACATTCCTATCGTTGGTAAATTGGTCGACGAGCGTTTCCTCAACCATCGTCTTCGCGCCACCAGTCTCGCCGGTATCATCGGCGGGCTCACAGCCATCTGTCTCTTCATCTACCGCTTTTCCTTCACTCACGTCTGGAGTTGGGATCTCTTTACCGTCGTCATGACCATTGTCGGCGTTAAGTTGACGGTGATGATTTGGTATCGCATAACCGACTAAACAGTAAAGGAGAAACAGAATGTGTATCCTAAATCAAACGAATAAATTCGCAAACCTGATCCCCTTCGCCATGGCGTGCTTGGGGCTGGCCATTCTTTTGCCGGACTTTTTTCATCCGGCTACCCGCTCGGGGAAGGATTTGAGCGACGGATTGCGCGGACTCCTGTTCGGAGTCTCGATCGGTATTAACTTAATGGCAGCGTGGCGGGCTGCTCGTCAACGCCGCAGCGGCGCGAGCTAGATTGCAGCACACCACTTTGACCGCAAGACCGGAGACGCCAACAGATCGCTGGGTGCGTCCGATTCGCCTCTGAGCGAACATCGCTGCCGGCAGGCCGTATTCACCGCCGCTTCAACGCCTCCAGCTCTTCCAAAGTCCGCGGCCAGTCCGACCCCAGCAGCCGCGACAAACTCCGGTCCGCCAGAACTTTGCCGCCGGTCTGGCAGCGCGCACAGTAATTCGTTTCCTTGTCGGCATAACGAATCCGCAAAACCTTGTCGCCACATCTCGGACAAGGCTCTCCATAGCGCCCATGCACGGCCATGTCCTTACGAAATGCGGTGACTTTTTCTGGGAAGTCCTTCTTCGCCTCAGAGCGCAGCCGGTCTATCCAAAATCCCAGCGTCTGCCGAGCCGCAACAAATAATCCTTCCCACTCCTGCGCTCCCAGCTTCTGCGTCAGCGTGAGCGGAGACAATTGCGCCGCATGCAGGATCTCATCGGAATACGCATTGCCGATTCCACTCAACAAACGCGGATCGGTAAGCGCCCTCTTGAGCGTGTGATTCTCCGCCGTGAGCGTCGCGCGAAACGTATCGAGATCGCTGGAAAAAACGTCAATTCCTCCCGCATCGAAGGAAAGCAAATTCTCCTCGCCCTCCACAATGTGCAAGGAAGCCCGCCGCTTCGAGCCAGCCTCAGTAAGCACCAGAGAACCATTAGGAAAATCGAAAGCTGCTAACGTCTGACGCCCGGCCAGCTTCGCTCCTGGTGGCCGCCAATGCAGCCGTCCGGCAATCATCAGGTGCAACACCAGCCAAAGATCGTTCTCCACGCCAATGACGATGCGCTTCCCCACTCGCCGCAATTCGCGGACCACGCGCCCCTGCACGCTCGAAAGCGGTGGCTGCGCGGTGCGCAACAAAAAAGCGCTAGCCAACCTCACCGGCTCCAGCAGCTGACCAACAATGCGCGTCTCCAGTGCGTCAATGTAAGCGGCAATATCCGGCAATTCTGGCATGCCCTATCAGCTTGCACGCAGCAGCCATCGTCATGCAACTCCAATCGTCGAAGGGCGTCATCCCTCACCCGGCGTACTTCAGCCGGGCGAGGGATCTACCTAGGCACACAGCTGCCCAGCCACAACTCTGATGACCTCTCCACCCCAGCCATGTAAACTGTTTCCCTCGCCCAATGCCAACCTTTGCCGCGGTTGATATCGGTTCCAATTCCGTTCGTCTGAAGATCGCGCGTCTCATACGCGGGCGCCTTAGTCCAATCCACGAAGACCGCGAAGTAACACGCTTAGGCGAAGGCGTCTTCCGCTCCGGCTTCCTCACTCCCGAATCCATGGCCGAAACGGTGAAAGTCCTGCGCCGCTTTCACCGCTCCACGCAGCAGGTCGTCACCGACCCGGTCCGAGTCGTCGCCACCAGCGCTTTGCGCGATGCCCGCAACTCGCAAGCCTTTCTCGAATGGGTGCGTTCCGCCACCGGCTGGAAGGTTGAAATCATCTCCGGCCTGGAAGAAGCTCGCCTCATTCACCTGGGACTAGTCTCCAATCTCCGCGTCGATAGCGCACCCACGCTCATGATCGACCTCGGCGGCGGAAGCTGCGAACTCACCGTCTCCACCCACGGCCACATCCGCGATTTGGTCAGTCTGCCTCTCGGCTCGGTCCGCCTCACCGACGAATTTCTCAGCCATGATCCACCGCGCAAGGGAGAACTCAAACGCCTGCAAGGTTTCGTGGTGCGGGAAGTAAATCGCGTCGCCGCTCGCGTGGTGGCCGCCAGAGTCAAGAACGTGATTGCCACCTCTGGAACCGCCGCCGCCCTCGCAACCGCAGCCAGCCGTCTGCGAAAAAACGGCGGCCGCCAGCGCACAGTCGTCACCCGTGCGGAGATGAATCGGCTCGCCAAGCAACTATCCCGCCTTCCGGTCGAAGACCGCCGCAAAATCGAAGGCATCGGTCCTAGACGTGCGGAAATCATCATCGCCGGCGCCATGGTCTATCGCGAACTGCTCGATCGCTGCCGCCTCAAAGGTTTCCGCTACTCGCCTCTTGGCCTGCGCGATGGCCTGCTGGCGCAGATGGCCGCCGAATACGACCGCAGCACGCGCTCTGGAAAGCAGGTTGAATCCGAACGCTGGGAATCGATCACGCGCGCCGTCGCCCACTATCACGTGGATATGAAACATGCTCTCGACGTACGCGAGTCCGCCATGTTTCTGTTCTCCGCGCTGCGTTCTGTGCATGGTCTTTCGCCGGAATTCCGCGAGTGGCTTGGCGCGGCCGCCATGCTCTACGAGGTCGGAGATTACCTCAACCGCAACGCCCATCACCGGCACACGTATTACATTATTTCGAATTCGGAGATTCTCGGTTACACCCCACAGCAGCGCCGCATCATCGCGGCCATCGCGCGCTATCTCGGAAAGTCGCGCCCCACCATGGAAGATGGTCCGATGAAGGTGATTGATCCCGCCGACCGCGACGGTGTGCAGAAAGCAATTCTGCTGTTGCGCCTCGCGCGCTCTCTGAACCTGGGCCGCAGCCGCGCCGTGCAAAAAGTGCGCGTCAGCCAGCATGCCGCTAAGGTGTGCCTGACTCTGGTTCCGCGCCAGCGCATGGGAGTGGATTTGGAATTATGGGCGATCGAGAAAGACTGCGCTTATTTCCGAGAAGTGTTCGGCCGTGAACTTTCTACGGCCGTTGCGTAAAGTGTCCGCAACGCTTTCGGCGTTAAACACCACTGCAGCGTGCCGGAGTTGCGCCGCATGTCAACCCGGGCCACCGCTCCCTTTTTCAACTCCACCGAAGCCTCGCAACCCGACTCACTGATTACGGTTCCCAGAAACTGGCTGAGGTTGGGATTATGTCCCACCACCATGACCGATTCCTGCTTCGCGTATTTTTCCAGCAATCGGCGAAAGTCGGCAAAAGTTGCGCCGGGCCGCAATCCCGCCTCAATTTGCAGCTTGCCTTCGTAACCCATTTCATTTCCCACCAGCGAAGCCGTCTGCGTTGCCCGCTTCAGCGGGCTGGAGATAATCACATCCACCTGGGCATCGAGCGCAGCCAGCGCGCGGCCCACATAACCACACTGCTCAATGCCTTCCTTATCGAGCGCCCGCTTCTCGTCTTTCTTGGGATTTATGAAATGTTCGCCGGCGCTGGCGTGACGCAAAAAATATAGGATCATGGCGAACTATCGTTCCCTTCCAGCCGGGACTTTGCGCTTTCGTGCCGGAACTTCCGCCGGAGGCAATCCCACAGCCTGTTTGCCTTCCGCTACGCTGATCAGATAATCCTGTGCACTGAAAGCCGCCGCTCCCGTAGGCGGTTTACGCTTCCGCGCGCCATGCACGGATTGCCACGCACGAATATAAGTGGCATCGCGCAACAGGATTCGCGCTTTGCGGTTATCCGCCAGGTACGCATCGAGAATCTCGCGATGCACGCGCTCGCGCAAGAATTCGTCGCGCAGCGGCACCAGCACTTCCACCCGCTCGTAAAGATTGCGCGGCATCCAATCAGCGCTGCCGATATAGATTTCTTCTTCGCCGCCATTGCCAAAATAATAAATCCGGCTGTGCTCCAAAAACCGCCCCACAATGCTTCGCACCTTGATCCGGTCACTCAGCCCGCGCACTCCCGGTCGCAAAGCACAAATGCCGCGCACAATAAGGTCGATCTCGACTCCCGCCTGCGAAGCGCGATACAGCGCCTGGATCATGTTCTTATCCAGCAGCGCATTCATCTTTGCAATGATGCGTCCCGGCTTACCCTCCCGCGCATGCTCGGCCTCGCGATCAATCAGAGCGATGCACTTCTCCGCCAAATCGAGCGGCGCAACCAGAAGCGGATCGTAGCTGGGATTCTCCGCATAAGCCGTCAGGAAACTGAAAACGTCATGCACAGCCCGCGTGATCTCCGGATTCGCCGTGAACAAACTGAGATCGGTATAGATGCGCGCCGTCGTTGCGTTATAGTTCCCTGTTCCGATGTGCGCATAACTGCGCACGCCATCCGGATCGCGGCGCACCAGCAGCGAAAGCTTGCAGTGCGTCTTCAACCCCACCAGTCCGTGAAACACCTGCACTCCGGCATCTTCCAGATCGCGCGCCCATCGGATATTGGACGCTTCATCAAAGCGCGCCTTCAACTCAACTACCGCCGTAACTTCCTTCTGCGAAGCCGCATTCATCAGCGACGACACGATGGGAGAGTGCTCGCCGGTGCGGTAGAGGGTCTGCTTGATCGAAAGTACGTTATCGTCTTCGGCCGCTGAATTGATGAACGACACCACCGCATCGTAAGAATCGTAAGGATGGTGAAGCATCACATCATGCCGCCGCAGCTCTTCAAAAAGATTCTGTGATTTCGCCGTGAGCCGCAACTCGCGCGGCGCAAACGAACGGTATTTCAACTCCGGCCGCTGCGTCTGGTCATAAATATTGAACAGCCGCGAAAGATTTACCGGACCGTTCACCGGAAACACCTGCCAGGGATCGAGTTCAAACACCGTGCGCAGCCGGTCGATAATCTCCGGGTCGGCGTCCGCCTCAATCTCCATGCGCACCGCGTCGCCCTTGCGGCGGTTATGCAGCTCCGTACGCACCGACTCCAGAAGATTGCGCGCCTCTTCTTCCTGCAGATAAAGATTACTGTTCCGCGTTACACGGAAAGGGGCCGACGAAACAATGTCGTAGCCGTGGTACATGTTCTGCGCATGGTGTGCGACTAGGTCAGCAAGAAATATAAAATCCGTGGTTTTCTCCGAAGGCAGCCGAATCAGCCGTGGCAACGACCGCGGCACAGAAACCACTCCGGTATAAGTCAGCGCCGACCGCCGCCGCCGCCGCAGAAGCAGCCCCAGGCACAGCGCCTTATTGATCACCCGCGGAAAAGGATGCGTCGGATCCACCGTCACCGGCGTAAGCATGGGATCCAATTCTTTTTCGCAATACTCGTCGACGAAGCGGCGGGCCGCAGCGTCCAGCTCGTGCAGGCTCAACACCCGAATGCCATGCTCCGCCAGTGCCGGCCGCAAAGTGTTCCAACAGCTATATTGATCGTCCACAAACTCGTGCGTCTGTTGCGCCAGCACGTCACGTTTTTCGGTAAGCGTCAATCCATCGGGGCCGGCCTGGTTGTAGCCATCTTCAATCTGCTGCATCATCGCAGCCACGCGAATCTCGAA
>JBAPQU010000598.1:0-1659 GCA_049280795.1 Candidatus Sulfotelmatobacter sp.
CGCGGCCCGGGATGTCCAGCTCGAAGCGGGGGAAGTGGCCGGCTGTGATTACAACGCCTTCAGGCGATAGCATCTGATCGATTGAAGCCGAGTCGGCGCCGCTCGGCGGACAAAGAAGCAGCGCCACGCCGACGCCCAGGTCGAAGTGCATGCGGTCGGAAAAATCCGCCAGCTGCCAACAATTTGCCGGTGGTTCCAGTGGCAACTCCCCGTGCACGACAACGTTGGTAAAGGTCTCGCAACAATTTTGCAGCAGGGCGCGGCTCGGATTTCCATAAATCATTAAGCAGAATGCACCGGAGCGATAGGCCGTCGCCAGCACGACTTCTTCCATGTAACTGGCGAACAGATGTTTTGAGCGTACTGGCAGGATTCTCTCCACACCAACAATCTCCCGTACGGACGCGGGCCACTCCGCGGCCCACGCGCCTCCATCTTTGTCGCTTAGATATAACGGCACGCTGGCACCGGTCATACTCAAAACCTGCTCCAGCGTTTCGAAAGACCCGTAGACCACTCTACCGAGAACAACCGGGCCTTCGGCGAGCACCAGGTCGGCCAGAACCAGATCTGGAGAGGGCGATTCGGAAGCAACCAGCTCGAGCACAGGACGGGCGCGGCGTTTGGCACAGGTAACGGTCATGCCATCGACCAACGACTGCACGGCTGCGAGCGAAGTGCTGATGCTATGGGCGGAAATGCCGGGCACGGAGAACGACGTCAGCATCTCCCGCGCCCTGCCTGGAGCGGCATTGGGCAAGCTGCTGGCCATGCGATCCAGGCTGTCGTCATCGAGATTGACAGGATCAAGTTTGCCCATGGCAACTACCAGCCTGCGCAACTCGACTCCGTGCTGGCGTGCGGCGGCGGCGACCTTGGGCAGGAACGAAGAATGAAACTGGCTGCAGCCCATGGCGACCGACATCATGTCGTAGAGCTGCATTTGCGACATCAGCGGGCCCATGAATTCTTCGGCTGCGTCCATTACGTCGAAAAGATCGATTCCGGTTTGAATGCCGAGATTATTGAAGACCGCGACGGCGACTTCAGTGGGAACGTTGCCTGCACTCCGTCCCAATCCGTAGAGTGTGGTGTCAATGAAACTCGCGCCACAGCGAACCGCCTCAACACTATTAGCAACGGCAAACTGCAGGTTGCTGTGACCGTGGAAGCCTAATTCGCACTCGCAGCGGTCGCGGGCGGCGCTGAAGTATTTGTGCACGTCTTCCGGGAACATGCTGCCGGCGGAATCGACGCAATAAACAATGTCTGCTCCGGCGGTCGCGCCAGCTTTTGCCTTGTCGGCGAACACATCGGGCGAGATGCCGTAGGTCTTCATGAAGTTCAGGCAAGGCTTTAGACCTAATTCCTTGGCGAGAGTCAGGTAAGGAAAGGCGTCTTCGATTTCGGGGGCGTTGTAGCCGATGCGGACAAAATCGAGGCCTGCGGCGCGCGCTGACTTCAACTGGTCTGCAGTACCGATACCGGGAATAAAAAAACAGCCGATTTGGGCGTTGGGTGCGGCGCGCTTCGCCGCTTCGATCAGGCGTTCATCCGAGGTGGGCATCGTGCCCTTGCCGGCCTTGGCTGCGCCTAATCCCACGCCGTGACCGATTTCGATCCAGCGAAAACCCAGCCGCCCCAGGACGCCGGCCAGGA
>JBAPQU010000599.1:0-30014 GCA_049280795.1 Candidatus Sulfotelmatobacter sp.
CCGCTGCTGCCGCTCTTCGTCCAACTCCAGGTTCCGCCCACCAGCGGAGATCCAGTTCCGTAATGCCAGGTATCGCCGCCCCGAAAGATGATCTGGTCGCCGGGCTTTGGGCTTGCCGCCGCACAAGCGCCGGTACAGCTCGGCATGCCGGGCGCATGCAGCCATGGCGATGTCTTTGACGTTCCGCTGTTCGAATCGCTTCCGTTGGCTGCGATGTAGTACGTCGCAGCCGAAGCGCTTCCGTCGATTACCAAGCTGACCGTCAACATGAGAAGGGCAAGTCGAATCAAACGATTCATGGCTGGGGGGTCCCCTGTAAAGAATCTCACGCTTGTTTTTGCAAGTGTGAGAACAGGGTATACTGCCTCAAAACTCCGGCCAAGGACACACAAGGGCATATATCGGACCTGTACCAAGAGCATCGGGAAACCATTGAGGGGCTTGACCTTTCGGATGCCCAACTTGGTCCGGATTCCCCACCAAGTTTCCCGGAATGGTTCCACAAGCGGTTAGCCAATATGCCGGTACACAATCTGTCCAATGAACGCGAGCACGCGGGGTGACAAGTGCGAAAGCGTGAATGTTGTCGCCTTCCTTTTCCACTGGCTGGACGATAGATCGAAAATATGAGTAGACTTCTCGGCCGCTCCAAACCTCGAATAAGTGAGCACCGACTGCTTCGCCCCCCAACGGTTCTTGAAGGTAATCAGCCCCTGTTGTCCGGCGTCGGTTCGTCCGAAGTCCAAACACCGCAGCCCCTTGATCTTGGCCTCCTGAATGGACTTCCAAAACAGCAGGTGCATGCTTCCTAGATTGTTGAACCGGGAATCGGAACATCCGTACTTATAAATCAATGTGTCCTTGTGCTGGAGGGTCAGCATTGCAGCCACCGGACGCTCGCCTTTATACGCCACCCGGATCTTTAAGGTTTCCCGAAAACAGTCCAGCAAGGTACTGAACCATCTCCGCGATTGCGGCGGTAGATTGTGGCGCTTCCGGGTAACTTTCACCAACCCGTAAAACTGATCGAGCAGCTCAGGCGTCGCGCCTTCGCAATACCTCAGACCTTCGCGCTCGGCTCGCCGAATCTTTCTCTGGATCGAATCTTTGTGAAAATTTCTAAAGATGGTGTCAAGACTCGGTTCCAGATCGAGCTGATGAAAAGCATAGGCCACTTGCGTATGTCGGAGCGGCGTAACCAGGGTAAACGGCAGCAACGGACGTAGTTCCAGGTAGCGCCATTGCTCTTCACTGGTCCTTTGCGCCAGCGCACCAGCCAAAATATCCAGTTCTGCGCCGGTACTCACTAATGGTTCGCAGTGATCCGAAAAAGGCAGCGAAACCAGCCGGCGTCCGGTCAACCAGCTTTTCACAGGACAAAACACCAGGGCATTTTCCAGATCCTGTCCCAGGGGCGACGTTGTGTACGCGACGGGCTGGTAGCCGTAAGTGCTCGACAGCGCGGTCAACCAAGCCGTGGAGTGAAAAACGGAAGACCGCGGATGCCTCCGCACCAATTCATCCCAGCGCCGATCCTGTAACGGCTCGATGCGATGAGCCATTTTGGGCTCATCATTCGCTGATATTGGTTCTGCTTGGCTCCGGCATTCAACTACAGATGTCGCGGTCAGGTCTCGTCTCCTCAACAACAACTACAAGGGTATGAAGTAAAAAATGCGTGGAAGCTATGATCAGATAGAACTCTGATCGAGGACTGAGTGGTTAAAATGCGTCGTCGCTGAACAAGGCACCCGGGGTTTGCGCCAGGATTTGCAGGTCCAGCCATACCGACCAGGTGCGCACATATTGCAGATCCAGACGCACCATGTCGTCAAAGCGCACCCGGCTGCGTCCCCGCACCTGCCACAGGCCGGTAATCCCGGGCTTCACTTCGAGCACGCGACGGCGATGCCAAAGGTCATATTCATGGCATTCGTAGGCGATCGGCGGCCGCGGTCCCACCAGAGACATATCCCCTCGCAGCACATTGATAAATTGCGGCAGTTCGTCCAGGCTGGTCCGCCGCAGAAGCGATCCGATCCTGGTGATGCGGGGGTCATTGGTCATCTTGTAGACCTTGCGTCCACCCTCCGCGCGGCCATCATGATCGCCTTTGATGACGCGCTTCATGAACTCCTGGTGGATCTTGCGGTCATTGTTCGCATACATCGAACGGAACTTCAGAAAAGTAAAAGATCTTCCGAATTGCCCCAGGCGCTCCTGCCGGAAGAGAACCGGTCCCTCGGAACTCAGTTTAACCAGCAGTGCGACTACCAGAAAAACTGGAGACAACATGAGCAGAGCGGCCGCACTGCCCACGATGTCGATGCCTCGTTTCACCATGAGGCCGAATCGCTGCGCCTGGTTGCGGTGCACAAAATCGGGATAGAGCGTCGGATTGCCGTGCGTACCGTCGTGATCCCAGGTCTCCGGGAAAATGTGCATGGACATGCTGACCTGGCTGAATTTCTCGAGGCTCAAATTATTGCGTAGAGTCTCGCTCACCCGGCTCATCATCGTGCCTACAATCGACTCGCGCTCCTCGGCGCCGATGTCGATGAACAGCACTCCGATGATGGAATGGTTCTTGTACCAGCCGGTCACATCGGTTTCCCGCGTCGCGAGCGACAACGCGGACAGGATTTTGCCCAGCACGTTTCCGGTTTTATCGGAGGGTATGCAGGTTCCCGCGTCCAGCAGCATGAGCACGAACGGCTTGCCGGAGCGCTCAGTGCGCTTTCTCTCCAGCGCGATCATGCGATGAAATGGTTCCTCGCTCAGAACGCTGAAGGCTTGCCCCGGCGTGGGCCGGCCCTGCGGAGAACGCAAAGGCATATTCGATCGGCTTAACTTCACAACTTGTCTCCCTGCCGCTGCTCCACTTGTGCCCGCGGAAGCGGCGAATGAGTTAATAGTTAGTTTTGACATTTTGAATATGCGCAGCGGGGGGAGAAGTTTTTGTTTCTAATTCGAGTTCATCATTCGGAGACGATCTCCGAAATGGTTCGGGAAGGGCACGAGTTTTACTCGTGCCGCTAAGCCGTCAAGAGTGTGTAAGCGCTTCAGCGCCTGATCTACGGTTCTGGCTGGCGCGTAGCCTCAACCGCCGCGCACGGCGGATAATAATTGTCATCTTCGGCGACGACACTACCGTTCGCAACATTCCCGCCGATCGCCTCGGCGCCCTGCGGATTCCCCAGGCGAAACTCCTGGTGAATGCCCGCCAGTGCCGCTTTCACATCATTCTTCGCGACTACGAATGAAATTGTGCAGTCGGTGGCGCCTTGCGCAATCGCAACGATGTTCACATTTTCCCGGCCCAGCGCTCCGAAGGTGCGGCCCACCGCTCCAGGAACCGACCGCATTTTCTGCCCGACGACCGTCACCATGGCAACGCTCAGATCAAGCGCAATGTGTTTCGTTGATTCATACGCGGGTTCGTGCGCCAGATCATGGGCAAATTCGTGGCGCAACGCCTCCACCATGCTCTTGCCGAGTGCTGAGGCAATCACCAGGCACAAATCGTTCTGCGAAGAGGCCTGTGAGATCAGCAGTACATCGGCGCGCACCGCCGCAGCCGTGCGGAAGGTGCGGCCCAGAACATCCTGTACACCAGATAAGCCGGGACCACCAACGGTGATCATGGCCACGTCGCTGATGGCGGTAAGCGCCTTCACTCCGGCGGCGCTCGGCGGTCCAGACGGCGTAATCTTCGTGCCCGGCAACTCCGACGCGAAGGTGTTTCGAATCCACAGCGGAATGCCGTATTGCATCACAGCGCGTAGCGTTTTCGGATGCAGCACCTTCGCGCCGAAGTAGGCCAGCTCAGCCGCTTCGCGATAGGAAATTTCCGGGATGGTTCGTCCTCCGGTCACCAGGCGCGGGTCCGCCGTCTGCAGGCCGTCCACATCGGTCCAGATGATGACTTCATCCGCATTCAAAGCCGCACCCAGAATCGTCGCCGAATAATCCGACCCGCCGCGTCCGAGAGTTGTGAGTACGCCCTCCGTCGTGGCCCCAATGAAACCGGTCACCACCGGGACGATGCCCTGATCCAGAAGCGGGTGCAGACTGCTCTGACAGCGCTCCCGCGTCAGATCCATAACCGGATCGGCGGCGCCGTGGCAGGAATCCGTGACTACTAATTCCGTGGCTTCGATCGCCTGGCTCATAACGCCGTGCTCGGCCAGTACTGCGGCAACGAGTGGTGCGGAAAGCCGCTCGCCCAGGCTCGAAATGGCGTCGCGCGTGCGTGGCGTCAACTCACCCAGTAGCATCGTGCCCCGGCACAGGCGGTCGCCTTCTTGAACGATCTCCTCGACTTTGCGGCGAATGCGACTCCGCTCCGCAGCCGAATGGATCAATGCGTCGGCGGCCGTGTCATGCTGCCGGCGTAATTCCCCGAAAGTTGCCGCGACTGGCTGGTAGTCTCCCGCCTCGGCTTGGTTGGAGGCCGCCACCAGCTTGTTGGTTACGCCGCTCATGGCCGAGACCACCACGACCACGTGACTCTCCCGCGCCGCGCTGCGGACGATTTCCACGACCTTTTTGATTGCAGAGGCGTCGCCCACCGACGTCCCGCCAAACTTCATCACGCGAAGGGGCTTCCTCGGACTGCGGTGTACTTCCCCATTTACCGGCGCAGGAACAGACTGATGCTGCATGTAGTGACGGCTCTGCAGGCCGGTGCGCACGAGGCGATTGTTCGTAGGAGGCGTCATATGCGTGGAGCCCTTACCGGCGATAGACTCTGCGCCGGATCTTTTGCGGCTGAACGGAGCGTCGGCTTCCAGCGTCGTCCGACGCAGGCCCGAATCAACTCCGGCTCTTCCCAGGGGACGTCGTGATAGCCCGAGAGCAAAAACGCGCTCGCCGGATCCCTCATCCACTCTTGCGGGAACAATGTAATGATGTCGTTCTCCGTCAACTTCGGGGCCGCTTGCAATGAATTCCCCGACAGGGCGCTGTACAAAGCTGCGGGCAAGTCGTGTCCCGGCCCCAGTGCCAGGTGTCCAACCTGGGTGGCGCGAGGATTGATTTCGATCAGGTGCGCGTTTCCGTTGTCCGACTCCACCATAAAATCGAAGCCGTGCAAGCCGGAGAGATTCAGCTCGCGCACCATGGTTTCGGCGGCAGTGGACATTTCCGCGTTCTCGATCAGGCGCACCACGCTTGAGGGCCCGGCCGCATCCCGCTTGTTGATCACTTCGAAATGCAGACTGGCCAGGACCTTCCCCTGCCAGGCAGCGACCGCGCTGGTCGCCTCGCGTCCGGTCACGTATTCCTGTGCATTCACCACGAACCGTCGCCGCCGCAGCGCCGACCAAATCAACGTCTTGTCCTGATCCACCAGCGCCCGTTTGACCGCCCGCGCCAACGGCGGAGGAGATTGCAACGCATGAAAGGCGTATTCCGCTTCTTCGAGGTTATGGACAACTCGGACGCCATCCCCGCCCGACGTACCATTGGCTTTCAACACCGTCGGGAAGCCAACCTGAACCGCCCATTTCCTGAGATCCCCTAGATTCGCGATTACCTCAGTTCTGGGAGCGCGAAGGCCCGCCTTTCGCGCCAGGTTTATAAATGCAGTCCGGGCATAGACCACCGGGAAACTTTCAGGTGCGCCAAGCGAGCGCTCGATCAGCATTCCCAGCGCTCTTCCGTTTTCTCCCCCTCCTTGCCTCGCCTGTTCGTACAGGCGGTGCAGGTGACAGGTGGCCAAGTCATCGCCCGGCAGGATGAAGTCGGGCGTCGTCGCCGCCACCGCATCCGCAAACGACTTCAACGGCATGAGGCCACGGTAGGGATGAGCTTGGCGCACCGCTCCCATCCTGACGAGCGGATGCCCGGCGGGACAGACTGCGTCCACCGTGCACCCCGCATGGGCCAGAGCCATGGCCAGCCGCGCCGTCGGAAACCAGCGCGACGTGGTCGCGATCAGGACGGTTGCCTTCACCCTTGTACCAGCCTCTCCGCCTCGTCACGCGCCGCCAATTCGGGATAAAGAGCTGGCGTGCCCGGCATCGGCGAAGTCCGCTCGTAGCGTTCTTCGGGAAACACATGGAAGGAAATACTCGCTTGATTGAATTGCCGCGCACTCAGGCGGCTGCGCAGGGCCTCGCTCACACGGTTCATCACCGTGGTCACAATCGAACTTTGTTCCTCGAAGGTGATTTCGGTGAACATCACGCCCACCACGCAATCGTCTTTGTACCAGCCCGTTACGTCGGTCTCTCGGGTCGTCGCCGCCAGCGCCGACAGGATTTTTTTCAGGGCTTCGCCGTTCTTCTCGAAAGGAAATTGATTTTCCATTTCGATCAGCATCAGCACGGAAGGCTTGTTCGAGCGTTCCGCCCGCTTTCTTTCATGCCAGATCACACGCAGAAAGTCTTCCTCCCGCAAAGTTGTGTAGCTTGCAGCCGATGCCGGTCCGGCCGCGCGTGGACTCAGAAGTTTCGTAGTGGTGCGCCGTATGTTCATTGTGTCCCTCCGCCTGGTTTGCTTTTTCGGAAAACAGGGCCAGCGAAAAAGCAAAGGGCTTCGTTTACTTGCGTGGGGGAGATGTGGAGAATCTGAAGGCGTCAGCCGCCTTGTCTGCGATTGCTTACTTCTTCTTCATGTGGGGAAACTCGGGGGACGATGCGGCCGGGCCGTATCGTTGATAGTAGTCGCTGTGCGCCGTATCGGTGGAACCGTTCACCAATGCGCCCAGAAGTTTTCCGCGTTCGATCGCTTCCAGGCCGCGCTTCAACTGTTGCTTTTCGGTGATACTCTTTCGCGTAACCAGCAGGACTCCGTCTGCGAGACGAGCCCACATGCTGGTGTCGGCCAAAGGCAGCACCGGCGGAGAGTCGATAATGATCCATTCAAACCAGGCTGTCAATTGCTCCATGGTGGGGGATAGCTTGCCTGACTGCATCAGTTCCAAGGGGTTTTCCGGCGCGTTGCCTGCAGGCAGCACCCACAGGCCCAGGGCCTCCAGTCGGTAGATGTTCATACTTTCGGTTTCACCGCGCAGCCATTCGCTCAATCCCGCAACCCTGCCCAGGCCGAATTTTTGGGCCAGGGTCGGCCGGCGCAGATCGCCTTCGATCAGCAGCGTTTTTTGTTGTTTTCTTCGGGCCAGGGTGCAGGCCAGGTTGGCCGCAACCGTGCTCTTGCCCTCCTGCGGAATGGTGCTGGTAATCAATACCTTTTTCAGCGGACGGCTTTGCCGAAGCTGCCGCAACCGCACCGCCAGGAAACGAAATTTTTCCGCTCCCAGACTCTCTTCTTCCCCGATTGCCACCAAGCGGCTGTGGGGCGAGATCGAAACCGGCAGAGAGGGAAACTGCTCCAAAGCATCGGCCGGGGCGATAGCCGAGGCACTCGGCGCACTCGTGCCCCGCCGCTTGCGCTCCGCGATCTCGAGCAGTTCGGTCGCAAGCGCGAACGTGGATGGTTCCGCGAGAGGCGATTTCTCCCCCGAGCGTTCCGCTTCCGACCTTTGCAACGCGTCAAATATGTGGCTCATTGTTTGGATACTATGTTTGGGTAACTATGCTTAAGTATTGCGTTTGTTCGATTGCTTCTTAACCGCTGCTTATTCACTGCCTGTTTCTCTACTGTTTAATCACTGTGGGTAGTCGCGCCGTCCCCAGTTCCTCATCCCGCTCCCGCGTTTGCTCCGCCTGCAGGTGCGCGTACAGTTCGAGCAGCGTTTTCGCGGCTCTCCGGAAATCGAGTTCGTCGGGCGCTTTCTTCCTTTGCAGCACCGGCGTCTGCACCCCGAGCCGGAAATCTTTGGCGATGCTTTCGATGATCTCCGGAGCCACGCTGGCTGCCTGCCGCGCGTAGGCTGCAATCAATGCGTTCTCGCAGATGGTGTTGATCAGCCGCGGAATTCCCTGCGAGTAGCGATGCACCGCCGCAACCGTCTCCGGGGGGAATATCTGCGCGGCGCGCGGACTTCCCGCCAGTTGCAGCCGGCGCTCGATATAGCCCTTGGTTTCCGCCAGATCGAGCGAAGACAGGTGCGATCGCAAAGCGATTCGCTGCTTCAACTGCCGCAACTCCATCGAGTCCAGCTTCGCATCCAGTTCAGGCTGACCTACCAGCAGGATCTGCAGCAGCTTCTCATCCGCGGTTTCGAGGTTGGTCAGCAGCCGGATCTCTTCCAGTATGTCGGTCGATAAATGATGTGCTTCGTCGACCACCAGCACCGTGGTCAGTTTCTTTTCGCCGCGCGCCACCACATAACCCGCCAGTTGCAACAGCAATTCACTCTTGTTCTTGCCTGCCGCCGGCAGTCCGAGATCGCCAGTAATGTATTGCAGAAACTCCAGCGGCGAAAGCCGCCCGTTGAAGACGTAGGCGTACTTCACATCGTCGCTCTGTTTGAGCAATTGCAGCAGACAGCGCAGTAGAAGAGTTTTTCCCGTCCCCACTTCTCCGGTCAGAACCACGAACCCTTTATGCCGCCTCACCCCGTAGTAAAGCGCGGCCAAAGCTTCGTTGTGCCGTTGTGTCGCAAACAGAAACGAGGGATCCGGCGTGATCTCAAAGGGGTTGCGCTTCAGACTGTAAAAGGCTTTATACATTGGGTTCTATCGCTAGCCGCGCAAATAACTCAAGGCCGACCCCAGCAAGATCGTAGCCGATACGAAAGCTGCTGTCACCCATCCCAGCCACAACCGGCGGCTTTCTGTTCGCAAGTCCGCCGGCTCTACCAATGCCGGAATTTCCGAGATTACCGGCACCGGCAGCAGCTTCTGCAGCTGCTTCTCGTCATAAATGCGCTCATCCATGAATTCGAAGGCGCCGGCTACCACCACGCCCAGCATCAGTCCGAAGCCCAGGCCGATGGCGCAGAACTTCATGCGATTGGGAAAGTCGGGCTTGATGGGCAGGCTGGGAGCATCAATGACGTGGAAGCGCTCACCCTGCTGCAGCAGCTCCATGCTGGTGGCCATGGCGGACTCGTTCTTTTTCTTCAGCAGGTCGTCGTAATTCGCTTTGGACTGCTCGTAGCCGCGCGTCAGGTCGGCGAGTTGCTGCTCCCGCACGGGCTCCTGATTCAGCCGTCCCTGGTAGTCAACCACTTTGGCCTTCAAGTCCGTGACCGAACGCTCGCGGTTGGCAATCTCCACGCGGTTCGCTTGTAACTGCCCCTGCAACTGCGCCATCGGGGACGATGGATCGTGCGACTCAGTCGCTTCCGTCGGCACTGCGCTGGGGTCGGCCTGCGCCGCCGCGGCCTTGGCCTTCAGGCTGGCAACCAGTTGGTCCCGCATCCTCTCCGTCTTGGCGATCTGTTCCTTCACCTTGCGCACGTCAGGATGGCGGTCGGTGTAGTGCGAACTGAGGTCGGCCAGTTGCGCCCGCAGCTTGTCTAACTCTTCGTCGATCGCCGGCAATCCCACCGTCGTGCTGCCGCCGCTCTCGCTCTTCGATCCCTGCGACGATCCCTGCAGGGTACGGTACTGATTTACCAGCGTTTCCAGATAGACGCGTTGCTGCTTGGCCGTGTTCAGCGCATCTTCTTCGGTCTGCAACTGCGACTGCAAGCCGGAGAGAATCTGTAGATTGCTTCCTACCTGCGTCGGCAGCTCGCCCGGGTGCTCCCCTTTGAACTCGCGAATTTTTTCTTCCTGATCCGATAGCGTCTTCCGCGCCGTCTCCAGTTGCCCTTCGAGAAATTTCGTGGTGTCTTCCGACTGCTGTTGCCGCACTTCCAGGTTCTCGTTGATGAACAGGTTGGTCAGTTCGCTGGTCACCCGCTGTGCCACCTGCGGATCGCGCGACGTATAGGAAACGTTGAAGGCCGTAATCTGATTGCCGTTATCGCGCACCAGATCGATGCCGATATCTTTGCGCATCAACTGCACCTTCTGATCGGGCGAAGGCTGGGAATGCAGATTCGCGTAAAGCCCGAACTGGTCGATGATGTGCAAAAGCCGCGTACGGCTGAGAATCTGTTGCGTAATGCTTTGCATCCGCTCCTGCAGATCGTCGTTCACGTTGGGTGTGACATAGTCCTTCGGCATGGTGGGCTGCTCCACCAGAATCAGTGTGTTCGAAAGATAACGCGGCGGCAGCACCCAGCTCACGCCCCACACCAGCGCCCAACCCACGAACAGCGGGATCAGGAACTGCATGTGCCGGCGTCGCACGATCCCCAGATAATGATCGAGATCGAACTGGCCCGGACTTTGCTCTTCGAAATCTTCAGGCATAATTAATTTCTCTGGCCTATGTTCTTCTTAATTCTTTAATTCTGACTTCGTCTCTATCTTCCCAGCGGCCGCGCGAACTGATACGAAATCGAAACCCATTCCCGGTTGGCATCGGGATTTGCGGAAAATACGCTGTAAGTCTGGTACAGGCGCGTATAGCCCGCCTGCAGATTCAAATGCTCGCCTACCTGCCGCCCGAGCGATGCGCTGCCGGAAACCAAATGTCCACCCAAATCGGAAAGCGCCAGCACTCCGTTGTTCGCATACGTTCCCGCCAGCGCCGCGCTGACGTTGCGTGTAAGCTGCTGCCGCACCGAGGCATTCGCGCTGTCCAGCTTGACCGCCCCAACCAGTCCGCCACCGCCGCTGATGCTGTGCAGATAACTGACCGCGATGCTCGAGTGCTGCGCCTGCCAGTTCAAGCTTGCCCCACCCGCCGGTGACCAGGATTGCTCGGCCGCCACCGTTGCGGGAATCGTGCCGGTAAACTGCACGCCCGCGCTGTAGTATTGCGGACCGCCAAATAACGAAAATGAAAATCTGTGCGCCGGATAATACGAGTAGAAAGCAAAAATTCCATCGGTTTGCGTCTCATTCGTCCCGCCGGTTGGGTAGGAGAGCAGTTGCTGGTATTGATACGTCACGCCGATATAGTGTTCCCGCGCTATGCGGTAGCTGTAGAAGGCCGCTCCCCCGCGCGAAGCCGCATCGAAAAGCCCCGGCACTTCGTCCGGATTCGGATAGTGCAGGTTGGTAAACGTCCCGCTGGCTCCGACCATCGCGTTGGCAGCGAATTGATACGTGATGCCCGCATTGCCGGTATTGCTGAGCCGGTCGGCAAGCGGCGCAATTATGGAATTGTTCACACCCTCGGTCGAACCCGAAACCGCTCCCGCCAAACCTTCATCCGGCTGATTGAATACGTCGGACGACTTCTGAAACGAATCGCGCACGCTAACCGTCACGTGCGGGCTCAGCCGGTACTGCAAATCCAGCGCTAGATTCTCATCCGCCTCGTTGCGCGACGTGACGCGCTGGTAGAAGGTGAATCCCGGAGCGTAACTTAACACCGTGTGCAGCCGCGATGTGGTTTCATCGAGTGAGATAGTCGGCCATACCGAATAGCTCACATCGCTGACCGGAGTGACGCTATCCCCGCCCAGCACGTTGTCGGAGTAGGCGGTATTGAAGGTTACGCCGCCGCGCAGGTAATTGGCTCGCTCTTCCGAGGCAAACGCCACCGGATAGCTTTGTCCACTCACCGGAGGAGGCGCGAGCATGCGGCCTTCGGTGCCGCTCGAATCGCTATTCGTGGAAACGGAAATGACTGGATTCGACACCGCCGGCGCCGGAGCGCTTGACTGCTCCTGCGCGCAAACCGGAATGCTGGCCAGCAAAACCAATCCCCACCGCACTGAATTCAGGCTTGTCATTAATAAAAGCGCTAACAAATAGTGTTTACGGAACGATGATCGTATCGCCGGGCTGCAGTTTAATGTTCTGCGCCATGTTCTTGCCCTGGCTCACATCCTTGTAATTGAACGGGATGCGCGACTCCCCATCCGGCCCCTGCCGCAGCACATACACGGATTTTTTCTTGGCGAAGTCGCGGAAGCCGCCGGCCAGCGCAATCGCATCCAGCACGGTCGGCGAATTGGCGATCACGTACGACCCCGGCTTGGCTACCTGGCCCAGAATGTTGAACTTCTGGCTGTTGACTGTCTGCACCATCACCGTAACTTCCGGCTCCGAAATGTAGTTCTTCAACCGGCTGGCAATGTCTTTTTCGAGCGCAGCGGGAGTGAGTCCGGCGGCCTGTACCTCTCCGACCAGCGGCAGCGAAATCTTTCCGTCCGACCGCACCGGAATCGAGCGCGAGATGTCCGGCTCCTTCCACACGTTGATGGCCAGCACGTCGTCATTGCCGATCACAAAACTGTTGTCGTGCGGCTTGGCCGCAGTCGCGGTGTCGGTATCGTGCGCGGCCGCGGTTTGCGCGCACACAGAAGAAGTGAAGAGTGAGCCCGTGAAAAGAGCGCAGACCAGCAGTACGGCCACTCGTCCGCTCCACCCGGTGCTTGCGTTTCTGGTCATAGCTTGCTCCTTGCCCAATCGCTGCTGGCGCGTCAACTTGCCTTTCCGTTGCCCTTGATCCCATCCCCGTACACCGAAAATTCTTCCAGCGGCAGCGGCGAAAGATAAGGCTCAGGCGCGCGCATATTGTACTGCTCGATTTTGTACAACAAGGTGCGGTAACTCACCCGCAGCAAACGCGCAGCCGCTTTCCGGTTCCAGCCGGTCCGGCGCAGCGCCGCCCCGATCGCATTCTGCTCCGCCTCCGACTTGATGCCCTGAATCAGCGACTTCAGCGACTCCGGCTTGCCCGGCTTCGGCGCGGATTCCTTCTCTTCCCACGGAGCCGCAGTCACTCGGCCAGCCCGCGAGAAAGCGGCATGATCGGCGAAATCCAACGTGTCTGTTCCCATTTCCCCGAAAACCATTTCCTGCTCGCCCGCCACCAGGTAGCGCTTGACGAAGGTTTCCAGCTCCTTCAGGTTTCCCGGCCAGGAGTAATGCTGGCAGGTCTCAAGCGCCGCCGCCGAGAACGCCCGCGGAGGCAGGTTGTAGTGCCGCGCCAGCTTGTGCATCAGGTAGCGCAGCAGAATTGCGACCTCGTCTTTCCGCTGCCGCAGTGACGGTACTTGCATGGTGAAGGCGCTCAAGCGGTAATACAAGTCCTCACGCAGCTTCTTCTCCGCCAGGGCGCGTTCGAGGTTGGCGCTGCTCGCCGCCAGTATCCTGACATCGGCTGGTGTCGCGTCTCCGCCGGACCGTTGAAGTTCGCTATTATGCCGCCCGTGATTCAGCAGAGCCTGATTCAGCAGAGCATGATTGTGCAGAGCCTGATTTTGCAGAACGTGATTCTGCAAACCCTGATTCTGCATCGCATGCAGCAGCCGCGCTTGCAGCGCCACCGGCATGGCTGCGATTTCGTCCAGATAAATCGTGCCTTTTTCGCCGGGCGCAAACCTTCCCAGAACGCTTCGCCGGGAGCCATTGCCTTCTCCAAACAATTCGGCTTCGAGCAGCGCCTCCGGCATCTCCGCGCAATTCACCTTGATCAGCCGGAAACCAGAGCGCACCGAAAGCTTGTGAATCAGGCTCGCAACCGTATATTTTCCCGTGCCGCGTTCTCCCAGAATCAGCACCGGAACGTCGGTCTGCGCCAGCAATGCCGCCTGGGCGCGCAATTTCTGCATAATCGGGCTGGCGCTGACAAAGAATGCGTCCTCGCCCAACTGCTCCACATTTTCGCTTACGATTTCGGCTTTGCCGTTTCCGCCATGTCCATTTCCCGCCACGGTGTTTTCGGCTGAACTAAAAGAAGAACCAGAATGCAGATGCCTCCGGATCATGGATTCGAGCTGCTGCTCGTCGAAGGGCCGCACCAGAATCTCTCCCGCTCCCAGCCGGGTGGCTTCTTTTTCTTTGGTAGCATCGTCGCGGTGGCAAAGCACGATGACGGGAAGATTTGGCTGCAGCCGGCGCAGCCAGCGCAACAGGTGAAGTCCATCGGCTTCGCCGCGGGGTAGGTCCAGCAGCAGCAGATGCGGCGCCGCGCCGGATTGCACCCGCTCCATGGCATCCCAACAGCTTGCCCCGGTTTCGAGGTGCCAGGAATTGGATTCCTCCATGGACCACAGCTGACGATGCACAGCTGGGTCCCGGCTCACGATCAGCAAACGAATTGTTTCGTGCGTGTTTTCGTTCAAGGTAGGTGGATCCTTCCTCAGGGGAAAAGACCTAATTCTGTAACGGCTTCAGAAACTCATTGGGATTGCTTTAGTCTCTGCTGAAAAACTCAATTTTCGAAATGATCGGGAAGGGCACGAGTTTACTCGTGCCGTTGAGTTGTTGAAAATGCGCTGCGCTTTAGCGCCCGAGGCTACTGACTATTCCACAAAACGCTTCACACCGCTTCGACTTGATACCCTTCCACCCGCACCGCGAGCGACCGCTGAATCGCATCCACGGATATCACCAGGGTGCGGTCACCATTGCGCGAAACTAAAATGCCTTCGACTCCATTCAATGCGCCGCTGCGAATTCGCACTCGCTGTCCGATGCTGAGGAAGGGATGCGCCGACCAGGGCACTTGCCCCCCAACCAGACTGCGAACCGCGTCAATCTGCTCTTGTGGGATCGGCGCGCCCTCGCCGCCCGCCCCGACGAGACCGAATACTCCATCCACCCGCAGAACCCGCAGCCGTTCTGTTCGGTTCGGCGCGAACTGCGCGAATACGTAGCAATGGAAGAGCGGCACCTCTACCGATTTTTTGCGGTCGCTCCAGCGATGCACCTCCGTGATCACCGGCAGAAACGTGGTCACGCCTCTCTCTTCCAGTCGCTGCACCACGATCTTTTCGTGGCGGGAGCGCGTTTGCAGCGCGTACCAGTTTCCGGCACCCGGTTCAACCGATGAAGCAGTCTGCGCTGACTCCCACGATAATGTGCTTACGGCCATAGCTTCGCCCTCTAAGTCACATCTCTCAGTGACCCCAAATCGGTTACAACTCTGTTGTTGTCGAGATCTCAGCGATGAGATCCAAGGGGGATACCACGTTGGGCAGGAAACTGGGGGATTGCTGTTTTCCTGCTTGCTTCAGATTGTCTCGAACAGTTCGTTAATGACTCAAAAGAGATTTCCGTTTCCGGGTCAACCCTGGTTCAGCTGGCAAGCTATATCCTGCAGGTCATTTGCCAAAAGTACATGCCAGTTAAATCCACACTATTACGATAGGAATTATAGCGAATATCGGTACCCTGTCAACCGGCTCTTCGCTTCAGTCCTTAACTGTGCGCGGGCTTACCATGAAACCTTCGGGGCTGGGGGAGAAGTGAGACTAGCTCGAACTGCGAGTTTGCCCTGATGATGTTGAGCTTACATGGGATTGCAGTTCCTTGCAAGCGCTACAAAGTACCCAAAGGTCGGTTACCCGCAAAATAGACAAGAATGTGACAATCGAGTGCCTATGGTAGCAATTCTTTGTCTCGGGATATAGGTTTCCCTGGCTGGGGCCCTGACTACCAGAAGTTCTAGGCTAACTACTTAGAGTCAATAGACTTAACCGATGAATTCTCAATTAAGCTGCGCCGGTGAACGCTGTGCAGACAGGGGCACCGGTTCTCCCTTTGGCCGAGGTCGCATTCCCGGCCATATGTGCAACAGTTTGCACTTAATGTCCATGACTTGCAACATTGCTTGCAAGTAGGCATCACCGGTTTGTCACATTCGAAGAATATAGACCGGGCGCTGTTGAGAGCCGGGAAAAGGCGTATACAACGAAAACGGCATGCCAAGTTTGGCATGCCGTTTGGATTGGTTAAGATCGCATCGGCCAGGGCCGCAGACCGATGTGAAGCTTATTTGATTTCTTGCGTAGCCGCTTTTCGGCGGGATCGCAGAGCCAGGGCTCCGGCGCAACCCACGCCCGCCAGCAGCACGTACATCAGAGTCGTACCGCCCTCAGGCACTGTCGTGCAGCCGCCACCGCCGTTGCCGCCTCCACCCCAGCCCCAACCGCCATTGCTTTGCTGCTGGTGGTTGCTGCATCCGCTTCCACCGCCGTTTCCCTGACCGGGGCCAAAGCCGGAAGCAAAAGCACTAGTCGCAAAACACAAAAGACCGGCAAAAATTACTACCGAGAACTTTCCAATCAATTTCTTCATTCGTTTACATCTCCTCATTCGGATGAAAGATGAAACAGGATGGGGGAGGGCCTATGGCGCAAAACTACGCTCTCACTGTAGCGCGAAGCCCAGAACTGTCAAGACTGATAATTTTTGCAATGCCGGTTGCAATGAACTGCAACAGCGTTAAGCCACAGGATTGATTATGGAGCGGGAATCACAGCCTGGATAACATTGGAATATGCGCTCTCGCCACTCGGATCAATGGATGTAGTCGCGTAGCAATACGTCGTGCCGTCAGCTACAACACTGTCGGTGTATGCCGTGGTGGAACTCGCCGTCGAACCAATATTTGCATACGAACCGCAGGCATTCGCCGCGTACACCGAGCGATAGATGTTGTAGCTAGTCACGCCTGCGGTACTGCTGGCCTTCCACGTCAAGCTCACGCTATGCACCGGGGCCGCCGTGCCCGTACCGCTCAACGTCGCAGCACTGGGCGAGTTCGTAGCGTTGCTGCTGAACGAAGCCGACGCCGAGGCCGCTCCAGTCGCACCAGGTTTAAACGTCACCGTAAAAGTAACAGGCTGGCTGGTCGTAACCGTGACCGGAAACGAGAGGCCGCTCACGGAAAACTCAGAAGAATTGGCGCCGCCCATGCTGACTGAGGATACCGATACGCTGGCTCCGGTTGCGGTCAGCGTCCCGGTTTGAGTTCCGCTTGTATCAACCGTCACGCTCCCAACATTGACCGCGCTCGCGCTCAAAGTTCCAGAACTCGGTGCGAGCGCAGACCCGCTAAGCCCTATATCCAAAGTCGAATTCGACGCGTTCGAAGCGATAGCGATGCTTCCGCTGAAATTGCCCGTGGACTGCGGCGCAAAGGTCACGCTGAAAGTCGAGCTTTGCCCGGGTGTGAGGCTGACATTCGTGCCTAATCCGGAAATGCTGAAGCCCGTGCCGCTAACCGTTCCTTGTGTGATGGTCGCACTCGTGCCGCCGGTATTGGTCACGGTTTCAGTCAGCACCTTAGTCTTGCCTTGTTGAACGCCTGTGAAAGACAGGCTCGTAGGCGATGCAGTCAATGTAGCCGGCGTGATCGGCACAGTTCCGGTTCCCGAAACGGAAACATCCACCGTGGTAGTCGACCCGCTGATCGTCATCGATAAAGTGCCGTTACTCGCTCCCGCAGCCGTCGGCGCGAACACTACGCCAAAAGTCGTGCTTTGGTTCGGGGCCAGTGTCAGCGGCAAGCTCAGCCCGGTGTAGCTGAATCCGGTGCCAATGCTCGCGGCAGAAACTGTAAGATTCTCTCCGCCTGTGTTCGTCAGGGTTTCAGTCTGCGTCTGACTCGAGGCACCCACCTGCACGCTGCCAAAGCTGAAGCTGGTCGGATTTGTTGTAAGAGTCCCGGCTGTGACCGCCGTTGCCGAGAGTGCGATATTCACCGGGCTGGTTGTGCCGTCGTAGGTGAGAGCCAGATTTCCTGTCGCGCTCCCCGCCGATGTGGGGCTGAATACCACATTGAAGCTCACACTCTGCCCGGCGGCCAGGCTCAAAGGCATATTCAAACCGGTGATACTGAAGCCTGTCCCGCTAACGTCTGCCTGCGAAATTGTGAGGTTGGATCCGCTTGTATTGGTGAGGACATCAGACTGACTCTGGCTCGTTCCGGTCTGCACATTTCCGAAGGTGATCGCGGCCAGCGAGGCAGTCAGCCCGCCTACGGGGTTGCTCTGCGTGCCTTGTGAAGCAGGCTTGCTGGTGCTAAGTCCTTGGCAGCCAACCATAGAGGCCAGGGCAAGCACGACAGCAAGCGCATTCCAACGAGTGGGGAGGTGTCCCATGTTTGGTTGTGTAAGCTGTATTCTGTCCGGTCCTATACCGTCGAAGTTAAAGTCTGCCTTGCGGGTACGAAGTACGATAGGTCTCGAAAGGACATGCCAGCAAGGGCCGAAAGGCTCCCTTCGCCGGGCCAATTGGGAGGGCAGGAATAGCCCTGCTGGAGCCCTGTTTAGGCGACTCCGCCCAACCCGATACTAATAAGGTAATGAATCCCGCCACGGGCGAATCACGCCGCTGCGGTTAGCTTCTGCACTAAACGAATGCCGTCAATTCGAACCGAAGGCCTCCGTGAGGGACATAACTTTCAGCGCTGCCCGAAGCTGCTCCTGCCCCGCCGAAGACTTGAGATGAATCGTAGCCTGCTCTCCCGGAAGCAAGTCAAAGTAGTTATCTGATGTTTGCACGTCCAGGTCGCCGAAAGAAATATACACGTTCCGCGCGAGCTTCGAAGACTGCAAAGTAACCGTGTAGTCGTCGCCCGTCTTGGTAAGCCTCGTTTCAATCTTCGGCGCAACCGGCAATTCCAGGTCGTGCATTGCGCCAAGGAATATGAGGTTACGCGATACTTTCTTTCCTGCCACATCCAGATCGAACACTAAAAAGCTCTTGTGCAGATCGCCTTTCGCCGCCAGCGCCGCCGTATCGACGCTAAAATAAATCGCGTTCGATTGTGCAGGAACCTGCACGTCCTTCGTCTCTTCCAGCAAAGAGTTCCCCGAGAAATCGAGCAGCCGCATATGGACTGTTCCGGAAAGCGCCTGCAGCTTATCGGACACAACGTATACATCCACCTTATCGTCGTGCATATACGGTGAAATCAGTACGTCATCATAAAAACGGCGTGCAAAATATTGCAGTGCCTTCCAACGTCCGTAGTAATCGATGCTGGCCCACGAGGCCACCGGCCAGCAATCGTTCAACTGCCAGTAGAGGGAACCCATCGTTCGCGGCCGCTGCTGCCGCAAATGTTCCGCCCCAATCTTGATAATCTCCGCCTGCTGCACCTGGCTCAGATAAACGAACGAAGCAAAATCCTTCGGCTCCTTGTACTCGCGCAGCATATAAGTGAGGATGCGTTCATTCCCTCCCTTATTCTTCTGGTGTGCCTGCATCACAGTCGAGCGAATATCAAAATCTCCCGGTTGGTTCGCAAACGTGTGAATCGTCCGCATCTCCGGGAAGGATTGGAATCCATACTCCGACATGAATCGTGGAAACTGCTTGGTATAGTCCTCCTTCGGCGCCTGCTGATGCCACACCGCCCAGTAGTGCATATCGCCGTTATGCTGATTGTCAGGAATCTCCTCAAAGTTCGCGCTCGGTGAACTCGGCGTGTAAGGCGTAGGATCGGCATATTGCGCGACCGCGCTCCGCAGAATATCGGCAAACATGATCACGTAATCCTGCCATACCCGGTCCCGCTGATCGGGCGAGATCGACGCTTTAAATTCCTGCCGGTCGCCCCAATGCCACCACCCCGTTTCCACCTCATTATTTCCACACCACACCACAATGCTCGGATGATCCCGCAGCCGTTTGATCTGGTCGATCGCCTCCTGCCTTACATTCTCCTGAAATGCAACGTCGCCCGGAATCATATCTCCGCCAAACATAAATTCCTGCCACACCATAATTCCGAGCTCATCGCAAATATCGTAAAAATCATCCGACTCGTAATATCCTCCGCCCCACTCGCGCACCATATTCATGTGCGCATCGCGAGCCGCCTGCAGAATGTTGCGATGAATCTCCGGCGTCACACGATTGGGAAAACTGTCGAACGGAATCACATCCGCTCCCTTGGCAAACACAGAAATCCCATTCACTACAAATTCAAAACTCTTCCCCCACTGATCCGCAACTCGCCGCAGCTCCACCGAACGCAATCCAGTCTTGGTTTCGGCATGAGCCGCCGCATCCCGCCCAACACGAATCGCCGCAGAAAACCGGTAACGATTCTGCGCTCCGTATCCCACCGGATACCAAAGCTTCGGCGCAACAATCCGCAACGGAAACGAAACATGATTCATCCCAGCATTGAGCTGCAAAGTTTGCGTTCCATCGGCAGTCTGCGCTCCCGCCATCTCATCGTGACCCAGCGCCAATGTAGCCGTAGTAGGCCGGCTCGCTTCAATGTCCAGCTCCGCCGTAACATTCGCCAACTCAGTAGCGACGCTCTGCTGATGAATATGAAAATTCTCAATGCGCAACGCATCCCAAGTTTCCAAACGCACTTCTTTCCAGATTCCCTCCGTCATAAATCGCGGCCCCCAATCCCACCCGTAGTTATAAGGAGCCTTGCGCGTGTAAGGAGCGGTCGCAATATTCTCTTCGTTCCCATAATTATGAGTGGAGATCGAAGGCAAAATGTACGGCAGCGTCTTCACATACGGAATCATCTTCTCGACCGCCGAATGAAACACAATGCGCAGAGTATTCGCGCCTGGCTTCAGCGCGCTCTTCGCGGGAATTCTCCATCGGCGGAACATATTGTTGGCATGCAGAATCGCCTGATCATTCAGGTAGATGTCCGCAAATGTATCCAGCCCCTCAAAAACCAAATCGACATGCTCATGCGCCAGCGCCGCCGCATCCACCTGAAACGTCGTCTGATACTCCCAATCCGCCAGCCCAATCCACTGCAGATGAAATTCATTATCCCGGTCGAAAGGATCAGGGATGAGCTTGCTATGCAGCAGATCCGTCTGCACCACTCCCGGAACCTGCGCCGGATGCCACTCCTTCACATCCGCTCGATCCGTATTCGCAACCGCCCGAAACTGCCAGCCCGAATCCAGATTTCGCGAAGCAGGCTCCGCCGCATGCAGCGGCAACACGACAAGCGAACAAAATAGCAGACACGCGAAGAAAAAAAACATTGCAGCCACAAAGCTGTGAAGGACTCCACGCTGAATCGCTTCCATGTCAGTACTCCTTTATCAACGGTTCCCAATTCAGAAACGTGCCGCGAATCAACTGCTCCATCTGATTTTGGGTGGCACAACGCTTAAGCGCTGCGAAAAGTGATCGGGAAGGGCACGAGTTTACTCGTGCCGTTAGGCTATCGAAAATAGATCCGCGCTTTAGCGCCTGAAGCAATCTTTTTTGCACTCTAAAATCTTCCCTGCAACTCGTTCACCGGCCCAAGCTTGCTAATGCGCCTGCTTCTCACCCGGCTGCCCCTGCAAACTCTGGAACTCCTGCATCTCCCGCTGCGCCTCCACCGTCTTTCCCTGCTTGCGATAAATGCCTGCCAGCCCAAAATGCGCCTGCGCCGCTAAAGCACCCTGCTTCTCAATCGAAAGCAATTTAGTCCACGACTTCTCCGCAGCCGTCGGATCACCCTCGAGCGAAGCCGCTTTCCCCAGCGAATAAAGCGTCTCCGGCATGTCCGGCAGCAACCGGTCGGCGCGTAAAAGTTCCGCCCGCGCCTCATGCACTTTCCCTTGTTCCAGCAGCGCTTCGCCCAAACGATACGCAGCCTCGGCATTCCCCGGTTGCAGCTTCGTCTGCATCCGAAATTCTTCCTCCGCCTTGGGCCACTGGAACGCGCCCGCATAAACTTCACCCAGCGCCAGGTGAGCCTCCGGCAGCCCCGGCCGCAGCTTCAATGCTTCCGTGTATTCTTTCTCGGCGTCCGGCATCCGCCGCAGGACAAAATAATTTTCCGCCATCGCCTCGTGAGCCCGCGCCGAGTCCGGATATGCCGCCAGCAACGTGTCAATCGACTGCTTCGCCAGTAACCCACTCGCCCGCCCCAGGTAATAAAGAACATCCGGATCGTTCGGGTGCGCCTTCACCGCCGCCTGCAGATTGACCACTGCCTCCGCCAGTTGTCCGTTTTGCAATTGCGCAATTCCCAGCGCGGTTTTGTCCGGAGCAACTTGCAAGTGCGGAATCGCCTCGCCCGCATAACCCTGAGCCAGCAGCGCGTATCCCAGCAACTGGTGAGCCGGCATCGAATCCGGCTTCAATTCCAACGCATGTTTCAGCGGCGCAAACGCCGACCCATAATCGCCATCCTCCATGTAAGCTTGCCCGAGGCTGATGAACCCATCCACAAGTGACGGATCAATCTCTGTGACTTGCTTGAACTCTTTGATGGCAACCGCGGCCTGATGTTGCTTCTCCGCCTCAATGCCCGCTTGCATATGCTCGGTGGCCTGCGGCGATGCAACCTGCCACGCGAACCACAATAATAAGAACGCTCGAATCACGGTTTCTCCGGTTCACGCACTTCCAAAAACTGATCGGCATGAATATCATTCAATGTCTGGTGAATCCCCGAAGGCCAATTGATTTCCACCTTGGCTTTTTCCGCAGTGCCCAATCCGAAATGCAGCCGCTTATCGCTCGATGAAAGATAACCACTGGTTGCAGTAGCGAATCTCGTCTGCCCATTCACCTGCACCCGCGCTCCAAATCCATCCCGGTTGCTACGCGTGCCGCGCAGCGTAACGGTCAGCCAATGCTCCTTGCCGCCCCGGTTCATAAACACTTGCGGATGTCCGCCCAGCGTGGTCACCACCGCATCCTGCCATCCATCATTATTCAAGTCTCCAAACGCCGCTCCCCGCGCCGCGACCGGCACGGTACTTCCCGAATCCACTGCTTCAAACCGTCCGTGGTTATTCCAGGCCACCAGCGGCAGTTGGCGATAGTGCAACGACGGGTCGATGTTCTCCACGTTATCGAGTACATGCGCCTGCGCGACGAACAAATCTTTCCATCCGTCGTTATCGAAGTCTTCCAACCCGACGCTCCATCCCGAACTCCCACTCGTGAGCGCGCCCAGTCCGGTCTCGAGACTGCGATAAGTAAACGATCCGCCGCCGTCATTGTGATAAACGCCGTAAATTTCACGTGGCAATAGAGTCACCATAATGTCGGGCCGGCCATCATTATCGTAGTCCTGAAAAACTACTCCCATGCCTGACATGCGCCGCCCATCTTCGGAAAGCGCCGCCCCCGCTTCGAGCCCGACCTCGCTGAAAGTTCCGTTGCCGTTGTTGTGGTACAGATACTGTTGCATGCCATCGTTCGATACAAAAATGTCGGTGAATCCGTCGCCATCATAGTCCACGAATCCCACTCCCAACGCGCGACCTTTTTTCTTGGCGATGCCCGACCGCTCGCTCACATCCGTGAATGTCCCGTCGCCGTTGTTGTGATAAAGAATGCTGGTCGTCGCCGGAAATTCCTCCGGCGGACAATAAGTATGGAAGTTTCCGCCGCAATCTTTGCTGTGCTTCGTATCCCAATCCATGTAGCGGGTCACAAAAAGATCCAGCTTGCCATCATTATCGTAATCAAAAAATCCCGCTGAAGCCGACCACCCGCCCGCCGCCACTCCCGCCTTCGCCGTCACATCCGTAAAAGTCCCATCCCCATTGTTGTGATAAAGAATATTTTTCCCATAATTTGTAACGTAAATATCCGGATAGCCATCGTTGTCATAATCTCCCACCGCCACGCCCATCCCATAATTTCCGTCGCCAACATTAGCCAACCCGGCTTGCTGCGTGACATCGGTAAAGCTCCCATCTTTATTCTGCCGGTAAAGCCGATTCCAATATTTCGGATCGTGACGGTCGAAATTCTCCGGCGTTTGCATCAGGCTCGTAATCCGGCCGCCGTTCACTAGAAAAATATCCAGCAATCCATCGTTGTTGTAATCGAGCAGCGCCACTCCGCCCGGCATGGTTTCAATCAGATATTTCTGAGCCGTAGGAGAATTCTGCAGCGTGAAGTCCAGGCCGCGCGGAAGAGTAACCTCGAAAATCGGTCCCGCCGGCGCCGCCGCCTCCAGCGTCATGATCAAAAGGCAAGATACGCACAAAACAATCTTCAGCAACGTGAGTTTCCTTCAGAAAGATTCTACGGTCATCGCCGCGTCGACTGCCGCTCCACCAGGGTAGGCGGAATCAGAATCTTTTTCGGCCGCATCGAACGCTTCGGCGCGATTCGCTCCAGCAGCAATTCCGCGGCAAGCACTCCCATCCTGCAAGTTCCCTGATCCACCGTAGTAAGCGGGACTGCCAACACATCCGAAAAGTGAATATTGCCCGCGCCCACCACTGCAATATCCTCGGGCAACTTCAACCCTGCCTCCAGAATCGCCTTCATCGCCCCAATCGCGACCGGATCGTTGTAACAGAAAACTCCGTCCGGAGCCGGCTGCATCTTCAGCAGTTGCCGCATACCCTCATACCCGCTGCAATCGGAATGCCCGCCCGCAACCACGTAACAAGCCTGCCCGCGCACTCCGCGTTCAGCTAGAGCGCGACGGTATCCTCCCAGTCGCTCGGTCGCAATTCCCACCTCCGGACCGCGCAAGTGCGCCACACGCTGGCAACCTCGATCAATAAGATGCTGGGTCGCCAGTTTGCCGATCGCGAAATTATCCACTCCAACAAAACTCGCGCGCACTCCGGCAATCGGACGATCGATCAAAACATACGGCACCTTCCGCTCCTGAATCTGCTTAAACAAACCTAATGACCGCGCAGGCTGCGCCGATGCGATAATCAGTCCATCCACTTGCCGCGCCAGCATCGAGCCCGCCTCGCTCACTTCAAGTGCGGGATCTTCCTCGAAACAAGAAATCACCACATGATAGCCATGTGGTCGTACTGTCTCCGCTACCGTGCGCGCCACCTCCGCAAAAAACGAATGCGTAAATTCCGGCAGCAGTAATCCAATGGTGTAGGTGCGCCGCGTCACCAGGCTGCGCGCTACCCAATTCATCTGATAATTCAGTTGCTTGGCGCGGCGCAGCACGCGCTTGCGCGTGGCTTCGCTGATCCGTCCCTGATTCCGCAACACCTTCGATACTGTCACCACGGAGACCTTCAGATCTCTCGCGATGTCCATCATTGTCACAGACATAACGGGGAAGAATACCACTGAGTTAACGTTTACTCATAAGCTAAAAGTACTATTTTCTTCTTGACAACGGTGATTGATCTATTCAAGAATCCGCTCACTCAGTAGTCATGGGGAAATTTTTGCATTGGAAAGAGTCACCTATGCTTAGCCGCATACTGTGGGCCCTGTTGCTCTCGTTAGTCCTTGTCGTCTCGGCCTCGCCTTCCCTCTACGCCCAAAGCACCTATGGCTCAGTTGCTGGAACAGTTACCGATACCTCAGGCGCAATCGTCACCGGCGCCACGGTGACCCTGACTAACATGGGCACCGCCGAGAAGCGCACCCAATCCAGTGGCAGCGACGGACTGTTCACCTTTGTGAATCTGTTTCCCGGCCAGTACCGCGTTGACGTGGAAAAGCAGGGCTTCAAACACTTCACCCGCGCGAATGTCACGGTCGAAGTGCAGCAGGACACGCACATTGTTGCTGCCCTTCAAGTCGGCGAAGTCAGCCAGGTCGTCGAAGTAACGGGCGAAACCCCGCTGCTCCAGTCTGAGACCTCTTCGCTCGGTCAAGTCGTCGAGCAGCGCAAAGCAGACGAACTGCCCTTGAACGGGCGCAACATCTTCAACCTGATCACGGTTTCCCCTGCGGCGATCGCCCAGGGCGGATCAGGCGGAACCCCCGTCAGCCAGAACCCGTTCAGTTGGGGCAACTACCAGATCGGTGGTTCGTTCGGTAATCAGAGCGCCGAGTACCTGGATGGTCAACCCCTCAACATCGGCTACATCAACCTTCCCATCGTCATTCCCACTCAGGATTCCGTCGGCGAGTTCAAGGTCCAATACAACGACCTGGGCGCCGAGTGGGGTAAGTTTTCCGGCGGCGTAATGAATATAAGCACCAAGTCCGGCACTAACCAGTTCCATGGTTCGGGCTATGAGTACCTGCGCAATAAGGCGCTGAACTCGAACGAGTATTTCAATAAGGGATTAGAAATAGCCAACGGCCAGCCAAATTCTCCTCCGCCCTACGTGCAGAACCAGTACGGGTTCACCTTCGGCGGACCAGTTGTCAAAGACAAGACATTCTTCTTCGTCAGCTGGGAGCAATTCCGGCTGCGAACCGGTTCGGTGCTTACTACCACGGTTCCGGTTACCGCGAACAGCCCCTTCACTCCCGCTGGCGTCACCGGTGGAATGCGGCAAGGCGACTTCTCGTCGTTGTGCGCATCGGGTTTCACAGGCCCCACGGTCGACGGAACCCCTATTTGCGGAGATAGCATCGTTGCGGTCAACGGTGAACCCACTTCCCCGAATCAGATTTACAACCCGTATACGTTGGATCCGGCCGGCAACCGCGTTCCCTTTGCCAACAACCAGATCCCGTCGGCATATTGGAGCCAGGCGACGACAAAGATGTGGGATACATACTACATCCCGCCCAATCTGCCCCAGACACAATTCACAGGTGCCAACAATTTCACCAGCGCCACCAGTTCCGGAGGCAACACCAATCAATTTGTTGCCCGTGGAGATCAGGTCATCAACAGCAGTACGCGCCTGTTCGCGCGCTTCACCTATTTCGGCTTGCTTGATTTGCCCACCAATCCCTTCGGGACGGGCCTTTGCAACGACCGTTGCGCCGAGGATTACCACACCAAGGCGTTAGCAATTGATATCAACCATACCTTTACTCCGACCACGATCCTTGACGTCAACTTGGCAGGTAGCCGATTCATCTATCTGCGGGCGCCCATCCTGTCGGGCTTTGACCTTACTAGCCTTGGTTGGTCGTCAGCTTACAACAGCCCGGCTCCCGCCATCCGCACTCCTCCCACCCCAGCCTTCCCGTTCCCCAACGACGTTGGTAGGTCGCAGGGTAATAGCGCCATTGGCGATCACAACACCCAGTACAATATTTCGCCGCAGCTTACCATGATCCGCGGAAAGCATACGATTCAAGCTGGTGGTCAATACGAGTTGGGCCTGGACAACTATTACCAGACCAACATCGCCAGTGGCGCCTTCGGTTTCGGTGGCGTCTGGACCTCAAGCACCGGCGGAGCAACCAATCTTGTCACCAGTACCCAAGCCGCATTCGCGGATTTCCTGCTCGGTCTTTCCGAAAACCAGGGGACCTTCGTCAATCAGACCGAGGGTGCGGCCCAGGTACCCGCGCTGACGGCTGGCAAGCAAACCTATCGCGCCTTGTACCTCGATGACACTTGGCACGTAAGAAGCAAACTTACTTTGAACGTCGGTTTGCGCTACGAACTGCCTGGAACTTGGTCAGAGCGTTACAGCCGGCTGAGCTATTGGGATCCCAACGCTACCAACGCCACGGTCACGGGTTGCTCTGGTGCAGGAACAGTTTGTCCCGGTGACGCCGAGCTCGTGAAAACTGGCCCGAATGGCAGCGGCAACAACCTGCCATTGGACAAGAAGGCCTTCTCCCCGCGGCTCGGTTTCGCCTACAGCCTCGACGCCAAGACCGTGATCCGCGGAGGCTATGGCGTGTTCTTCATTCCGAACTATGTATCGTTCGGTCTGAACCCGGATAACGATGTAATTAACCTCGCAACCACACCATTTACCGCAACCACCAACTCGTACCTCACCCCCTTCAGCACTTTGAATGGGACGGGAGGTTGTTCGTTCAGTGGCACAGCCCCGACTTGCGCGGACAATTCCGGACCGTTTGGTGCTGGAGGCATCGGTCTACCACCGGGGCGGACCCAGAGCGCTTCTCTCACCGCGGCCGCGAACGGTTCGCCGACCTTGGCTCCGTGGACCAATCCGAAGTATGGATATGTCGAGCAGTACAACTTCGACATTCAGCGCCAATTGCCCGCCGGATTTTTTGCCGATGTGGCCTTCGCCGGCGCCCACGGGGTGCACCTCGAGCAATACAATACCGACATTAACCAGATACCCGATTCCTTCCTTTCGCAGACCACCGCGCTGACTACAGCTGTTACGAACCCTTTGGCATGCCCATCGCTAGCTGCTTGTCCGTACGCTGGCTTGAATGGGCCCACCGTCGCCGCAGGCCAACTTGACCGCCCGTATCCGGAATACAACAACATATCTGTCGCCGGATACGGCTGTTGCAGCAGCAATTACAACTCCCTGCAAGCCACGGTAACTCGTCGCTTCCAGGGTGGTGGCACCCTGCTGGCGGCCTACACCAATTCTAAGTTGCTCAGCAACACGGATACCCTTACCAGTTGGCTTGAAGGTGGAGCGTCTGGAACGGGAGGGGTTGGAGCGGTCCAGGACTGGAACAATCTGGCGGGAGAAAGATCGCTTTCCTCGCAGGATGTTTCCCAGCGATTGGTCATCAGCTACGTGCTTGATCTGCCCTTCGGCCACGGTAAAGCGTATCTCTCGGGCATGAGCGGCGTTGCCGACAAAGTAGTTTCCGGATGGGGAGTGGATGGCATAACCACCTTCCAACGGGGCTTCCCGCTGAAGATTAGCTATTCCGGCTCCACTCCCTTAGAGGCGGCCAACCTGGGCGTGGCAAATGTACGTCCTGATGTCGTTGCCGGATGTGACAAGAAAGCGGGCGGCCGCACCGTCGCAAACTGGTTCAACACCGATTGTTTCGCTACCCCTCCAGACTGGGGATTCGGCAGCGAGTCGCGTGTGGACGCAACCCTTCGCGGTGACGGGGCCAAAAACTTTGACTTCGCCATCTTCAAGAGAACCACGATTGCCGAGAAAGTGGGTGTCGAGTTCCGAACGGAATTCTTCAACCTCTTCAACCACCCGCAGTTCGGCATTCCGGGTGAGGGCTTCAACGGAACCCCTGCCACTGCCGGCGCCCCTGCGGGTAACGGCTTCGGGCAGGTAACGAATACCTACGGCAATCCACGTCTGATTCAGTTCGCGATGGTGGTACGGTTCTGACAATCGAGCCGGGCTGGGAGATTTCTCCCGACCCGGGTAGTTTTGTTACGGGTTCTGCTTGCCGGCCAGAAATGGCCGGCATTTATTTTGTGTACTCCATGCTTTATTACCTCGGCCTGTCATATCCTTATTCCCATGCGAACCCTCCAAACCCTCGACTACTCCGAAGCCAAACGCGCCCTCGACCTGATTGTCGACAAAGCAACTGAGATGAAAAAAGCAGCTTCCATCGCCGTCGCGGACTCCCACGGCGACCTCATCTGTTTCGCCCGCATGGATGGTGCACCGGTCTCTTCCATCCGCATCGCCGCGAATAAGGCCTGGACCGCCTCCCGCGAGCGCAAGCCTACCCAGGAAATCGGAGAGAGAATCAGACACCCCGAAAAAGGCCACGACATCTCCTACTACGGCGATCCGCAATACGTAGGCTGGGGCGGCGGCCTCCCGGTCTGGAAGAACAACGCAGTCGTCGGAGCCATAGCCGTAAGCGGGCTCACGTCAGCCGAAGACGCTGCGTTAGCGCAACTGGGAGTAGAACTGATCACCAACTCGTAAGCGCCGCGTGAATTCGCCTTTGGGTGGCGCAGCGCTCCAGTGCTGCGAATCCCCAGCCCGCCTCGTGTTCGTGTTTCGTAACACAAATCACTTTTTGGCGCGCCCCACACCAATTGATGAAAAACTCCTAAGAACTGAGGGGGATGAGTGGATCCGAACAACTGCTGCCCGCGCTGCGGCGGTACCGGATACATTGCCCAGCCGGTGGATATCAGCGGCAAGTCCGAGGGCATTGCATTTATCCGGTTGAAGTGTCCGGCCTGTGTCGGCAGCGGTCGGAAAAACTCGATCCCACCTTCTACTACGGGCTGACCGCACGGCCTGTGGTGCTTGCGAAAACGTACGAGCCCGGGGCGTCATGCTTCCCGCCCTGAAGTGCCGCCCCGGGCCGCACGTTTCCCACCCGAACACCAAGCTCCGTTGAGATACTTCAGGCAATATCTGCGGATTTTGTGCCGGCCCTGCGTCGCCGGGAAGTAGCGCTTTCGATCCGGTTGCGTCCTGCGGCCTTTGCGCGGTACAGCGCTTTGTCGGCTTCCCGGATAACTTCTTCCGCCGACGAATTTTCCTGCCGTGAAGTGGCAACCCCAATACTGGCAGTCACCGAAATCTCTCGCGGCGAATCGCCGCGTGCGAGTTGGCGAATAGCGTGCCCAGCCTGGCCGCGCAAACGCCCACCCGCGCTTGCTGCCCTGCGCCTATCTGGACCGCGCGCTTCCTGCCGACGATCTTGGCCGCGGAGTTTGAGCTTGCTGCCTTCAATGTCGCCGCGCAGTTTTTCCAGATGCTCCATC
Source organism: Candidatus Sulfotelmatobacter sp. (assembly GCA_049280795.1). Classification (GTDB taxonomy): domain Bacteria; phylum Acidobacteriota; class Terriglobia; order Terriglobales; family Acidobacteriaceae; genus Sulfotelmatobacter. The sequence goes on from JBAPQU010000599.1 coordinate 29,881, forward strand.
ACCTCGCCAGATGCTTTCCCCGGAAACAAAATGGCGAATTCTTCTCCGCCGCAGCGGTAAGCTTTTCCTCCGCCCGAAACCCGCGCCAGCCGCGACGCTACCAGCCGCAGCACCTGATCTCCCGTGTCATGTCC
>JBAPQU010000600.1:0-2144 GCA_049280795.1 Candidatus Sulfotelmatobacter sp.
GTATTGAGACTGGCACCTGAAGTTTTATACGCAAGCACACCGGGAGCCGTATAGATTCCCATGGCGGAAACGCCCTTGGCGCAAGAGGTAGTTGCGGTTGCCACATATTGCACTGTGGAACTGACCGTGGTGTTGGTTTGCGGGGCGCTTACGTTTACTTGTCCACCGCTACTGGCACTGCCGACGTCAACGGTCACTGGGGTGGAAGCGCTGCCTCCGCAGTTATCCCACTCCTGCACGACAGAATGATACGTTCCGGGGTTCAACGTGAGGGTCGTATTCAGATTCGAGCCAGGATTTTGGTAGGCCAGGACTCCCGGCGACGTGTAGATGCCCATCGCGGATACGCCCTTGGCGCAAGTGGTTGACGAGGTTGCAACATATTGAACTTGCGCAGGTACGGTGGTGTTATTTTTCGGCGCAGAGACCTGCACCTCGGCAGCACCACCAGAAACGTTAATCGTCACAGGCGTGCTGCTGGCGCCGCCGCAATTGTCCCACTCTTGCACCGCAGTCTGGTACTTGCCCGGGCTAAAGGTCAGCACGGTATTGAGGCTGCTTCCATTGGTCGTATAAGCGAGGGCGCCGGGGGCCGTGTAGATTCCGATCGCTGAGACTCCCTTGTCGCAGCTAGTGCTGGCGCTTGCGACGTACTGAACTGCAGTGCTTACATTGGCTCCGTTGGCTGGGGCCGAAACCGTGACGCCAGCTAAAGCTAGAGTTCCTGAACATATTAATAATAGTAGGAGGACTAATTTTCTCATTAATAATGCTCCGATTGCAGGGTACAGGGGCGGCTGCACCTACAGGGTTTATGGGTTGGATTTCCTGCATTCTACGGAGACCGGAGGCTGGGCTCAAGGGCAATCGTTACCAAAAATTAATCAGAGGTACATGGGGCGCTAGCATCTAAGTTTTGCCGAGGGGTCTGGCCCCCGCTTAAATCTAAGGGGTTTCACCGATATATCGCTCCGCGATACTGCATTTTCATTTACTTAGCATCTTCCCGGTCCAACTTTTACATCTCACGCTTACCTCGATTGTGTCGGGCGAACCATGAGTCCGGCGAAATGTATTGAGCGCTTTCGATTGGGCGATCCTGGAAAGGAACTAAACACGTGGAGATGGGTGCAGTCGTAATGGTTCCCGAGGGGCAAGACCTCACGGCAGTGCAGGAGACGCAATTTGACGCCCCAGCAGCTTTCGAAAATTCGCAGCCGCATTATTCCTCGCGGATGCCGATACTGGGTAATGACGTTCTGCAGTCGTGGATGGAGCGTGTCCGCAAACTGGGAGTGAAGAGCCTGTGGCTTGCTTCCGGACCTCGCGACGGTACGGTAGCCCGTTCTGAGATGGCTCGGCTTGCGCGACACGGAGTGGAGCGGTTGCTCGTGATTAAGCTCAAGTCGTATGCGGAGATGGACCTCGCCGATTTGCTCCGTTTTCATTGCCAGAAGCGAAATCCGATAACCGAAGCCTGCGATGACCGGGGTCAGTTGGGCGTATCTCTGCTTGATCGTCTCGCATTGTGCGCAATGGGCGAGAAACGGGAGCTTTCTTGCGATTCAACCGATCAAAAGCGGCCTCCTTATAAATTTAACGGATATGCCAAGCGAATTTTATCGGCGAGTGAAAGGCAGGAGTTGGTTGGAGACGCGTTGACCGGGGCTTGCGCAATGCGGCCGTTGGGGACCGAAATTCGCGAGGATGTATGGGTAGGAGAAGGCGCGAGCCTAGCGGATTCCGCGCGGGTTATCGGTCCAACCTATATCGGAGCTCGCACGATTGTCCGCTCCGGCGCTACCATCGGTCCATTTGTGTCGGTGGAGCATGATTGCGTCGTTGACTGTGGGACTACGGTGGAGCGCTCCACAGTTCTTCCGTATAGCTATTTGGCTCCCGGCCTTCTCATCCGGCAGGGACTGGTGGACGGCGGATATTTGGAAAATTTGAACTGGGGCACGGTTGTGGATATGCAGCCGGCGGGCTTGGGTTGCAGGATTCAGCGGCGCGAAGCACGCAAACCAGCATATAGCGAAACTCCGGCCAATGAATTTCCGCGAATGGAGAATGCGTTCCCGTGGCAGTTTGCTCCGTCTTCCTCCTTCGCCACAGCCCAGCCATGGCTTCAGGTGCGGTTGTGA
>JBAPQU010000601.1:0-2277 GCA_049280795.1 Candidatus Sulfotelmatobacter sp.
TTCACGCGGATTTGCTCCAGCATAAAGTGCGATCCTTTGTGAAAGCGCGCCAGAAACAATCCCAAGGAAATCGTGTCCAGACACTCCACGTCCAACTTGGATAGTTGCAGATCGCTCTTGTCGATCCAGACCCGCCCGTGAAACTTCGGCAGGAATTTGGACTCTTTCATCTGTGGCACAAAGCCGGGGCGCGGTTCGCCGTCGATCACCCACGCTTCGCGCCCGCCCACAAGCTCCGTTCCCACCAGCTTGAAGTTGTAAGCGTCGGCAATCTCCCGCACAAACTTGCGATCCTCTTCGCGATCCTTCTCCTCTTTTTCCTGGCGCTTTTTCCTGTCGTCTTCCGATTCGTTCTTCCGCTTGTCGACGATCTTCTGAATTTTCTCTTCTTCCTTGCCGGCGTCCTTGGCCTCGAGCGGCTTGTCGTCCTTTTCAATCAGCCGCTGCACTTGCTCGCCGTAAAGCTCCATCACTTCGTACGTTTTCGCATCTGTGGACTTTACCTGCCCTTTCCCGTCGAGTCTGTGCTCTTCGTCACGCTCAATATAGGTGTAGTCGCGCAGGCGCTTGTCGTTCTCCATATCCTTCTCGGCGACCACGCGAAGCAACCGCTGCATCTGCTCCTGCGAGAGCGCACCATTGGCGTCGGGCTTCAGGTCGGGAAGGGAGGCGGCGTCCGTGGTGGCTGAGATGGTGCTCTCGGCATGATCTACTGCGGCCGGAGCCTGCTCTTGCAGGCCGGCAGCGTAGCCAGAACCGAGAATTAAGACGAAAACAAGGATGCGATGACGCACGCGCATAGTTTATCTGAGGTAACACGAGCATCGGTCCAAAGTTTCCAAAGGCCGCCTTGGAGACAAATTTTTGACAAACTGATTACGCGCCGCTGACACCGTTAACTACTACCGGCCCTAATCTTCCTTTTGCGTCGCAGGTGGAAGGTGTAGCCCTAGCCTGCGTTGGACAATCCCACAATCCCTCTACGAAGGAGAACTACCATGCCCCGTTCGAATCCATCCAGCTTATTGACTCGTGCTCTGGCGTTAACATTTTTGCTTGGAGCGATGCTGATGCTTGTTTCCAGCACCGCGGCGGCACAGTACAAAGTCGTAAATCTTGTTTCCAATCAGGTAGGGAAGGCACTACACACGGATCCCTTACTGGTGAATGCCTGGGGACTTGCTTATGGACCGGGCGGTCCTTTCTGGATCAGCGATGAAGGCTCAGGCTGGTCGACGCTCTACACCGCCGCCGGAGTCGAGGAAGGCCTGAAGGTCCTCGTTCCCACCGGTGGTGGCGATGGCCCCGGCTCTCCGACCGGAATCGTTTTTAATGGCTCCCAGGATTTCCAGGTCGAGGGATGGCCGGCGTTTTTTCTCTTCGCTACTTTGGACGGCACCATCAGTGGCTGGGCGCCGCAGTCGAATCCCAATCAGTCGATCGTCGGGGTGAGCACTTCAGGCGCGGTCTACACCGGCCTGGCGATCACCAATTACCCGTCCGGCAATTTTCTGTTCGCCGCCGATAACGCCAACAATAAGGTGGACGTATATAACGGCACCTTCAACCTGGTGAATTCGTTCACCGACACAACGGTTCCCGCGGGCTTCTCAGTCTTCGGAATACAGGATTTTGGTGGACTCGTCTACGTCTCCTATGCCAGTTCATCCGGTGCTGCGGGCGGCTATATCGACGTCTACAGCGAAAGCGGCGTGTTCCTAAAACGGCTTGCACAAGGCGCGCCTCTGAACCAGCCCTGGGGCTTCGCCGTAGCTCCCCGAAACTTTGGCGCATTGAGCAATACGCTGTTGATCTCGAACAACACGAATGGCGGCACGATCAGCGGCTTCAACAGTGTGACCGGCCAATATGTCGGCACCTTGACGGAGAACGGCAAGGCAATCCGCATCGACCAGCTTTGGGGGATAGAGTTCGGTGGCGGCTCGGCAAACAACGGCCCCAACAACCGCCTCTTCTTCACAGCCGGTCCCGATAACAACCTGGCGGGAACGTTCGGACTAATCGCCCCCGAGTAGTCTGTCTGTTCTTGCGGTGCGGGACGATTCGCCGAACGAGTCGTCCCGCCGCTTTTCTGACTGCGGCAACTTCAAAGTTCCTGTGTGAATGATCGTGGCCTGCTCTACTCTCAACCTTTTGACTTGAACGCCTTGCCGACGCATTCCGCCTGAAACAGCCGCTCATCCAGCCGGTTCAGGCCCTTCGCCATTGCCGGAGTGATCAGCGGGTAATGTTTGATCTCAAACAGGTGATACACAA
>JBAPQU010000602.1:0-5501 GCA_049280795.1 Candidatus Sulfotelmatobacter sp.
GAGCAAGCCCAACGGCAAGGACGAGAGCGCTTCAGTGTCCGAGCCCACGGCGGTCGGCGCCAGGGCGTAGTTTTGCGGTAGTGGCTCGACTTGGGTTGAGCGGGAAGATTAACGGCGGAGTTCGCAGTGAAATGCGAATATCCGCCGTTTTGTTTTTGGTGGCTATCTAGTTCGTTGACTCGTACAGGCCGCGTCCGTAAGATAAAGCGTCTCTCGCCGCGCATCTTCCCGCGCGGATTCGACCAAAAATGATCGGGCAAATCATCTCCCATTACCGCATTGTGGAAAAGCTCGGTGGCGGCGGTATGGGCGTGGTTTATAAGGCCGAGGATACGGAGCTTGGCCGTTTTGTCGCGTTGAAATTCCTGCCTGATGAAATGTCGCGCGATCCGCAGGCGCTGGAACGTTTTCGGCGTGAGGCGCGGGCGGCGTCGGCGCTGAATCATTCCAGTATTTGCACGATTTATGAAATTGGCAAACATGGCGAGCAGTCGTTTATCGCCATGGAATTCCTGGATGGGGTGACGCTAAAGCACCTCATCTCGGGAAAGCCGCTCGAGAACGAAACCGTTTTATCACTGGCGATTGAAATAGCGGATGGATTGGACGCGGCGCACGCGCAGGGCATCGTCCACCGGGACATTAAGCCGGCGAATATTTTCGTGACCAAACGCGGCCATGCGAAAGTGTTGGATTTCGGCCTGGCCAAAGTCGCTACGGGAGCTGGTTCTTCGAGCCAGGCGGCATCGGAGAACACGATGACGGCGGCGATCGACCAGCATCTTACGAGCCCCGGTTCCACGCTCGGCACCATCTCCTATATGTCTCCCGAGCAGGCCCGCGCCAGGGAGCTGGACGCGCGCAGCGATCTGTTTTCCTTTGGTGCGGTGCTCTACGAAATGACGACCGGTATGCTGCCCTTTCGTGGCAACAGTTCCGCGGAAATCTTTAAATCGATTCTGGATGAAGCGCCGCCCCTGGCGCTCCGCTTGAATCCCGATATGCCGGCGGAACTGGAACGCATCATCAACAAAGCTCTGGAAAAAGACCGGGAGTTGCGCTATCAAAGCGCCGCCGACCTGCGGTCCGATCTTACGCGCCTCAAGCGCGACTATGACTCCGGCCGTTCGCCCAGCGCTGTGTCGGCAGCGGTGGTAGTACCTGCGAGTTCGTCTGCCGTTTCGAGCGTTGCTGCGCTATCTACATCCAACGGAAGCTCGCGCAAATACATAATTGCGGGTGTGGTTGGGCTTCTCGTGATTGCCGCCGCAGCCAGCGTTTATTTCTTGCGTGGAAAGCCGGATGCCGGCAAGGTCAGTTCGATTGCTGTGCTTCCTTTCGTTAACGCGACTGCTGATTCCAACAACGAATACTTAAGTGACGGATTGACCGAAAGCCTGATCAGCGCGCTTTCCCAACTGCCGGACATGAAAGTCATGGCGCGCAGCACGGTCTTCAAATTCAAGGGAAAAGAGGATGATCCGCAGAAGATTGGCCAGTCGCTGCAGGTAAGCGCTCTGTTGATGGGACGCGTTACACAGCATGCAGACAACATTGGCGTACAAGCCGACTTGGTGAGCGCGGCGGATGGCAGCGAGCTGTGGGGTTCTCACTACGAGAGCAAACTGGCCGACATCACGCAGGTGCAGGTAGAGATTACTCGCGATCTTTCCGCGCGCTTGAAAATTCAAGTCAGCGGAAGCCAGCAGCAGCGGCTGGGGCAGGCAGGAACCACCAATCCCGAGGCTTACCGCCTCTACCTGGAAGGCCGCCAGCTCTGGTACGGGCGCACGCCGGCGGGCTTGAAGAAAAGTATTGATCTCTTCCAACAAGCCATTGCCGCGGACCCCAACTATGCTCTGGCCTATACCGGGCTGGCCGACACTTACAATGTCGCGTCCAGCTACGGAATCGGCATCACCTCAAAGCAGGGCCGGGCACTGGGCGATGAAGCCAGCCGTAAAGCTCTTGAACTGGATAGCTCGCTAGCCGAGGTGCATGCCGCGCGGGGCATGGCGCTGGCTAATGCGTTCAAGTTCAGCGAGGCTGAACCGGAGTTCAAGCGCGCGATCGAGATAAACCCGAACTATTCTGCCGCACACTATTTTTACGCCATCACCTATCTCAGTCCAACCAATCATTTCGATCAGGCGCTGGAAGAATTACGCACCACATTGACCCTGGACCCACTATCTTCAATCGTCAACACCAACTACGCGCTGACACTCATGCAAGCCAGGCGATATCCCGAAGCGCTGGCGCAATTTCAGAAGGTTCTCGAACGCGATCCAAGTTTTCAGCCGGCGTATTTTAAAATGTCGCAACTGTACGCTACTATGGGCCGTTTTCCAGAAGCAGTAAACGCACTTTCCAAGTCTTTTGTTGTGAATCCAATTCCTGTTAGTCCGGACGCGAAGGGCTATCTTCAACTCATGATGACTTTGGAAGGCACGGATCGCTCCGCTGCCGTGGCTGGCGCCGCAATGCGTGCTGGACAAAAGGACATGGCATTTGAATATCTCAACAAGGCGTATAACGACGGCGACAATGAACTCACGTTCATCATTCGCGACCCCGCTCTGGATCCGCTTCGATCCGATGCCCGCTACGTCGAGCTGATGCGTAAGCTCGGCCTGACGCCGTGATCAAATTCATACGACGAAAACAGTTAAGGTTGGGTTCCCGCGCCCAGAATTTCTTTGCCTTCGCCCTCCGCGACTGCGGGATAGGCGGTGACTTTGGGGCGGCGCAGGTCGTTGGGTAACTGCGAGCGCAGCAGCCATAGACCGATAGCTACTGCCGCGGCCCAGGTTACAGAGATCAGCGCCAATTGCAGAATATCGGTAATACGGCTGCCGTGACCGTTGGCGGGTAAGGGCACGATTTTTGCGACTTCGAGGCTGATTACTCCGGCGACGATGGCGGTTAGTGCAGATTTTCCTAACTCATCCCAGCGCAGCGTTCGGAGCGAAACCAGTTTGCGGTAATGCAGCAGGAAAGCTAGCGCGAACAGATTTGCGCCGATGCCGATGTCGGAGGCCCAGGCCAGGCCGATTACTCCGTAGTCGTGAAATAGCAAGGAATATACCGGCAATGATGCGGCGGTGATTACGGTGACTGCGATCATCGGCGTTAACGTATTGCCTGCCGCGTAGAAGGCGCGGGCGTAGAGTCCCTGGGCGGACCAGAGGGCTAGCGACAGCGAGAACCAGAAAAAATAGACGGCCGTGGTTTGCGTGTCAGAGAGCAGAAACTGTCCGCGGCGGTAGACCAGGTCGATCAGGGGGAAGGCGGCGGCCATCATCCATCCAGTGGCGAGAAATGATGCGGCGGAGACGCGATAGACGGAATCGTTTACCGTGGTGGCGAATTCTTCCAGACGCTTCTCATTGAACAGGCGCGCGAAGAATGGCAGTGAGGCTTGCCCTGTGGCCTGTCCTAACACGGCGATGGGAACGGCGAATAGGCGCTTGGAATAATTGAGATGCGAAATATCGCCGACGCCTCCGGCGGCGTAATGTCTGAGGATCCAATCGTCAGCCGTGACCAAAGAGACGCCGAGCATCAGCGGAACTGAAAGCTTCACCCACTCGCGGAAGGCGGGATTCCTCACGTCGAACGAGGGTTTGTAGCCAGTGCCGATGCGGGCTGCGCCGATTACGCTGGCAAGGAATGGCCCGGCAATGCTTCCCACAAGGGCGCCGTAGGCCAAAGCCGCAATGCCAAAACGGTGTCCGCCAAGCACGCCACCCAGAATAATGAAAACGTTGTACAGCAGCGGTCCAAACGCCGGAAACAAAAACAGACGATGCGACAACAGTACCGCTGAGACCACGCCGCCAACATAGAAGAAAATTTGAGCGGGAAGAAGGATCCGTGTGAGGTGTATACAGAGCGTCATCTGGTCGGCAGAAAATCCCCTATGCGCAGCCGAGGGTCCGAACATCCAACCCACAAATTGAGGCGTGAAGATTTCGGTGACGATCGTGCCCGCGATCATCACGACAGTCATGACCGTGATGACGATGGAGAAGGTCTTCTTCGCATCGGCCTCGCGCTCTTCCGCGAGGAACCGGGTATAGATCGAAATGAATGTGATGGAAGCCGCGCCCCCGGCCACGATGTAATTGAGCCAGTCGGGCAAAGTGAAGGCGGCGACGAAGGCGTCCGTTCGTTGGCCCGCGCCGAAGGCGTATGCGATATAGGCTTCGCGAATGTAGCCGACTACGCGCGAGAGCATGACCGCCGACATCAGCAGCAGAGTGGCTGAGAACGCGGAGTGCTGATGGGACGGCCGGAAGAAGCGCAGAAGTCTGGTCATGATCATCGAGAAGCAGGGCTGCAGATTTACGCAGGCAAGGCCGAATGTTCGTTGCCTGTGCGCGAACGCCAATTTCCTTCAAAGCCTACCAGAGGCTCGTATCGGCGATGGAGTTTATCGCTCGAATCCGAGCTGGATGGTTCCTTTATTGACACTGGAGGAAGTTCTTTTGCGAGGCACTTGTGGAAGCAGGGCTCGAACGCAGGTGAATCAGGGTGTAGCGCTCGGGCTGGACTGGGCCGATGGCGAAGGGTAAAGGACCCCAATCCGCGCCGTAAAAACCTGTGCCCAACTCGCGCTGGGCGGTGGTGATGCCGAGATTCATTGAAATTTGGATTACCTCGCATGAGGTGACGAACTGCGGGCGTACTTCGAAGAGCTTGTCGCGGGCGGCAACAGCGAGGAAATCTCCGGCGCGGCTCGGAGGATTATCGACGACTACGGCATGGGCGCCGAAGGATTCCATGTAGTACTGGAATCCCCAGTGCCCCATAAACCAGACTGTGCCTGGCCGTTTCCGGGTCTTGTGCTCGATTAGGGTTGCTGCCGTGCGGCCGGAGTTTGCCATTTCCGCGTCAGCCCAGGTTAGCCAGAGTGATACCACTCCCGCTGCGGCTAGGGCAATCGTCAAAGCCGGACGCCAGCGCTTGGAGCTTGGCCGCGGCGTATCCATCGCGTTAAGCGTATCTATACGGCGCGCTAGAAGAATGCCAACCGCTGGAATCAGCGGTAGCACGGAGCGGACGTTGATCATCCAGTTGACGAAGCCGGTGAATATGAATGTTCCGAAAATCCAGAGCAGCAGCAAGAAAGAGTCGGCATCTTCGTGTTTCGACGCATCTGTAACGGCGGATGCGATCACGGAGAAGCCGGCGGCGATGAAGAGCGTCAACTGAATGCCGACCACAAACCAGTGCTGATAGAAATCGAATGGCCAGAGGGTTGCGCCGAGGGACATTCGACCTGTGCTGATGAGGAAGCCCATGATTCCGCTTGCGAAGCAGACAGCGAGGATGCTCGCGCGCCGCCAGAGGATGGGAGCGAGGGTCAGTGCGGGAAGCGCACAACCGCCGACAAAGCTGAGATCGACTAATGTCTTGGCCAGCGTTGAAGCCTGCCGCGCTTGCCGCATTCCGGTGGAAAGATGGGCCGCGCTGGTAATCATGCGCACCCCGTAGAC
>JBAPQU010000603.1:0-3934 GCA_049280795.1 Candidatus Sulfotelmatobacter sp.
CAGCTAACTGGAAAGCAAGTAGGCCTGCTAATTAATTTCAACGTTCCATTATTAACGCGAGGCATCACCCGCAGGGTTCTCTAGCGTTTTTAAGGTTTTCTCTGTGTCTCTGTGCCTCTGTGGTGAACATGCTCTTATTTTCGTTGCCTTGCGGCTTCGTACAATACGATGCTGGCGGCTACGCCAGCGTTTAGCGATTCTACTTGCGCGGTGTGGGGGATGGCGATGGAGTCGTCCATTTTGGCCATCAGGTCGCGGGGCAGGCCGGAGCCTTCGTTGCCGAAGAAGATTGCGGCGGGGCCTTTCAGGTCGGCTTGATCGAGCGGGGTTCCCTTGTGCGAGGAAGTTGCTATCAGGCGGATGCCTTGGGTTTTCAACTTCTCACAGACTTCTTCCAGCTTTGCTGTCGCAGACTTTGCGTGTCCATGAGCTTGCCCGTGCGATTGGCCATGAATGATGGGCAGGCGGAAGACTGATCCGGCGGAGGCGCGAACTACTTTTGAGTTGAAGGGACTGACGGTGCCTTCACCGAGAATTACGCCCGCGCTGCCGAAGGCTTCGGACGAACGCAGGATTGTGCCTAGATTGCCGGGGTCCTGCAATCCGGCCAGGACGACGATTGGGCCTACTTGCAGGCGTTCTTTCTCCATGACGTCGTCGAGCGAGAATTCTTTCAGCCGCACGAGCGCGGCTACGCCTTGCGGCGATTCGCTGGGCACGAGGCTGTCGAATAATTTGTCGGGGAGCAGAAGGGTTTCGACCAGGGCTCCGATCTGCGGGAGCAGGCGCTCGGCGCGGTCTTGCGCGGATTCGCGAAAGAAGACGGCGCTGAAGCGCAGGCCGCTGCGGATGGCTTCTTCCAGAATGCGCAGGCCTTCGATGGCGCAGTCTCCGGCTTCGGTGAGTTCGGCGCGCGAGAAGGCTTCGCGCAGTCGTTTGACCAGCGGGTTGTGGCGGCCCTCGATGCGGCGAAGGCGGTGATGCGCGGCGGGAGCGGAATCTGAGGATGTTTTCATGAAGGCGGATCGGGTCAATGAGTGTAATGGCGATTTAACATCAACGACGAGCCGTGATCATAAGCAGGCTGTCGCGGTTTAGGAAGCCAATTCTTTCCGTACGCTAGTCCGAGCGTCTGACATATCCAATGGAATCGAGACGGTAATGGCCGTACCCTCACCACCAGACTGAATTTCAAAATTACCATCTAAGTCGTTGACACGTTCGCGCATCCCACGCAGGCCGACGCCGAAGTGATTTTCATTACTCCGAGACCCTTGGATTAACTCGGCGGGCATTCCGCGTCCGAAATCTCGCACAGTGAACACGGCTTCATGCTCACTAGATTGCAGGCGAACTTCCACCGCAGAACTGCCAGAATGGCGATGAACATTTGCGAGACTCTCTTGCAAGATGCGGAACAGGGCAATCTCGGCCAATTCTGGTAGCCGGTCCATCCCATCTGGCAAGTCCAGCTTCACTTTGATGCCGCTCCGCTTCGCAAATTCATCGGTGAACCAGCGGGCTGCCGAGCTAAAACCAACCTCGTCCAGCAGAGGGGGATGTAACAGGCACGAGAGAGTGCGAGTTTCGACCAAGCAACGTTCCACCGATTCCAACGCGCTAGACAATACTGCGTCTCTGTCCGGCGCATCGAATTGACGCAACGATTCCAGGTTCATCTTGATGCTCGTCAAATACTGCCCCAAGCTGTCGTGAAGATTACGTGCAATTCTTCTGCGCTCCTCATCCTGCAAACGCATCAGTCTCGCTGACAGTTGTTGAAGCTCGCCAGTACGACGTTGCACTTCCGATTCGAGGTGTTCATTTGCAAGCTTAGCGGTCTTCATGTACTGCAAAGTTTGGTAAGCTGCCGCCGCGAAAGTGCCTAGGTTTGTCATGATACGCAGGTCTTCAGAGTCGAACAGGTGACTTTTGTCGTGGACGATCACCCAGATCGTACCGACTGCTTTCCCCTCAACATAAAAGGGAACTAACAACACCTCATTAATCCACGGGGTGACCGCCGCGAAGTAGGCGAAGTGCCGTTCGGGGTGGGACATAAGTTGTGCGGCGTTTCGGTCGAGGACAGTGCCGCAAGGACTGAACGCGCGTGGCATGCTGCCCCCAACATGCGAGGCCCATACGCCTGTGAGGGCTGGCCAGTAAAACTCCACGCCGTCAGAATTCAGCAGGCTGATCCCGCAAGTCTGTGCGTGGCACAGGTTCAGGGCAGTCTCCGCGAGCTTTTGTAAAATGTCGTTGGGCGAAGTGGCCATCTTCTCTGCCAGGGCAATTAAGGCGTCGTTCTCGGCTACGTGGTTGGGTGCGCGAGTTCGTCGCCCGCTCAACGCAGCCGTCGAGATGATCGATTCCAGACTGGCTGTGGTCTGATCTTCAGAGTGGCTGGCAAGCATGGGAGAACCCCCTGCAAATTTCCGAATGTTTTCGAAAATGTACGGTAAAAGGATACGGGCACGATCGTGCCTCATTCTTGGAAGCCCGCTGAATTCATTGTACTCTCGCGACGGAAACTTGGGGTTGGGACGCCAACCACCGCCTTGAAGCGCTTTGCCGTATTATGGTAGGTTCCACGAGAAAAAATCTTCAAGGCAGATACACGCAGGAAAGGACGCTGTGCGCGCCGAGATCGTAAAAATCAGTAGTGAGACCCCTGAGATTTCATTGATCAAGTACGCCGCCGACCAGATTCGCGCCGGCGAAGTGTTGGGCATGCCAACCGATACGTTCTATGGGCTGGCGGCCGATCCGTTTAACCTGCGCGCGGTCGATCGCGTGTATGACATCAAGACCCGCTCGCGGCATAAGCCGCTGTCGTTGCTGATCGAAAGTGTGGATCAGGCGGAGGAGATGGCCAAGTCATTGTCTGAGGAGTTTTACGCGCTGGCGCGGAAATACTGGCCGGGACCGCTGACTTTGATTGTGAAGGCGGGATCGCGCTTGCCACTGAAGGTGACGGCCAATACTGGCAACGTTGCGCTGCGCGTGCCGAATGCGAAGATTCCGTTGGCGGTGGTGACGGCTGCGGCGATTCCGATCACGGCCACGTCGGCTAATCTGAGTGGCGCTACGGAGTGCACTAGCGCCGAGCAGGTGCGCGACCAGCTCGAAGGCCGCATCAGTATCATCGTGGATGGTGGGACCTCGCCGCGCGACGTTGCTTCTACCATCATTGACCTGACCGATGAAGGGGAACGCTGGCGCATCATTCGGGTGGGCGCGATCCCCTCCGACGAAATTTCTACTTTTTTTGCCAAAGGATGAACGACGATTCTGTTCACCGGCATCCGCAACGCCGCTGGCTGCTGCTGGGCACGCTGGGGCTGGTCACTCTGGCGGCGTTTCTTGCGTGGACCGGGATTCGTATTGCGCGTGAAGGGTCGCGGCGGGAGTTGCATGCTGCGGATGCAATTGTTGTGTTTGGCGCGGCCGAGTATTCGGGGCGGCCTTCGCCGGTGCTGCGGGCGCGGCTCGATCATGCCTTTGATCTTTTTCAGCGGGGGCTGGCTCCAGTTGTGATTACTACTGGCGGGGCGGCGGCTGACCCCAGTTTCAGCGAAGGTGGCGTGGGCCGCGACTACCTGGAGCATCGCGGAATTCCTGAAAGAAACCTGATTGCGGAAACTCAAGGCAGTGATACGGCGCAGTCGGCGGTGCGCGTGGCTGTGATCATGCGAGCCAACGGGCTGCACAGTTGCGTCGCGGTCAGCGATGCATATCATGTGTTCCGCATCAAGAAATTGTTAGAGCATGAGGGAGTGGGTCCGGTGTATGTTTCGCCGCGAGCGGATTCGCGTCCGCACAGCGTGGTGCAGCGTGGGTACGCGGTGCTGCGGGAGGCCAGCAGCTATCTGCTGTGGAAGCTGGGAATGAGCTAACGCGGGCTTCGGCTTTCGGGCTTCGGGCTTCAGCCAAA
>JBAPQU010000604.1:0-2098 GCA_049280795.1 Candidatus Sulfotelmatobacter sp.
GTAATGTTCTGTACGGCGGTACTGCCTGGAGTTCCCAGAGCCACAAGTGTAGCGGCTCCGCCGCCAGCTGGGATCCTGGTCACGTTCTTGCCGGTATAGTCGCCGACATAAATATTCCCCGTGCCGTCCAGCGCAACTTGATACGGATTGGAGAGGGCCAGGCCGCCGGTACTGATGACAGTTCCCGTGTTTGGGCTCAGAGCGGCTATGGGAGAATCGCCCCAGCCGTAGAGAGGAACGGTCAGAATCGCGTTGGGCGGCGTGGCCCCGTCGAAAAGAACCACCGAGCCCATGCGCAAACCGGGCGCGGTTGGCAGGAAACTAACCTCCACAGAGCAACTGGTGCTGGCTCCCGTTGTGCCGTTACAGGTGGTGTCGGGGCCCATGGTGAAATCAAGACTCGGTACGCCCGAGGTCAACACCTGAACCGAACCCAGCGCCGTCGATCCCGTTGTGAAGGGCAGGGTCAGGGTCACCGCGCTGGCCGATCCCAATTGGACGTGTCCAAAACCCACTGCGGTTTTATTGATCGAATAGGTTTCGTCGCCGGGGGCGAGATCTCCGTTGACGGGATTGTCGACGACCACGCCCCTGCTGTTGCCGGTATCGGCAATGTAGACGGTGCCGAACACGTCCAGCGCGACGCCCAATGGTCCGCTGAGCGTGACCGAGTCGGTATACAGTACGGTTCCATTTGAGCTGGTATCGATCTCGGCGATGCGGTCGTTGCCGGTATCGGCGATGAGGACGTTGCCCATGCGATCGACCGTGACCGCCGTAGGATTGGACAGGGTCACGCCGCCAAGAATCGATTGAACCACGCCGGTAGTCGACCCTGATGCGACTCTGACGATGCGGTTATTGCCGGAGTCCGCGATGTAGAGTACGCCGCTTACATTCACAGCCAGACCGCTGGGAGAGCTGAGCGTCGAGGAGCCGGAGGAAACCGTAATCGTAAGCGCCGCGGCCGAACCGCCGGAGGTGACTTCGACAATGCGGTTGTTGCCCGCATCCGAAATGAAGATGTCCCCGGACTGGTCCAGAGCCATACCCTTCGGCGCACTCAGCGTTACAGCCCCCGTGCTAATTGCGGAACCCGCTCCTGCCGCCGTGATCTCCACCACGCGGTTGTTGCCCGTGTCCACAACATAGAGATTGCCGGAGCCGTCCATGGCGATTCCCGTGGGCGCACTCAGCGCCGGGCTCAGTCCGGTAATCGTGACCACCGACGCTACGCCCTGGGCAGTAACCTCCACGATGCGGTTGTTGCCCGTATCCACCACGAAGACGTCGCCGGCTGGATCTACGACCACGCCGGAAGGCGAACTCATGGAGATGCTGCCGCCCGTGTTGAGCGTCTGCACCAGGCCCTGGAAGGTCAGACTGAAATCTGCCCATGCCATCCCCGATCCCAGTGTGACCAGCAGCAACGCCGCTACAGATCGCATGGACTTCCGCATTGTCCGATTCGCACTCATTTTTAGCCGGGTAAAGTTAAGGGATCGAACCGCGCCTTTATGCAACTCGCTCATCGCAGAATCCTCGCTTGTGGGGTTCTATTCCGACTTGTCAGATGGCTTACTACACGTAAGAAAGGCCGAGCAGATTTATGGCCGGGACAACTGACAATCTCAATCACGCGTTGAGCTTTGCAATCGGTTCGCCAATTTTTCCTTAACCTTCGCTTATGTGGATTATGTGTGTTTGCAACATTCGCGATAGAAGATCGCGGCGAGCAATCACTTCGTAGTTCAGAACTGGGAATCATTTCCAGAACTTGCGTCCCTCGTCGGGAAACAATGGCTGCAGTCGGCGCGATCTTCTTTTAAGATCTTGAGCAGGATCCGCCGGACCGGCGGTAATAAGACAGGATGTACGCTGCGAAGGACATGGAAGGATGGATCAGTCAACGCGCGGCGTGATCCGATTAAGGTTTAAACGAGAATTTGCCGACTCTTGCTTTGCGAGTCCACAGAAAAGAACAACTTGATGTTGAGATAGTCGGAAGTGCTTCTTGTCTCACATACGCAGAGGTTTCTCGTGCGAGAAGACGAAACACTCGCTGTCACGCGCGACCTAGGGGAATATGAAGTTTAGA
>JBAPQU010000605.1:0-2626 GCA_049280795.1 Candidatus Sulfotelmatobacter sp.
GCGCCCACCATCTTTACCAGACTTTTGTACAGCCGGTTTACTTCGGATCCAGAACGGAAGGCTCACTGCTTGGATTTCTGGTGATCGGCTATGAAATTGACGACCGGCTGGCGCGCGAGATCAGCAAGGTGTCAGCCAGCCAGGTTGCCTTTTCCTACGGCAGCGAAATTGTAGCGACGACCTTGACGTCCCTGCAATCGGGGAGCACCGCCATGCGCGACTTGGTCGGCAGCTCCTCGAATGGCGGACCGCATGACACCGAAGTGGGCCACGAGAATTTTTTGGCCACTTCGCTCGACTTGTCCGGTCAACAAACACTTCCGGTTCGCCTCACTGTACTTGGATCCTACGAACAAGCCGAGAAGTTCCAGAGCAGGCTGAACCGCCTCCTGCTACTTTTAGGATTCTCGGCTGTCCTGCTCGGCAGCGGGCTGGTGTTCTTGATCTCCCATACCTTCACTCGTCCGCTGGCCAGCCTGGTAGAAGGAGTGCGTGCGCTGGAGCATGGAGACTATCATCATCCTCTCGATCCCCGAGGCAGTGATGAAGTTGCAGAATTGACGTCCGCCTTTGATCGCATGCGCGCGAGCCTGCTTAAGACCCAACAAGCTTTAATCGAATCCGAACAACTGGCCACGATTGGGCGCATGGCGAGTTCGATCTCCCACGATCTTCGGCATTCGCTGGCGGCCATTGTGGCCAATTCGGAGTTCCTTTGCGACGGCCGGCTGACGGGCGCGCAGCGGGAAGAGCTGTACCAGGAAGTTCGCACCGGAGTAAACCAGATGACCGACCTCATCGATTCCCTGCTGGAGTTTGCGCGCACCAGAGAGTCGCTGAGCCCAACCTACGCCAACGTGGTGGAAACGGTGCAGCGAGCCATGCAGGCAGTGCGCCTGCATCCAAGACATCAAGGGACCGTGATCGAGGTCAGGAGCAATGGACAGAGTTCGGCGTGGTTCGATCCCCGCAAACTGGAGCGCGCTTTGTACAATCTCCTATTGAATGCCTGCGAGGCTGCGCCGGGCAGCGAAGGCAGAGTTCAGGTCACGATCGACCGTGCTGAAGCCGACCTTACGATCACGGTTTCCGACAACGGTCCGGGAATCGCAGAGCCCATTCGTGACCGGCTTTTCCATCCGTTCGTGAGCTATGGCAAAGAAAACGGTACCGGCTTGGGCCTGACCGTCGTGCAAAAGATTGTGCAGGATCACGGCGGCGAAGTCCTGATGGACCGGACTGCGGACGGCCGCACAGTTTTTAAAATTACGCTCCCTGGCCGGTCTTCGCCGGACTCTCTGGAAGAGCGCAACTACAAACAAACGCTCCGTCCTGCCGTATCTGTAACCAGCGACCGAGCCAGTGAAAACTCAATTCGGCATTCGGACACATAGCGCCCGCTCCCTATTATTTTTTTCAGTGATCCGCGTGCTGCGCAGGAGGATGTGTGATCAGCTCTTGGACCTTGACCCTTGCACTTCGTTCGAGCGCGATAACGGCAGCCGCTTTCATTTTCTTAAATGCGGGCTGCATGGCGCAGCAAAGCGCACCTACCCCGGAACCTGACACCACGGATACGTCCGTACGCGACCTTGCTATGCAGGTGCGAGAGCTGCGTACCGTGGTTGAACAGATGCGCAGCGAGAATGCGGAGTCGCGCGCCGAAATGCAGGAGCTGCGGCACGAGTTGCAAGATACCCGCAAACTTCTGGCTCCGCTCGCTTCCACGGCAACCAACGCTCCCTCGGCGGCAGCCTCCATGCAGTCCAGCGAGAATCCCAGCCCGGCTGGGAGTCCGATGGTCGTTGCCGGTTCTCCTTCAGAAACGCCGACAGACCTGGGAAGCCGGCTTCAACGCCTGGAAGAATCAACTCAATTGCTGAATTCGAAGGTTGATGAGCAATACCAGACTAAGGTGGAAACGGCTGCAAAATATCGCGCCCGGCTCTCGGGGATTGTGCTGATGAACGCCTTCCGCAATGTAGGAGGTTCCGACAACCTGGACATTCCTGACTATGCGCAACCGATGGCGGCTGGCGCCCCGCAAGCGAGTTTTGGGGCTACATTGCGACAAACCGAGATTGGCTTGGAGATTTTCGGGCCGGCTGTGGCTGGTGCGAAGACTTCGGCCAATGTGCAATTCGATTTTGCGGGAGGCTTTCCCTCGACGCCGAACGGCGTTAACTTCGGCTTGGTGCGCTTGCGGACGGCTAGTTTGCGGCTCGATTGGGACCATACCTCTATAGTCGGGGGACAGGATTCGCTTTTCTTTTCGCCGCTTTCTCCCACATCGTTTGCTTCACTGGCGACTCCGGCTTTTGCCTATGCCGGAAACCTGTGGGGCTGGACGCCGCAGCTTCGTGTCGAGCATCACTTCGATCTCTCCGACCAGCAGACGTTAACGCTCCAAGGTGGAATTCTGGACAATCTTGATTGGCAGCTTCCTGCGACCCAGTTCTATCGTTTTGCGCAGGCTGGCGAGGCTTCCGGTCAACCGGCCTACGCGATGCGAACGGCATGGTCGCGGCCAGTGTTCGAGCACCCTCTGAGCTTTGCGGCTGCGGGCTATTATGGCCGTGAAAATTGGTCGCATGGGCGTTTTGTCGATTCCTGGGCAGGCATGACG
>JBAPQU010000606.1:0-9962 GCA_049280795.1 Candidatus Sulfotelmatobacter sp.
ACTTCGCATAAAGTTTGAGGAAGCCTTTTGGTGCGACGACCTCTCCACCTACTCTTTGGCGCTCGATGGGCGCAAGAGGCCCTGCCAAGTACGGGCATCGAATGCGGGTCATTGCCTGTATGCTGGCATCGCCGCTTCTGACAGAGGCCGCTTGGTCGCGGAAACGCTGTTGGGCGCGGATTCCTTCAGTGGTTGGGGCGTTCGCACTGTCGCTGCAGGCCAAGCTCGTTACAATCCACTCTCTTACCACAATGGCTCCATCTGGCCGCATGACAATTCCATTGTTGCGAGTGGCCTTGCGAAATACGGACGCAAAGACATGGCCGGCCGAATCCTGCTGGGGATGCTCGACGCTAGTAGGTGGGCGGATTTAGGCCGTCTTCCTGAATTGTTCTGTGGACTCGATCGTCAACGTGGAGAAGGCCCCACGCTTTATCCCGTTGCCTGCTCACCTCAAGCGTGGGCGGCGGGGGCCGGATTTCTATTAGTACAAGCGTGTTTGGGAGTCTCGATTCAAGACATCAACAACCGGGTGCTGTTTGACCGCCCTTACCTGCCACAGGGCATTCCGGAGTTATCGATTAAAGGTCTTCGCTGCGGCAAGGGGTCCGTAGACATCTTGGTTCAAGGTCGAAAAAATGCCGTGCGAGTTGAGGTTACGAACCAACAAGGCGAGGTCGAAGTGGTTACGACTCCGTGTTCTGAGGCACTCAACCCCGCATAGCACAGGTCAAGGAAGGAAGGAAAGAACACGAATGGTGGATCTGTCTATGACTGGGTATTCGCCACAGCAAGACTGGAGATTGCGGTGACTTCAGACGTTTGTAAGATTCAAGAGACGTCCGTTGCGCTCTACACCGTACCGACCGATTGTGCCGAATCCGATGGCACGCTCACATGGGACAAGACAACTTTGGTTTTGGTGAACGTGAGTGCCGCTGACCAAGTTGGTATTGGCTATACCTACGCCGACACAGCAACCGCTCAGCTGATTCAAGGCACTCTGCTACCGCTCATCCAGGGCAAGGACGCCATGGGCATTCCGGCTTGCTGGTCTGCGATGCGGCACTCCATTCGCAATCTGGGACGGCCAGGGATTTGCTCGATGGCCATTGCCGCCGTTGACTGCGCACTGTGGGATCTCAAGGCGAAACTGTTGAGTCTTCCATTGGTCTCGTTGCTCGGGGCAGTGCAACCAAGCGTTGAAATCTACGGAAGTGGCGGATTCACATCGTATTCCATTGACCATTTGCAGAAGCAATTTAGCGGTTGGGTCGAGCAAGGAATCAAAGCTGTGAAGATGAAGATTGGCCGGGATCCTGATGGAGACGTGGCGCGCGTGAAAGCTGCGCGCGAAGCGATCGGGCCAGGTGCTGCGTTGTACGTGGATGCGAATGGCGCTTATTCCCGCAAGCAGGCGCTATCGATGGCGGAAAGATTTGCGGAATTCGGTGTGAGCTGGTTTGAAGAGCCGGTCACCTCGGACGATCTCGAAGGCTTGCGACTCATCCGCGATCGAGCCCCAGTGGCGATGGATATCGCGGCCGGCGAGTATGGTTACGACCTTGTTTACTTTAAGCGGATGATCGACGCGGGCGCCGTCGATGTGCAACAGGCAGATGCGTCGCGTTGTGCGGGCATCAGCGAGTTCTTGCGTGTTGGTGCGCTCTGCGATGCGGCAAACATGCCGATGTCAGCACACACGTCGCCCGCACTTCATCTCCATGCTTGCTGTGCACTCTCCCGCCTGCGAAACATCGAGTATTTCCATGACCACGTCCGAATCGAGAATATGTTCTTTGACGGTGTTGTCCAACCCGTCGGAGGCCGCCTGATTCCAGACCTGTCTAGGCCAGGAATGGGTCTCGAATTCAAGAAAGCTGACGCCAAACGATATGCAACCTAGGGCAATCCATGATCGTGAACGCATCTCGCGGATTCAAGAGAATCTACATACCGCAGGGTTAGAGGCTGTGGTTTGTGCCCTTCCCTCGAACGTTTTGCTACTGACCGGATACTGGCCGGTCGTGGGCCAGAGCATCGCCGTTTGTGTTCGCGGCGGCCCGACTGTCTTGCTGGTTCCCGAAGACGAAGCAGAACTCGCCGAAACGGGTTTCGCAGACTCGATCGAGACATTCGTGCCAGAAACATTGAACAACACACGCAGTGTTCTTGAAGCTGTGAGGGCGAGTCTCGCGGACACCCTCCACAAACTCAAAATTGCGCCTGGACCGATTGGAGTCGAATCCGGGGCCAGCTCTCAGGCGGCGTCCTACCTCGCCCTCCATCTCTTTGGCGATGAACTGTGCAGCGCGCTGCGGGAATTGCTTCCAGATTCTGAGCCCACGTCGATCGACGAGTGGATTCGAACTGTGAGTTCCGTCAAAACGCCGCTCGAACTCGAAAGAATCCGTCAGGCTTGTGTCATTGCCAAGGGTGCATTTGAGCTGGGCGCCTCCCGGATCCGAGCGGGAATGAAAGAGCCCAAAGCCGCGCAACTCTTTCAAGCGCCTCTGAGCAATAACGACGGGCCCGAGCTGCCGGTTCAGCGTTGTAATGGCTTCGCATTCTGCATGTCCGGCTCCAACTCAGCGAAAGCATATGCCGCCTATGCGCGTACGCGAGAGCGGACGCTCGAATCGAACGACCTGGTGATGATCCATTGCAACTCATATGTCGACGGCTTTTGGACGGATATCACGCGTACTTATACGCTACAAGCTCCGGAGGAAAAGCAGGCGAAAATGCACACCGCGGTTCTGGCGGCACGTAAAGCTGCGCTCAGCGCGATCATACCGGGTGTAAGGGCGGCAGAATTGGACGCAGCTGCAAGACAGGTGATCCAGGACTTTGGTCTAGGACAATTCCTCAAGCACGGCACCGGTCACGGGGTTGGCTTTTCGCCGATGAGTGCGTACAGCAGACCGCGCGTTCACGCCGGATCTCCGGATGTGCTCGAAGAGGGTATGGTCTTCAATGTTGAACCGGCTGTTTACATTGAGGACTACGGAGGGGTTCGTCATTGTGACATGGTCGTGGTGACGAGATCGGGCCATGAGCTACTGACAGATTTTCAATCAAACATCGAAAGTCTAACAATATTGAATCCGAATTCTACTCGTGGAGAAGCCGAGCGATCCTCTATACCCTTTTTTGACGCGACAACGAAGCAGCAAGCGATTTGACAACGGTCGAGGAGGCACTTCATGGCAAAAACCGTAGCGGACTTATTGATACAACGTTTGATCGACTGGGGTGTGGACACGATTTTCGGATTTCCTGGCGATGGGATTAACGGAATATTCGAGTCCCTGCGCACGCATCAGGAGAAACTTAAATTCATTCAGGTGCGGCACGAGGAGGCAGCCGCCTTTGCGGCTTGCGGTTATGCCAAGTATTCAGGACGGCTTGGTGTATGTTTGGCCACTTCCGGACCCGGCGGAATTCATCTACTAAACGGACTCTACGATGCGAAGTGTGACGGTCAGCCTGTACTCGCCATCACGGGACATACATTTCACGACTTGATTGGAACCCATTACCAGCAGGACGTTGATCTCGACAAACTTTTCATGGATGTCGCCGAGTTTAACCAGCGCATTATGGGGCCCGCACATGTAAATAGTATCGTTGACGAGGCCATCAAGACTTCTTTAACCCGCCGCACCGTAAGCCACATCACCATTCCCAAAGATATTCAAGAATGGACATCTCGCGATGAAGAAAGGTCCAATGCCAACATCCCGAAGCACAGCTCGGACTCGTACGCGGCGGCCCACCCAACACCGACTCCGGAATCGCTCGAAGCAGCCGCCGAATTAATCAATCGGGGCTCTAAGGTCGCGATCTTGGCGGGCGCGGGATGCTTGAAAGCACGGAACGAAGTTCTAGAGCTCGCAGAAAAGGTAGCCGGGCCGATCATCAAACCGTTGCTGGGAAAAGCGGTCGTACCCGACCAAAGCCTGTATACAACGGGAGGAATCGGATTGCTCGGGACCGCACCATCTCAAGAAGCTTTGCAAGAATGTGACACCCTAATCATTGCCGGGAGCGGATTCCCGTATATGGAGTTTTATCCCAAGCCTGGCCACGCAAAAACGGTCCAGATTGACATTGATCCAGCGCGGATTGGCTTGCGTCATCCGGTCGATGTGGGTTTGGCAGGCGAGTGTCGCGCGGTGCTGCGCTCGCTTTTGCCGCTAATTCGAAAGAAAGAAAGCCAAGACTTTCTGACCAAGGCACGGAAGAATATGAAGAGTTGGAACAAGCTCATCGAGGAAAGGGGGACGCGCAAGGACAAGCCCATGAAGCCACAGGTCGTCACGTGGACGCTGAACAAACTTCTCGACGACGATGCCATCGTGTCTTCCGATAGCGGGACGATCGCGACCTGGAGCGCACGCTACATCGAGATGCGTGGGGACATGAAATTTTCTCTTTCTGGTTCGCTCGCAACCATGGCCAACGGACTCCCCTACGGCATCGGAGCGGCGGTGGCGTTTCCAGGCAGGCAGGTTGTCTGCATCGTCGGCGACGGCGGTCTCACGATGTTGATGGGCGAAATCGCGACCCTGGTGAAGTACAAGCTCCCGGTCAAGGTGATCGTCATCAAGAATAACGTGCTGGGACAGATCAAGTGGGAACAGATGGTAATGGAAGGAAATCCTGAATTTGGAGTAGAGCTACAGCCCATCGACTTTGCCGGGATTGCACAATGCTGTGGAGCGACCGGCTACACCATTGAAGATCCCGGCGATGCAAGGTCGATATTGCAAGAGGCGCTTGCCCATGAGGGGCCCGTAGTGGTGCAGGCTCTTGTCGACGCCAACGAGCCTCCTCTCCCCGGTAACGTCACGTCCGAACAAGCATTTAAGTTTGCCGAATCGCTCGCCAAGGGTCAGAAAGACAGCTGGAAAATCATCAAGACTGTGCTGAAGGACAAGGTTCGCGAAGTCATTTGAATCGATCCCTACAGGCGTAATTGAAGAGAGATGTGACGTGCAAATGAATTCCCTAACGACCCTCGGAAGAAAGCGATCACGTGGCAAGGATTATTTCGGTGAGATTGAAAATGTAGAACGCAACCTCGTCCATGATGTCCGGGAAGGCAGATTCCAAAGAAGCCTCGCTCTTATTGCGGGTTTATCGAGCGCGATCGCGGGTCTCGAAGTCTCTTACGAACACTATCGCGGCAGTTACAGCAATCCGGTTATGTACACGCCTGTCATTCTGAGCGGAGCGCTGTTCGTTTCCGGCGTGGCCGGAGCCGTAAATCGCCGTGCGGCCCGCACACTTTTGCCCGTCGTCTCTGCCATCACGCTTGCCGATTGCTTGATTGGATTTGGTTTTCACGTGAGAGGGATACAACGCAAGCCAGGTGGGTGGCGTCTACCAGTCGTCAACATAGTGATGGGTCCGCCAATCTTTGCGCCCCTCTTGTTCGGAACGAGCGCGTACCTAGGTCTGGTGGCGTCGTTTTTGAGACGCGAGGGCTCCTCGATACGGGCCGCGCGGCTTCCGGTTTCGGCATGGTCGAAACTACTGCCGCAGAAACTGAAGCAGCACGAGGTCACGACTCTTCAAGAACTGCGAGAGGGTCGATTTCAGCGGCACTTGTCCGTTGCTACTGCGGCCGCAGCTTTTTTTAGCGGGATCGAAGCGCTTTACTCACATTACAAAAATAACTTCAAATACAAAGCGCAGTGGAGCCCGATCGTGATTGCCTCCATCCTTATCGGAACGGCCATTGGCGCGGTTCGAAGTCCACGGGTGGCGAAGAAACTTTTGCCGGCGGTTTCGGCGCTGGCAATAGCAGACGGAGCCGCCGGGTTTTACTATCACGCTCGGGGCGTCGCGCGCCGCCCTGGGGGGTTGAAACACCCCGTCTACAACGTGATGTATGGTCCGCCCATCTTTGCTCCACTCCTTTTTGCCGCATGCGGATTTCTAGGATTACTGGCCAGTATGTTTCGGAGAGAACACTGAATGCCTGGCCGCAAAGATGGCGCATGGCCGATCAACCCACAAACGGGAGAACGATTGCCGACACGTGCTCAACCTGGCTACTACCCCGGATTTAGTACCCTGAGCCAAAAAGAGTTTTGGGATGAAGCGACGCGAAACCTGGTTCTGGCAAGAGTTGAGAGAATTCCCCCAATCCGTTTTTTTTCTTCTGAAGAAGCGCAGTTGATGACCGCGGTTTGCAATCGAATTCTGCCTCAGGATGACCGCGATGATTCCCACAAGATACCGGTAGTCAATTTTATCGACGAGCGTCTGTACCAGAACCGCCTCGATGGCTACCGATTTGAAGGCATGCCGCCCGATCAGGAGGCGTACCGGCGTGGTCTACAAGGAATCGCTCAGATTGCCCAACAGATGTACCGAAAATCGTTTATTGATCTCGATCCCCTCGATCAAGAATCTGTTCTGAAAACCGTACATGATGGCGATCCTCCGGCCGGACATGAGATCTGGCAAGGATTGCCCATCAGCCGCTTTTGGCTTCTCCTCGTGCAAGACGTAATCGGCGCGTATTACGCGCATCCTTATGCCTGGGACGAAATCGGATTTGGCGGTCCCGCCTATCCGCGTGGCTATATGCGCCTCGAAGGCGGCGAACCTGAACCATGGGAAGTCAACGAACGCCGCTACGTGTGGGCTGCGCCCTCAGGTTCACCCTCGGCAGAGTTCACTCCCGTCGGAGGGTCATCGGAACATAAAGGAAGCCCGGCGCAAGGAGGCACGCATTGAAAAAGCCGCTTTTCGGGGCCCTCGAGGCGCCAAAACACGACCATATGCTGGGAGCCATTCAGCACATTGAGCTGCCCATGCGTCGGTACCGAAACAGTGAGCAAGTCGATTTCTGTATTGTGGGCGTTGGCTCGGCCGGCGGAGTGTTACTACAGCGATTAGCTCGTGCGGGTTTTAGCGTTGTCGGACTTGAGGCCGGTCCGTTCTGGGATACAGAACGTGATTGGGTCAGCGATGAGGCTGGCTCACACAATCTCTACTGGAACGAATTGCGCATAACCGGCGGTAAAGATCCTCTCGCCCTCGGCGCAAACAACAGCGGGCGAGGGGTCGGCGGCGGCTCCGTTCACTGGGCTGGCTTCACTCCCCGGCTGCACCCTTCTGACTTTCGTGTCCACTCTGAAGATGGCGTCGGCGTTGATTGGCCAATCTCGTACGAAGAGCTAAAACCGTATTATGAGTTGCTAGAAAAAGAGATTCCCGTCTCTGGCCCCGCTTATTTTCCGTGGGGCGATCCACATGGCTATCCCTACGGCCCCCATCCCATGGGCGCATGTGGCGACATCTTGATCAAGGGTTGCACGAGGCTGGGTATCCGGGTAAGCATCGGCGGCCCGGTTGCGATCCTCGCCGGGTCTCACGGTGACCGGCCCCATTGCATCTACCGGGGTTTCTGCATTCAAGGTTGCAAAGTCGGCGCGAAACAAAGCACGCTGATTTCGCACGTTCCTGACGCTCTCGCGCATGGCGCCGAGATTCGCGACCATTGCATGGCGGCACGAATTAATCTCGGCTTAGACGGACGTGTCACCGGAGTGACGTACTTCGACGCGGATGGGCGTGAAGCTGAGCAGAGAGCTAAAGCAATCATTGTCTGCGGATATGCAATCGAAACCCCGCGGCTGCTCCTGAATTCTGCGTGCCCCGGCCATGAAGACGGACTGGCGAATTCGAGCGGCACACTTGGTCGCTACCTGATGGCACAGGCAGGGAATGTCGTGCTAGGCCGCTTTGAGGAACTCGTACGGATGTACAAAGCGCCTCCCGCGCACGCGCTCACTGAAGAATTCTACGAAACTGATCCGAAGCGCGGATTTGCCCGCGGCTTCGCCGTCCAGACCGTCGGCCCGCTGCCGATCGCCTTCGCCCGGCAAATGATGGTTGCGAAAGGCGCCTGGGGATGGGGTATGCGTCAGGTACTGATGGACTACAACCATTGGGGCGCAATCGCCTTGCTCGGCGAGATCCTTCCCTGGGAAGACAATCGGGTTGAATTAGCTCCCGAAAAAGACCGCAACGGAATTCCAGTCGCCAAAGTCACATTCAACCTGCACGATAACGACAAGAAGATGATCGAGTACGGCAAAAACAAGGTCATGGAAATCATGCAATCGGCCGGGGCGCAAGAGGTCGTCCAGGAAGCACGCTATGCCCATTTGGTGGGCGGCGCCCGCATGGGAAACGATTCGCGCACATCCGTCGTGGACCGGTTCGGACGGACCCACGACATTCCAAATCTGTTTGTCTGCGATGGAAGTGTAATGCCGACCCAGGGATCGGCGAATCCAGGCCTCACTATTCAGGCGCTCGCTGCACGAACCGCTGACTACCTCATCTCACAGCAAGGCGAAGTCTTTACGGGATCAATGCGCAGCGAGAGGCAGCCACCGGTTCGATATGACTTGTCTCCGCTGGGTACTCGGGGAAGAGGCGTACCACGTCTCACGTGACGCTTGGACTCTGGTCAAGGACGATGTTTCGCCCGGGAATCGACTTCTCGGAGGATCCGCTGTTGCAAGGGCGGTTGTTTTCTTACCTCGATACTCAACTGAGCCGACTTGGCGGACCGAATTTCCGTCAGCTTCCGATCAACGCACCGAAGTGTCTCTTCGCCAATCTACAGCGTGACGGCATCCATCAAATGCAGGTTCCTACCGGGCGCGTGGCTAATGAACCAAACTCGCTCGATTCGGCAGGCCCGCGGGAGACCGCGGAGAACGGTTTCCGGACCTCAAACCGCCCCGTAGCTGCAAGCCCTTTGCGCGTTCGCTCCGAGACTTTTGCCGACCACTATTCACAAGCTCGGCTGTTTTACAGATCGATCACTCCACCGGAACAACGGCATCTCGCACAAGCGATCACATTTGAATTGTCCAAGGTGGAAACCGAGCGCGTAAGATTACGAATGCTGGGACATCTCGAACTGATTGACGCAAGGCTCGCGCAACAGGTGCGCAGCGGTCTCGGAGTCGCTTCTCCAACCGCTCTACCTGCTTCGGGGTCATGAGCTAAACTTTCCACGCGTTCGCCTCTTGTGTCCCTTTCGCGTGTACGTTTCGATTGAGACGGCGAGTGAGCGCTGAGGCCTTCTCGGCGCTTATGTAGCCTTGCTTGCGCGCATCTTTCAGAGCGCCTCGCGCCAATCCGACACGGCCAGTTTCTTCCAAAAACTGGAAAATGGCTTTTTCGATCGTGGTCACGGGAAGGCCTTCGCGATTGACGATATCCGACGCTCGCAAATTAGCACGATGAATTTCTACCCACTTCGGACGGCGGCGGCGGAGGCGGGCACTTTTC
The DNA here is from genome assembly GCA_049280795.1 of Candidatus Sulfotelmatobacter sp. Lineage (GTDB taxonomy): Bacteria > Acidobacteriota > Terriglobia > Terriglobales > Acidobacteriaceae > Sulfotelmatobacter. The sequence continues at coordinate 9,331 of JBAPQU010000606.1, forward strand.
GGCACTGTGATCTGTACGCGTGACGGATTCGCATCAGAAATGCCATAAACCGCTAACGCGGTCTCGTGGGATAAGGCTATTTTTTTCGGCCCGCTGTCAGCACGCGCCCACAGGATCGCTTCACGATATTGCCCCAAGCGATCCGACGGGAAGTAAGGAATTCGATACACTCCGCGCGCCACCCGTTGAAGCCTTCCTCGTTGGGTCAGACGCGCCAGGACTGAATCCTTGATGCCAAGGCTGCGAGCCTGCGCCGCTGTCACGAAACCCTCGTTTTCTTCGGCAAACGGCAGCAGTTCATCAATGCGAGATCGCATGTCCCTAGTATCAGCAGCCATACCGCCTTTGTCAATATAGTTCCATAATAGAACTATATTGACAGTTTATGATCGAGAGGATGCGACTGTCCTTTAACTGTCCAATAAGGATTCCTTACCCCTACTTACAAGGCTTTTCGAGGGCCACCCGCGTCTTGTACGTTGTTGAAAACATTAGTGTTTTTGGGCTCATAACCCAAAGGTCGGTGGTTCAAATCCACCCCCCGCAACCAACCTCGACAATCACTTACGGGCGCTCACCAGAGTTAGGGCCGCGTGGGAATTTGCCCGCCGATCGCCTCGATATTGTGGATC
>JBAPQU010000607.1:0-23238 GCA_049280795.1 Candidatus Sulfotelmatobacter sp.
TTCGGGACCGGCGAGTTGCCGAGCCGCCAGCGTATCGGGATGGTCGGTGCCGAGGCTTTTGCTGAGATTTCTGGCGGCTTGAACAGCAGCCGCACGAGCCTCATCGTGTTTACCCTGAGCATCCAGCCCGCGCGCAAGGCCCAGGTAGGCATAGCCTAGGGTGCTTGAGAAAGAATCTGGCTCGGCATTGGACCTGACCAACTCCACGGCGCGGTTCGAGTCGGCAACTGCCTGGTCGAAGCGTCTGGAGGTGAGTTCGATGGAGGATCGAGTCAGCAAGTATCCAGGCAGGGCAAACGCGCCTTCGCCGCCAGCCTTGACGGTGGTCTCGCCAATCGCGACCGACTGATTGGCAAACTGCAGCGCGAGCGGCAGATCGCCTTCTCCCAAGGCTATCCTGGCCCGGTCTGCCGCGAGACCGGCAAAGGCATAGTGTCCGGGAGGAAGGTGTTTGCGCATCTGCGGTTCGACCTGGGAAAGCAACTGGTTCGCCAGGACAAAGTTGTGTTGACTGATCGCAATCCGGGATTGTTCCCGCAGCGCTTGACTGCTCACCAACTGGTTGTGCTCCTGCTGCGCTTTTTCATAGGAGCGTTGCGCGTAGCTGGCGGCTTCATCCAGGCGATTCAGTTTGCGCAGCATCTTGGAATAATTGTTTAGAATCATCGCAGTCGAAAGATCGACGGAGTTGCCGTCCTGCGTGAGGTCCAGGACCCGCCTCTGAATTTGTTCGGCCTCGAGCGGCCGCCCGATCTGATCCAATTCCAGCGCCCAGTTGTTGTAGAGGTGGATGCTAGTCTCGGTTTCTTCCCATCCCAGCGAGGACAACAGAGAAGCTGCGTGCGCGAATTCCGCGAGAGCTTCGCTGTTCTGGCCCGCATCGCTGTATGCGGAGGCCATATCCACGGCGGTGTTCATCTCGATCATGTCAGTCGCGACGGGAGATTGCTGCAAAATGTGCTGCGCAGCTTGCAGGCGCGCCACTCCTTCCTTCGCGTGTCCAGCTTGCCGAGCAACAGCGCTGCCAATCCGCAGGCAGGTGACACGGTCGATGGCATATTGCGGAGCGTCGGGAAGTTCGCGGAGACCTTCCTGCACAAGCACTTCGGCGCGCGGCAGGTCATCGCCTTGAGACAAGACGTCGGCCAGTGCGCAGGATGTTCGCGAGCGAATCGAAGGATCGGATAGACCTCGACTGACTTGATACGCCTGTTCAACCAAAACGCGGCCCTGGGCGATCTGGTCCTCGGACGAATAGTTTTCTCCGATCCACATCAAAAGGTCGGCGCGGCGCAGAGGATCGACCGAGTGACGTTTGTCAATCACTTGGGCGGCGCGGGCCAGTAAATCACTTATGGAGATGGCCTTGCGCGGTGCCGCATCGGAAAGAAGAAAATTTAATAACTCGTCATGCTCCTGGCTCCGTTTGACCTGCTGGAAAGCGAAGTCCCTCTGGATTCGCGCCCTCCGAGCCTGCACTAACGTTCCGATAAGTCCCACGAGTATGGCCAGCGTGGTGAGTGCCCCCAGGGCGACGACGGCTCGATTCCTGCGCACAAACTTCCTGGCACGGTAGGCCAGGGTATCGGGCCGCGCGCTTATCGGCTCATGGCGCAAGTAGCGCTGCAAATCGTCGGCCAGCGCCGCGACTGACGCATAGCGTTCACGCGGATTCTTCTTCAGCGCCTTAGCCAGAATTGTGTCGAGATCTCCGCGTAGCAGCCGGCTAAGTTTTTCGGGTGTGGTGGTACGTCTGGCGGCGTTAGTAGTCATCTCTTCGCCGGTACCTCTTGCCGTAGTTACAACATCAGAGGGACGCGTGGGCTCGGTATCGACAATCGCCTTGACCAGATCGGCAGCCGAGCGGAGACCGCCTCCAGCGGGGTGCTGTCCGGTCAGCAATACATACAGCAGGACGCCAAGAGCATAGACATCGGTGGCAGTGGTGACGGGTGCGCCAGTCACTTGCTCAGGTGCAGCGTATTCGGGCGTCATCGCGCGGCCGCCTTCAACGGTTAACACAGTCGCCGCGCCATCCTCCGCTTCACCCTCGAGCAGCTTGGCAATTCCGAAATCGAGCAGTTTCACGTGCCCGTCCTTGCTGACTAACACGTTCGACGGCTTAAGGTCGCGATGCACAATCAGGTTCGCGTGTGCGTGTGCAACCGCCACCAGCACCTCAAGGAAAAGCCGGATTCGTGCCTCCACGTCCTGTTTCTGCCGGTCGCAGTGGAGATCTATACTCTCGCCTTCAACGTACTCCAGAACGAGATACGGCTGACCCACCGCTGATACCCCGGCATCGACAAGTTCCGCAATATGCGGGTGCGAGAGCCGTCCGAGAATGCTGCCTTCGCGCTTAAAACGCGCTTCACCCCCTTTTCCCATCAGCGCGATGTGGATGAATTTTATCGCCACCTTCCGCTCAAAACGTCCATCGTTGCGCTCCGCCAACCAAACAGTTCCCATTCCCCCCTGTCCGATTTGGGAGATCAGCGTGTACGGGCCAAGTTTGTGGCCCGCGAGGCCCGCGGAGTTCGGCAACCCGAACCCTCCGCTCTCCAGAAATCCTTGCTGTGACAGTACCCGATGTTCCTGGAGGAGTTCAGTTAACTGCGCGGCCAGTGTAGAGTTATGCTCGCCGAGCGAGCGCAGCCACGCACCACGCTCATTGCCAGGCATTGCAAGCGCCTGGTCCAGGTATGGGCTTATCGCCAACCACTCATCTGGGCTTAGTGCACGCATAAAATCCTCAGGACAATAGATCCGCACTGATTTTTCGATGGAGATAGATGCGCGCCTTTTCCCAGTTCCTTTGCACCGTGCGCTCCGATATGTCCCGCATGGCTGCAATTTCCACAAACGAAAACCCGCAGAAAAATTTCAAGTCTACAACCTCTGCGAGGGCAGGCTCCACTCTGCCCAGTTCTTCCAGCAATTCGCCGATTCGCGCAAGCTCTCTGTGATCTACAGCATTCTCAACAGTGTTCGTGTCGAGCGAAGTCAGCTCGAACAAACCGCCGCGCTTCTGGGCGTGCCGTTCGCGCGCATGATCGATGATCAATCCCCGCATCACCCGAGCCGCGTATCCCATGAATCGAGCTCGGTCGGGAAACGAAGGACCGTCGCGCGCCGCCATGTCAAGGTATGCCTCGTGCAATAGGGTCGTGGCGCTGAGACTGACGGCCGCGCCCGGCCGTGCCAGTTCCCGCTTGGCCAGTTGTCTCAACTCTGCGTAAAGAGCGCTAAAAAGCGCGTCAGCAGCAGCCGCATCGCCTTGTTCGGCGGCGCCAATAAGCCATGGAATTGTGGCGTCCGGCTTCATCGTCAATCGCGCGCAAGAGTCTCCTATTTTTCCGAATTAGTCAAGAAGGTTACCCGTCGTCACATTGGCACTCCCATTATTTTCTCGCCGTGTGTCACTTTTTCCTCTCCGTTTCCGATTTCCACCATAGAGCTAGGTGAGTCCGGCTTCGGAATCAAATCATCGAACCGCTTGCCTGCAAGTCGAGCTATCAACGATAGGATCTCTGACAGGATGTTTTCGGCTCGACACCTCCCGGAGCCAACGCGCATACTCGTTGGTATGTCCGCAGTTAGAAAACCAGCGCGTGGCAGGCGTGCGACTTCGCGTGATTCGGAGCGAACACGCGGGCTCCTATTGCAGGCTGCCTTCCAGGAGATTTACCGCTCCGGTTTTCGGAGCGCCGATCTGGATGCCATTCTGGCCGCCGCAGGCGTCACGAAAGGCGCGCTTTACTACCACTTTGACGACAAGGAGGCACTCGGGTATGCGGTGCTGGACGAAGTCATGGCGAGTGACCTTCACCAGAAGTGGGTGCAGCCTTTACGGAACGTCAAGGACCCCATCGACGCACTGGTTCGCATCGTTCAGTCCGAATCGCTGAAAAGAGAAGACGTTCGACGTGGCTGCCCCTTGCTTAACTTGTCTCAAGAGATGTCAGGTCTTGACGAGGGATTCCGCAGAAGGACGGCAAAACTTTTCAAGAACTGGCATGACGCGATAGCGGAGGCACTCCGAGAAGGACAGAAACGCGGGGCGGTGCGGAATGACATAAACGCGAATGAAACGGCTACGTTCCTGATCGCGACGTACGAGGGCTACGTCGTTTTGGCGAAGAATTCGCAGGATGCACGGATGATGCAATCCGGCCAAAAAAGGGTGAGCGGCCACCTCGAGTCGCTACGTCCAGCGCGAGGCCGGAGGCCAGGGGCAGGTCGCCGATAGCCGTCCTATTTTTGATCCCGTGAAGCCTTTCCTGCGTGCACGCCAGTTGCCATGATTGTGCGCAACAGCCGCCCTATTACAACAACACCTTGCCGACTCCGGCATTTTGTATATCGAGGTCGGGTCGCCGTCGCGTCAACTGACGGTTGTCGCCAGTAATGAATCCTCGCAGTGCCTCTCCAGTAGCGCTAACACTCGTCTTCGTAACATACATACTCGTTGGTATGATCGATGCAACATTCAGGGGATTGGCCGCATCATAAGAGCCGGATTGTCCTGAAATTTCCACCGAAAGGGAACTAATGGTCCGAAGGACACTCAAGAGAATCGGATTAGCAAGCGCCGTGCTTGCAGCAGCACTGGGTGCGATCCCGCAAATGGAATCGCAATCCAAAATCCATATCCCAGCATGGCGGCACTTGACCGGTACCTGATGCCGGATAGAAATGCCGAGATAGCCCTGGCGCGAAGCGCGGCTCCGGACCCATATCGCAAGACGCAAAAATTATGATTCTTGGACCCCACGGCTATGGAACGCTCGCTCCAGTCAATAATTGACGACGCGAGAACGTAGAGGATTTCGAGATCGCCAGCGGTGATAGTTGATGAAGACAGGTACAGAAGTCTCGTCGAATCGCGATGCCCCCGATGTTCATGTGCTTGTCAAGGTTGCGCACGATGAACTGCGGCGACTCGCTCAACAGCGCGCCGAGATCACGCAACGCATTGGCACAATCAAGCAAACGATCGCAGGGCTATGCAGTTTGTTCGGGGACGACGAACTACGGGATGACTTATGCAGATCGGTAGATGGCAAGGCCGTGGTGCGGCGACCCGGAATTACTCAGGCGTGCCGTAAGGTATTGATGGACGCTCGCCGCCCCCTAACCGCGCGAAATGTGTGCGAACAGGTTCAACAGCGAGACATACCAGATCAGCCCTGTTCAAAGAATCTGGTTGCCAAGGTTACGACAGTGCTCAGCCGACTCGCGCAATATGGAGAAGCCCGCACAGTCCGTGGTGAGAATGGTTCCCGCGCCTGGGTGTGGGTTTCAGGTGTCGAAGATGGAAGCTTTCATCCCGTGAATTCCGCAGTGGACTCTCAGGTTTAGGGAGCAAGTAGCTTCCCGAGCGATGACGCACAGCATTTCTGGAAAAGGAAAAAGGAGTTGCAATCGTGATCGGAATGTCACCGCAACTGCACATTGTTCCGAAAAGGTCGGCTTCTCGGATCGCAGCCCGAAGGCCTCACTGGAAGATCATTCACCGGAGCGCCGAAATTCACGTGGTTAAAGGTGTTGAATGTATCCAACTGCAACTGGAAGTATCGGAGAGCGTAACCCCTCGTTTGTACAAAAAATGAAGTTCAAAAACGGTGGAGTTCTACCTACCAATAGTAAGAGGCGACGACCTCTGGCGAGGCGGGAGAATTAGCAATGACCCTTACATGGATCACAAACTGAAGATTCTTTTTTTGCCAGCCCTTGGGTACGCCTCGCAGAACTTTGGCCAGCAGATCGGGATTGGTGATTAATTCCGCCGCTGCCTGGGTCCCGTATTGCTCGCACCCACTCACCAGCATCATCATTTCATTCGTCTGGGGATAAAACGCACGCGAGATGATTGCGTAATCGTCATCCGTGTGGAAATCCTGGCTCACATGATGTGGATACCACTCGGTGGGCTTTCCGTTGTCCGTGATTATGCCATTCTCATCGTCAATGAAGAAGCGGAAATCTTTCGTCATCTCTTTCCACTGGTTGCTGGAATACCCGATCAGAATTGCAGGAGCGTTGTGCAAATCCTCAAAAGAAACAGCGTTTCCGATCTTTACGGTGAAAGCATGCCCTCTGCGGCCCAGGAGTCCGGAAATCCAGGAAGCTGCAACGAGGTCTCCTCCACCGACGTATTGGTCGGTCAACAGAGTGAAATCCTTTACAGCGGGGGGCCGAGTCGGCATGTAAACTTGCCCGTACGCCGCCGCTATAACTACTGGAGATGGGCTTTGTAACACCGGCGCCCAAAATTGATCGAGCACGGTAGGAGAAGGCCGAAACTCGAACCAGGATGCAGTGCAGACGGCAATCGCAATTACCGCGAAAATCGTCCCCCATATTCGCCAACGTCTCTTGGTCCGAAGGGTCGCTTGATTTTTTCCTTCCTGAGAGACATCGGTAGCGGCAAGGAGACTCTCAGTAGAAAGAACGGCACTTAATTCACGCTCACCGGCGGGGCGTTTGCAAAAGGTCGGAACATAACTTCCGACGGGCAACTCGATACACACTGCGGCATTTTTTCCCCGGTCCGCATGATAAAGCGCCAGCCTTTTTCGAACCTCACTCGCCTTCATTCGGACTATTCCGTCTTCATTGGTGTCATAAGTATTCGACCGTCCAAATACAGCGACACCGATCGTGCGTTCCTTCAGGCCATGGGGCAGACCAGCGAGCGTTTGTTCCACAACATATTCAAGGAAATCTTGACAACGCTTGCTTCCGTGAAATTGAGGGCTTTGGAAAATGTGGACTAGTTCGAGGCGAACCGCGTTTGCTTCAGCATCCGAGGCCGAGTGAGCCTTCTCTTTGATTTCTTCAACCAAATCAACGGTGGGGGCGTGAGTGTCTTGTGACATGGGCCGAAATACCGGCGCCCATCCTAGCACATTTTTGGCATTGGTTAACGCTACTTCGCTGAAAATACAAAAGTTGCTTGCACGCCGTATCGGGATACAGTCCCCTGCGATACGGTTCGCTACTTCACAAGATTGTCCTGAATGTGTTCCTCTCAGCGCAATCGGGATTTCTCTCGATTGAAATGATGATTCGTTGGGAATTTTTTGGAGCAATGCCAACAAGACGCGTCAGAGTGAGCCAAACCGACTCCGAGGTTGGAAACCGAGCGGCAGTGAAATTAAAGGGGGCAGCGATGAGACTACTGATCTGGTTGCGTTTTGGATTGGGAGTTCTTCTGGCGCTGGGTTTGGCAGCGAATCTCGCGGCGCAGGTGGCCGGACGAGGCTCATTGAGCGGATTAGTTACGGATGGCTCCGGTGCGGCCGTCGCGGGCGCTGCGGCGACACTCACGAACGTCGATACCGGTGTTGCCATGTCAGGACGCACTTCGAGCGGCGGATTGTATTCATTTCTCAGCTTGGTTCCCGGCAACTATCAACTCAAGGTCGAGCATCCAGGTTTCAAGACGGCTGTCCAGAACAAGATCACGATAGCCGTAGACGCGGAGCAGCGAGTAAACATGTCGCTGCAGCTCGGTGTCGTGAGCGAGAAAGTGACTGTTTCGGCTGCGCCGGATATCGTCGCCACAACCAGCAGCACTACCGGACAAGTCATCTCCTCCGAGGTTATCGAGCGGACACCCCTGCTGACCCGCGACATATTTAGCCTGGTCCAACTTGTGCCCGGCGTCGTACCCCAAGATGGCAACCCCACGTCGATTGATACGGAACGTAATCAGGTTTCCAACTTCACGATCAATGGAGCGCCGCAGGGCACGGTCTACTACATGCTCGATGGCAGCCCACTGACCATCGGAGAGAACAACCAGGGTGTCGTAATTCCAGCTATGGAACCCCCGCTGGATTCTGTAGAGGAGTTCCAAATGGAGACCAATGTCACTCCGGCAAGCGTGCAGACGGGTGCGGCCGGGGTCATCAGTCTCGTCAGCAAAAGCGGCACCAATAATTTCCATGGTGACGTTTTCGGCTTCGTGCGGCCCGATGCCTTAGTCTCGAACGATTATTTCGACAGAGCCGCCGGCCAGCCGGTTCCTGATTTCCATCGTTACCAGTGGGGCGGCGCACTCGGTGGCCCGATCAAGAAGGGCAAAGTTTTCTTCTTCGCGGATTACGAGGGCACGCAACAGGCCAGCTTAGCCACGACGACAACCACGGTGCCTACGGCAGCGGAAAAGCTTGGCGACTTCTCCGGTGATCCTGGACTCACCATCTACAATCCCGACCCCTCTACGTGGGCTGCCGGCCCGACTCCGTGCATCGCTCCGGCGACTACCTGCCCGCAGCCGTTTGCAGGAAATAAGATCCCAACGGGAATGATTAACCCGATTGCCGCAAAATATCTTCAGTATTGGCCAAAACCCAACTTTCCCACCAGCGGTACTTACCACCCGCTCAACTTTTTTGGCTCCGGCTCCAACCCTGAGGCCGACGAAAGATTCGATGTCCGTCTGGACGACAATCTGAAATCGAACCAACATCTCTTTGGACGGGTTTCTGTGGCGCGTGAACATGATAGCGGCCCGAACTATTTCAAGAATCTGTTCTACCCCGCCAGCGCGCATTTCAACCATGATGGCAACATAATGTTGGGCTACGACCCGACCATCTCATCGAACACCGTGCTCCAGTTGCGTGGCTCGGTGACTCGACACTACGAAAACGGCGGACCGCTGGCACAGGCCGGCTTCGACCAGACAACGCTCGGCTTCCCGGCTTCGTTGGCCGCCTCATCGACTTACCCATCCGTTCCATACATGGATATCACCGGCAATGGAGCCGTCACCCCGCTGGGCAGCCCTACCTTTTCTTTTTTCAAATTTGCCACCACCAACTACGACTTCAGCGCCACACTCAACACCGTGAAGGGGCGGCACCAACTCAGTTTGGGATGGGATTTTCAGATCTTTTATATGAATGTTGGGCAGACTCTCGACCCTGCTGGCGCTTATCAGTTTGCCCCCGATGCCACCAGTTCGAGTGTCCCCGCCTCCGACGGTGACGCCTTTGCATCCTTCCTCCTTGGCGTTGGCTCGGTAGACCAAGGGCAGCCTAACTGGACGACCGATGTGTTCGGCGCTAATAGCAATCGTTATGACGCACTATTTATTCAGGATGACTGGCATGTGACAGACAAGCTGACCATTAATGCCGGCTTGCGATGGGATCTGTTCCTGGGAGCGACCGAGCGCTACAACCGCATGGAGTACTTCGATCCCACGCTTGCATACTCGGTAAATGGGGTTAACCTGACCGGCGGCGAAGTCTTCTCCAACGGCGCGCACCGCAGCCCCTTTCTTGCAAACCGGCGCGACTTCGCTCCCCGCGTCGGTGTGACTTACCAGTTCTTGAAAAATGCCGTAGTGCGCGGCGGCTTCGGGATCTCCTATGGACCGAGCGTGCATATGGCTGAGATCAATCAATTCAACGACGACGGGTATCTAGCCGAGACACCTTGGCTAGGAGCCACGTTTGATGCAACTGGCAACTATCTGATTCCGGGGAATTCGCTTTCGAATCCTTTTCCGAGCGGCATCCTGGAGCCGACCAAGAGCAGTCTGGGCGCGGCCACAAATCTGGGTAACGGCGTGAACAGTTTGTTCCGTTCCCAACCAGAGCTGACCACCTACAACTTCAACTTCGGCCTTCAATACCAGTTTCCCAGCCAGGTGATCTTGTCGGTCGCGTGGGTCGGCAGCCGCGGGCTGCACTTGCCCTTCAGCAACCAGGGCAATACCGATTCCAACTCGCTTTCTCTGAGCACCATCGCGCAGTATCAGGGCAATATGCTGAACATGGTCCCATATCCCTACGCTCCTGCGATTACAGATCCCACCGCACCGTGGTTCGGGGCGACGCAGGTACCGGAGTGGGTGATGCTCCAGAAATTCCCGCAGTTCTCCTATGGTGCGAGTCCTAACGGTGTTGGGGTTGGAAGTGGAGTTCTGGAGTGGGGCGCTCCCTTTGGAGATTCCATCTATCACTCGCTGCAAGCCAAACTCGAGAAGCGGCTGACTCAACACTTCACAACACTCGCATCGTTTACCTGGGGCAAGCTGATCACCAATGACAATTCCGGCTCGCTCGCGTTTAATGGTAACAACTTCGCCCAGGCGCAGGACATCACCGATTTGAAGCTGGAGCGCAACGTTAGCACCCAGGACATCCCCTTCTACTTTTCCTGGTTGCTGTCCTACGATCTGCCTATTGGTGAGGGACGTGCGCTAGGCCTGCGGGGCTGGGCCAATGAAGTCCTCGGCGGCTGGACGGTTACAGGTGTGGCCGCCCTTAGTGACGGGCAGCCGATCGCCACCCCCGACGGCACGGGTGACATCTGGTTTAATCAACGCCCGGATATCGTTGGCAACTGCGGCAGTCGTGCGCCCAGGATCGTTGCGGAATGGTTCAACTACACTTGCATGGCGCAGCCGGCAAGCCAGTACTTGCCGGGGACAGCGCCGTCCATATTACCCGGCATTCGCGCCGACGGCGCACACAATCTGGATCTCTCCATCGCGAAGCATTTCAAGATAGGAGAGCACGACGACCTCCAGCTACGAATCTCCGCCTATAACTTCACCAACTCTATCCAGTTCGGATATCCGAATGTGCTTTGGGTTCCGCCCGCGTCCGGCACAGAGCCTACACCTGCTCAGATGCAAGGCTTCGGTCAAATCACCAACCAGGCAAATAACCCGCGTCAATTAAGTTTGGAGGCGCGGTTCAAGTTCTAGGGGTTGTTCAATCCAAGCTTTCCAAACCCAGACGCTCTTGGCGCACCGCCGATAATAAGGCAGAAGGAAAGGCAGTCATGACCCACGATTTCATTGACCCAACTATCGGCGGCACCCAATCTCTCGGTGCGGAGCCAGAGTCGGTGACTAGCGGCGATTCCGGGCAAGTCGACGAGGCGACCAAGGAGTGTGGAGCGACTACTTCGCGGCGGAGTTTTTTGGAAGTATCGGCCGGTGCAGCGGCGCTAGCCTTGATCCGTCCACCGTCCATGATGGCTAGCGTACTTCTTTCCCAGGCGACTGCTTCCCCGGCTGGGAACCCGGCCCTGTTGCGAGTTCAGGCAGCCTCGAACCAAGTGCTCAATTCCTTCGACCCCGATCAGGCACTCGCGACATCGATGGATATTCAATCACGCGAGGCGATCAATCGGATCTACACGCCCGAAAGCGTAAAACTCTGTTTGTCCGCGGGCTGGGGGCCGATCAGCTATCGCCTCCATACTCCGGAGACGATCGACTATTGGCACTGGAATCCCAAAGGACGTTGGAGCGACGAGGCGAACCAGTGCGGATACTTTGTGGGCAGCGACGAATTGGGTGAACCCATTCGGGATTCATTTGGCTACAGTCTTCCTCATCGCGGCTGCACCCACAATGGCGGTACCGAGCGTGGTTTTTCTCGCCTGACGGATGGTGATCCCAAGACTTTCTGGAAGAGCAATCCTTACTTAACCAAGGAGTTCACTCACGAAGACGACTCGTTGCATCCGCAATGGATCATCATTGATCTGGGCAAATATTTTGATGTAAATGCAATCCGCATCGACTGGTGCGAACCCAGCGCCCGCGAGTACGAAGTGCAGTATTGGGTCGGAGCCGATCCCATGAACTGGGAAGAGCCGGCCATGGACTCCACGAACCAGGGCAGCGAATATCTTCCTGTAGCGAATCAGGCGATGGGCGACTGGGTCCGCTTCCCCAAAGGTGTTGTTCACGACGGTAAAGGTGGAAGCGTAACGCTAAAACTTGCGGACAATCTGATTTCAGCACGTTGGATTCGCGTTGTGATGACGCAATCGTCCAATCAGCCGGGCCCGCACGGCACCGATGACGTGCGGCACAAAGTCGGATACGCGATCTATGAAGTTTACCTAGGCAGATTGGAGGCCGATGGCAAGTTCGCGGATTTGGTGAGACACGCGCCTGACGGTCGCCAACAGACCGCAACATATTGCTCTTCGACGGACCCTTGGCACACCGCTGCAGACCTGAATCCGCACGGCGACCAGACTGGTTGGGATGTCTTCTACACCAGCGGCATCACCAACGGTCTACCCGCGCTGATCACTGTTCCTCTGATCTACTGTGTTCCTGAAGACGCTGCCGCAATGGTCGCTTATCTGAAAAAGCGCGGGTATCCCATCAGCTGGGTGGAAATGGACGAAGAAGCCGATGGGCAATACTACATGCCTGAGGACTACGCGACACTCTATATTCAATTTACCGACGCGATCCTCAAAGCCGATCCCACGCTTAAGGGAAAACTGGGCGGGCCGGTATTCCAGGGCATTAATCAGGATGTCTCGGTCTGGCCCGATGCGCGCGGAAACAAGTCCTGGTTCGGCCGCTTCTACGAGTATCTGAAGTCGCACAATCGCGAGGCGGATCTATCATTCGCTTCTTTTGAAATTTATCCCTACGAAGCCTGCTCCATTCAATGGGACGACTTGTACCGTAACCGCGAACTAACTCGCAAGACTCTGCAGGCGTTCTGGGATGACGGGCTGCCGAAAAACATCCCGCTGATGAATACAGAGAGCAATCTCTCTGGTTCGCTGTCGGGCTACATGTCCGATATTTTTTCGGCGCTTTGGCTGGCCGACAACGTCGGCAGCTTCTTCGCCGAGGGAGGCGCGCTTTACATTCATTCGCCCATCGAACCGAGTGGCATCGAGCACGGCTGCAAGGGCTGGGCGATCTGGGCCAATGTGCTATACGACCATAATTACAAGATCAAAAGCTATACAGCCTTTTATCACGCCGGCCGGATGATCAACGAAGAATGGGTGACGCATCGCACCGGCGTCCATCACCTTTTCCGGGTGATGGGTAGGATTGAAGACAGTGCGGGTAACGAGCTGGTAACAAGCTATGCAGTGCGCCGCCCGGATGGGCATTGGGCGATACTGCTCGTCAACAAGGACAAGGAAAATGCTCACACCATTCGCGTCGCCTTCGAAGACAACGGCCGGATGGGATATTTTTCCGGTCCTTTACACATGGTCACATTCGGCAGCGAACAATATGTCTGGCATGGAGAAAACAAAGATGCCCATGCCGATCCCGACCTACCGCCCGTAGTCTCGTCGATTGCCGCTTCCAGGGACGCGGCGATTACGCTGCCAAAGGCCTCAGTTACAGTCTTGAGAGGCACAGTCGAAGGTCTTACTGCCTAGGTCCCACGTGTGCGCACTCAAATTGCAGCAAAAAGAGGAGCAGACTATGGACAACGAAGCGTGGATATTGTATACAACAGTTGCTTTCCCACCATAAGCTTGGTTTGCAAAGAAAAGTTAGAGCCGCCCCATGAGATGGTTCAGGTCCCGCTTCTTTTGTCCTTATCTCTTTCTCTGTTTCATAATTTTTTCTCTCGCACCCGCTTCGGCCGCAGGCCAAAGTTCTGCTCGATCAATCGGAATTTTGACGACCGACTCTCAGTCGTCCCAAACTCAGTCGGCTGGCCAGACGTCCGCGCCGCAGGGTGAACCGATTCCTACTCGCGACGACATTTTGCGGGGCAGCTGGGGGCCGTATCGCGCCAACAATAAGCTGCTCTACTACCATCTCGACGTGCGGGTCGATCCCGACAAGAAGTTCTTGAGCGGCAAGAACACCATTCGCTTCCGCATGCTTAAGGACGGCACACGCATCCAGATCGACCTCAATCACCGCCTCGACGTCGACAAAATTCTGCTGGGGTCTGTCCCACTGAAGTATCAGCGCGAAGAGAATTCCGTGTTCATTGATTTTCCGGGGACTCTTCGTGCGGGGCATGTTTACTCGATTGATTTCTATTACTCCGGCTATCCCGTTCCCATCGGCAGGTTCGGTAGCTTCACTTTCGGCAAAGATCCCGCCGGCCGTCCCTGGGTTTATACGGCGTGCGAAGAAGTCGGAGCCAGCATGTGGTGGCCCAACAAGGATCAGTGGCATGAAGAAGTGCAGAACATGCAAATCAGCGTGTCGATCCCGAGCAACCTCGTCGATGTCTCCAACGGAAAGTTCATGGGTAAAACCGACCTGGGCGATGGCTACACTCGCTGGGATTGGTTTGTGCACTATCCCATCAACAATTACGACGTCTCGTTGAATGTCGGCAACTATGTGCACTTCAGCGACCGCTATAAAAAGTTGCCGCTCGATTTCTACGTGTTGCCGGAAGATCTGGAAAAAGCAAAAAAGCAATTTGTGCAAGCCAGGGGCATGATTGAGGCGTATACGCATTATTTTGGCGAGTATCCCTTTAAGAAAGACGGCTACAAATTGATCGAGGTGCCCTATTCCGGCATGGAGCACCAGACCGCGGTCACTTACGGCAATGGTTTTGCCAACGGATATCTCGGGCGTGGAAATGAAATAGGCCAGAGGTTCGACTTCATCATCATCCACGAAAGCGGCCACGAATGGTTCGGCAACGCGGTCAGCGCGGCTGATCGCTCCGATATGTGGATTCACGAGGGTTGGACGAACTACCTGGAATCCCTGTACGTCGAATACAGGTGGGGCAAGGCCGACGCCCTGAAATACATAAATGCCTCGAAGCCGCACATTAAGAATGAGCGGCCCATTATTTCGCCACACGATGTCTATGCCACTCCGCCGGGGGACCAATACCCCAAGAGTTCGCTTTTCCTCAACACACTGCGGAGCGTGATCAACGACGACCCGCGCTGGTTCAAACTGATCCACGATTACTTCCAGCAGTTCAAATATAAAAACATCATGACTGAGGATGTCGTGCAATTTTTTAACCAGCGCACGGGGATGGACCTTACTCCGATCTTCAACCAATATCTTCGCCATCCTGCGATTCCGATTCTGCAGCTAAAGTTTGACGAGGAAAAAGGGAGCGTCTCTTACCGCTGGAAGGTGGATGAGCTGGCCTTTGCTATGCCGGTGCGGGTGGGCAAGAAGGATAACTGGCAGATTATCCGGCCTACTATAGAATGGCAGACCATGCCGACATCGCTTAAGAAGGACGATTTTGACGTAGCCACGGATCTTTACTACGTTAACATCGATAAACAATGAAGACCATCGCCACACAGGAAGCGTGTGGCGAATTGGCACTTAGCGCGGACTAGTTGTCATCGATGCTCGATGTCCGGTGGTCGTCTCCCAGTAATCGATCCACCGCATGCCGATACCGTGGGCGCGTTCCAGAAGGTCCGGACTCGGGGTGTGTCCGTGTTCGACGACAACGACCATTCCCGTGTTGAACTTCTTCTGTGAGTGATCTACGTCGGGTAGGCGTGGACCTTCGGCTGCAATCACGTCTTGAATTGTTATTTTCGTTCGATCTGCCTTGAATATGGGGTGGCCGTTCGCATCCTTTCCGGCGGGCAGGAGATTCTGCAGGATGAAGAAGTCAGGCACCTCGGCGGAAGAGATCAGGCCCATTAAATACAGATCAAGATAGGAATAGCCGGTTGCCGGCACATAGTAGTCGTCGTCGAGCTGGGTATAGGTTCCATCGAAATTATCTTGCCAAACGCCCCCACCCATCGCCGATGCTTCTGTCGGACGCTGGTAGGGAAACGGCGCCGGGGCCTGCAATCCTCGTGCCCAGTGAACTGGTCCGAGCGGAATTGTTTCACGATCCGTTTTCGCAGACACGAACGCAGACCAGCGGTGACCCATCTCGTGCCCGATTTGCGACATCGCATAGTTGTAGGGAAGTATCTTTCCGTTGGGTGTACGCTCTGCAAGTTGGTGCATGTAGAACGTTAAGTCGTGGTCGCTCCCGATTGGTGCATCATCGGGCGGCCATTCCTGCATCTGGTTCGAGCCGACGTAGACGGGCTGCACGAATCCCCACTGAAATTTGCCTTCAGTGCAATAACTCTGAAGGTCGTGCATAGGTGCGTTAATCCCGGTGACATTGCCTGCCACCGGACCGTCGCTGGGAGTTCCCGCCTCCTGGTTGTCGATACGGAAATCGGAGTAGTAGGCGAGGAAGTCAAACTTATCCCCGAGCACCTTAATCACTGTGCAGGAGAGATCCTGCGGTCTTGGTAAATTCAGATAGTGGAACGCTTCGTATACGGCCCCGAACGGACCATCCTTGCGCGTCAGAGAAGAGAGGTGAACTTCAGGATCGCGAATTCCCGACAGGCGGATGACATGAGGCGAAATCGTGGCGACAGGCTCGGCGTCCCCGGACGCACCGACTTCAGCGGAGACTGAAACCTCCCGTAGTCCGCGGAGCGAAGCTGGCAAAACTCCCTGGAACGAGATCGTGTTGCCGCTCGCTACCACCTTGCGCGAAACTCCTGGGCCGAATGCGATGTACCTTGAGGGACCGCCGTGCCATGCAATTCCCCGTGCCGTCCATGTAAGCTTTGTATGAGTAGCATCCGTACTCGTCGAGAGCGGTTTTTGTGCGTCAGCATTATGCGGATCAAAAAAAACGCGGTAAGTAAGGCCGTCGATTGTAGGATCGCCTTCGAGCAGTACCGGTCCACGCGTTTCGAATGTCACCTTTAGTCGAATGCCATCTTCAATCGACAACTTGAGGTTCCGAACATCCAGATGCGCAGCCAACGCTGGATGTGGCTCTGCGTTGATCGTGGACAAAGGCTTTCCCGTGCCAGAAAGTTCTGGATAGATGCCGACTATGGCGTCCTTCGCCGCTAGTTCTTTGTACGACATCTCAATCAACCCGTCGCGGTGCAAGACCACCTGGAAGCGATTGATGGTTTTGAACCAAGTGAAGTCCTGGATATTTCCGAATGGCTCGGTGGTATCCCAGGTAACGACCACACGGTTCGCGAGTTCTTTCACGTAGTGAGGTCCAGACATTCGCGGCTTAAAGAAGACGCAAATGGCCGGAGCCTTGTCGATCAGAGTGCCGGCGGCTTCCGCCAGCGGTTCGAAGCGGCCGATGGAAACACCGCCTTCGGGGCGACGAGGGCCCTCAGGGTTTTCGTCTTTTTCGCGCGTGCCAAAACTGATGGATCCGGTCGTTCCGACGGAGAATGAGTCCCACTTCTTGCCGGAGAATGGAAAAGTAAACTGATGAAGAGTAACTTCCGCGCCGGTAAGTTGAGAGCCGAAATCTGAATCCCAGTTCAACGGTCCATGATCCACACGATATTGGGAGCCATCTGGCGTGAAACGGAGCGTCTGGCCGGCTAGGTCGAACAGGTTCGCTTTTCCAAGCACATCATCATCCAGCTCCATAACAATCAGATTGCTGTTGATTGATACCTTGCCGATCGAATGCCCCGGCTCGACTCTTTCTTCCTGTGCGTGCGATGGGATGTAATAACAAAGCAACGCGCACAAAACCAGGATCCCGGAGCGCACGAAATATTCAACACCGCGTCTTCTCACGTCTTCCCCCGTTCCGCCAATTCAATAACGCCTCCATCGGATGCAGATTGTGAAAGCGGCAGTCAGTTTCCAATCTTCAGTACGCTGGGTTGATGAATTCTCAATCACTCGTGGCGATTCAACGAGAGTCGCCGCTCGGCAACACTGGACAATGGGGCAATCGTTTGCCCCAAAACCTCAACTTTGTATACTTTATGCAGTTTATTGTCAACCTCGAACTCCTGGCGCTTACGACAGCAGATCGACCCCGACTCCAACTGCGCCGCACTCATCGAAAATCGTAACAGTCACGGTCCCGCTTAAAGACGCTTTGGGCGATGCGGTGATCCGCTCGTTATACGATGGAATATGGACCTTCCAGTAAATCCGCCGATCCAGCCGATGCTCGCGAAACGAGTGGATGAATTGCCCGCCGAGGGCGATTGGATTTTCGAGCCCAAGTGGGATGGTTTTCGCGCGTTGGTGTTTCGCGATGGCGATGAGATTTTCATCCAAAGCCGTGACGAAAAACCGCTCAATCGTTACTTTCCTGAGTTGCTCGATCCTTTGCGCGCTGCGTTGCCTTCGCGGTGCGTGCTCGATGGAGAAATGGTCATCGTTAAGAATGATGGGCTTGATTTTAATGCGCTGCAACTACGCTTGCATCCCGCCGCGTCGCGCGTGAAGCTTTTATCCGGACAGATTCCCGCGTCATTTGTATTCTTCGACCTGCTTTGTCTTGGAGATCGCGATCTCCGCGGCGAGGCGTTTCAAAAGCGGCGAAACGAACTGGAATCGCTGCTTGCTTCAGCTTCACCGCCGATTCATCTCACACCTGCAACCAGCGATCGGAGTATTGCCACCGATTGGTTTCGCCGCTTTGAAGGCGCAGGTTTGGATGGTGTAATGGCCAAAGATCCTGCCGGAGCGTACGAGCCGAACAAACGAGTGATGCTTAAGGTGAAACACGAACGCGACTGCGATTGCGTGGTGGCTGGTTTTCGCTGGCACAAAAAAGGTGAGCGTACCATGATCGGCTCGCTGCTGCTGGGTTTGTTCGACGATGCCGGCGCTTTGCAACACGTCGGCGTCTGCGCGAGCTTCAGTACCGCAAAACGAAAAGAGCTGGTTGAATTTCTCGCGCCTTATCGCAAAGATGCGCTGGCGAACCATCCGTGGAAGGCTTGGGCTGAGTCCGCGGCCGAGAATGATGAAGGTGTCAAACGAGTGCCGGGCGGACAGAGTCGCTGGAGCCAAGGCAAAGATTTGTCGTGGGAGCCGTTGCGGCCTGAATTAATTGTAGAAGTTGCTTACGATCATATGCAGGGAGATCGCTTCCGGCACACGGCGCAATTTCGCAGATGGCGAACGGATAAAAAACTCAGCGATTGTACCTACGCACAGCTTGAAGTTGTTCCTCCGCAGGAACTGGCGGCGATTTTTCCGCGGGGAAGGTGAGTCTTACTCGTTTGCCTTTTTCTTCTTCCAACGCTCCCGCCACTCTCGTGTGGGATCATCATCCGGATCTGGAGTTTCCTGAGGCGGCCGCTGTTCTTCGGACACATGACGCAGATTGATGCGGACACGCGTCCACGTAGATGATCTCCCGCGCATGGAATCGACCAGCACATCGTCCACAGCAAGCAACCTTGCGACATCCGCATGTTTGGCCTTCCATCGCTCAAGACCTTCCATCGCGGCCGCTTTATCAGGCGAATTCGCGACTGTTAGCAATGGCATCTTCACGCGCGGCTTCTTTATTGATGCCTTCTTCGCGGCAGATTTTACGCGGGAAGGCATCACGCGCGCGGCCTCGCCTTCCATCTTGCGGAAGTGCGGTGGCCAGGGCGCGTCGGCGATACCGGCGGCTTCGTCTTTATCGGCCAGTTCCAGCAATTTTTCCAGCGAGCCCGGCGATGCATCCATTTCGGCATGCGGATTGCCGATCTTCGCGAAGCGTTCAGGAACCGTGAAGATGGTAAAGTCCGCCGGATCGCAATCGCGCACTTCTTTCCAATCAAGAGGAGTCGAAACGCGAGCATCCGGAAGCGGGCGCGCGGAATAGGCAGAGCATGTTGTGCGATCTTTCGCGTTCTGGTTGTAGTCAAGGAAGACGCCATGACGCTCTTCCTTCCACCATTTCGAACTAGCCAAAGTCGGCGCTCGCCGCTCGACCGCACGCGATAAGGCAACCGCCGCACGGCGAACTTGCGTGAAGGTCCAACGCGGTTCGATGCGCACATTCACGTGCATGCCGCGCGAGCCGCTGGTTTTCGGCCAGCCGCGAAGGCCAACCTCATCGAGAAAGCCTTGAACTTCGAGGGTGACGCGGCGAACATCATCCCAACTGACGCCGGGAATTGGATCCAGATCGATGCGTAACTCATCGGGATGATCGAGATCGCTGGAGCGCACCGGATGCGGGTGCAGTTCAATGCAGCCAAGGTTCACGATCCAGGCAAGCCCGGCTGCGTCGTCGACGACAATTTCTTCAGCAGTTCGGCCGGAGGGGAATGACAACGTGACCGTCCGCAACCAGACTGGCCGCTTCTCCGGCGCACGCTTCTGATAAAAGGCTTCGGCCTCTGCCCCATTGACGAAACGTTTCAGAACGATCGGTCGATCCTGAATCCCCGCCAGGGCACCCGGAGCGACGGAAAGATAATACTGCACGAGTTCGAGCTTGGTGATTTTTATCTGCGAAGAAAAGTACAACTTCTCAGGGTTCGAGATCTGGACTTCCTGCCCGCCAATCGACAGAACTTTGCTGGCCGATTCCGTTGCCACAGGACAAGGTTACCACCGATAATCAATATCGTAGGCGACACAGATTTCTGCCCATGAATCAATCATCATTCGGCCCCACCATCGACGAATACCTTCGCAAGCGACTGATGCCGGTCGAAGGCGCGATCCCACAACTGGCGGGCATCGATATGTATGGCAATTCCATCCCCGCGGGAACCGTGGGCGGGGACTTATTCGAATACATCAACTTTCAGCAACGATATGACATCGATGGTCGCATTGCCCGAGCTCTCAAACTTGCGAAGCTTTATCTCGACCCTTTGCCGGCTGGACAGCCGGCCCGCAACATGGTGGATGATCACGTGTACTGGCTGGAAAATCGGCCAGACTATGAACCTTCGATGGCTCTTGAGTACAGAAAAGCAAAAAGCTCCGAGCAGTTGCGTATTGCGGAAGATCTTCCGGAATTGAGGACCACGGCCGGCGTGCTGCTGGTGGATGCACAGGGGCACGGCCTCATCTCGGCGAAGATTGCCTCGACGGTCCACGATACTTTTCATGCATTAATGCTGGTGGAACTGGATCGTTATGGAAAAACTACGCCTGGATTTTTTGAAAAAATCAATCTGCGGCTGGCGCAATCGGTAACTGCACGCAATGCTCTCGGACGCAATCCCAAAGACAGTGCGCGTGAAATCGCTACCATGCTCTATGGCGAAATGCGTCCCGAAGGACTCTTTCGTTTTGTAAATTTTGGCCATCCACCTCCGCTGGTTTTCTCAAACGAGTTCGGCGAGTTTATGGAGATCGGCGACGCTCGAATGGTGCAGTTTCCGCCGCTAGGCCTGGAAATTCCCGAAGATCATCCCGACCGGAACAAATACTTCTCGATCAGTTTGCGAAAGCGGCAAGTAAATTCCTCCGATGTGGCGGAGATCACGCTGATGAGTCCCGGGGACATACTTTTCCTGTATACCGACGGAGTCTACGATGGTACTGATGACGAGGAGCGGTCCCAGCTTGAGCGCGTGATGCGCAGCCACAAAGACCAGTCAGCTCGCGAAATCTGTAATGCGTTGCTGGATTATGCCGTCAGGCGCGATGAACACTTGCAGCAAATCGGCGAAGCCGATGTAATCGACGACAAGACGGTATTCATCATCAAGCGCAGGTAGTTGCCGAAATTATTTAAGCATCATCTGGCGACAGAGCCGTGCGATCTGAAGCTCTTCCTGTGCAGGGACAATCTGAATCTTGTCTGGCGTGAGGCCAAGGGGTTCGAGGCCGTTCGTTGCCGCAGATCGAATGCGGCCGCTGTGCTCTCCGATGCCGCCGGTGAAAACAAGTAGGTCCACACCGCCCAGTAGAGCCATGTAGGCTCCGATCATCTTTCGCACCGCAACGGCAAAGACGTCCAGCGCAAGGCGGGCTTTTGGATCGTTGGAGCGGGCGCGTTCCTCGAGTGTCTTTACATCGCTCTCGCCGCACGAGAGAGCCAAAAGGCCGCATTGATGATTGAGCAGAGCTTCAAGACCGTCGGCGTCGAGCTTTTCATCACGCAACAAATAGAGGATGACGCCGGGGTCGAGATCGCCAGAGCGTGTCCCCATCGGAATGCCACCGGTAGGAGTAAGGCCCATCGTCGTATCAATCGATTTCCCGTTTCGAAGGGCGCAGAGACTCGCTCCGTTTCCTAGATGAGCAAAAATAGCTCGTTCTGGAAGGGTTACGCCGAAGTGATAAACCAGCGACTCATAGGAAATTCCGTGGAAACCGTAGCGTCGAATGCCGGCATCGAAATAGCGATCCGGCAGGGGGAAGTGCGATGCCACCTCCGGAATCGTCCGATGGAAAGCGTCGTCGAAGCAGGCGAAGTGTGCAGCCGAAGGAAAGATCGACTGCGCGGTGGCGATGAGCGTCAATGCCTGAGGGATATGCAGTGGCGCAAGGTGTATGGCGGAACGAAGTTGTTCCAATACCTGAGGCGTGATGAGCTGGTGCGAACGAAGATGAGGACCGCCATGCACGACGCGATGGCCCACGGAGGCGGGTGTGCCGTGGATATGCTGTGCTACGACCGACGATAAAACTCTGAGGGCGTGGTCCTGCGATTTGTGAACACTCTCGCGCTGCACAAGAGATGTTCCATCGGCGTCACGAATCTGCAGGCTGCCGTTGCCGTGGCCAATACCGTCGGCGCTTCCGGTCAGCAGCGGTTCTTCGTCCCTGTCGCCGCGGCGATAGACGCCGAACTTCAGCGACGATGAGCCGCTGTTCAGCGCAAGAATCAAGTCCTGTGTTTCGGCTGACTTTTGCACGCTCGCCTACTTTGGCCATTTCCAGTTGCGAATCTCTTGTTTATCGATGCCCTCGGTGTGGGCATAGTTGATGCTGTCGATAATCTGATCTTTCAGCCACTCTTTTACGTGTGCACCGATAGGCTGCAGACGCGGAACGCGGTCGATAACATCGATCGCCAGATCGTAACGGTCGATCTGATTGAGAATCGCAAGTTCGAGCGGAGTGTTGATGCTTCCTTTTTCCTTGTAGCCCCGCACGTGAATGTTTTCATGGTTCGTCCGCCGATAGGTGAGCTTGTGAACGAGCGAGGCGTAGGAGTGAAAGTTGAAGATGACAGGTTTATCGGTGGTGAATAGGGAATCGAAATCACGGTCGGGAAGTCCATGCGGGTGTTCCGTTTCCGGCATCAGGCGAAACAAGTCCACGACGTTTACAAAACGTATTTTCAAATCGTGAAAGTGCTCCTTCAGGATGGAGACGGCCGCCAGGGACTCCATGGTCGGGATATCGCCGGCGCAAGCCATCACCACGTCGGGTGCCTCGCCGTCATCGGTAGAGGCCCAGTCCCAGATACCGATGCCCTTGGTGCAGTGGGTCACGGCATCTTCCATCTTGAGGTATTGAAGATGCTTCTGCTTGTCGGCGACGATGACGTTGACGTAATCGCGCGAGCGAAGACAATGGTCGGTCACGCTGAGCAGGCAGTTGGCGTCGGGCGGCAAGTAGATGCGCACGACATCCTTGCTCTTGTTTGTGACGATGTCCAGAAATCCCGGGTCTTGATGAGTGAAGCCGTTATGGTCCTGCCGCCAAACCAGAGACGTGATGAGAAGGTTGATGGAGGGCACGGGTGCGCGCCAGTC
>JBAPQU010000608.1:0-1927 GCA_049280795.1 Candidatus Sulfotelmatobacter sp.
GCTCGAAGAAGATCGCACCTGGACGCCGGCAACCGTGGTCACGCTCGATGAAATTCTGGCGCGCATGGCCGAGTACCGCCCGCTGGTCGAAATCCCGCACGCGCGCTCGGAAACCGCCCGCCGCTACCGCTTCCATGACGGCATCGGCGAAATCGGCATCATCGCCCCCGTTTCGCATCCCTTCTGCGGACACTGCAGCCGCATCCGCATCACCAGCGACGGCAAAATCCGCACCTGCCTGTTCTCCGCGTGGGATCACGATCTCCACGCGCAGATGCAACGCGGTGCGAGCGACGAAGAGTTAGAAGATTTTATTCGCGGCGTTATCCAGAAGAAAGAAGAACGCCATCATATCGGGGAGCCGGATTTCGTGCCGGCATCGCGGACGATGGTACACATTGGCGGATAGGAATTTATCAAGAGCGCGAGTCGAACAATCAAGATGCCATCCAAGCCGGATTACGGAGTCGATGCTCCCGGAGTTATTCGCAATTTATTTCTTGCGGCTGTCGTCGGTGTTTTACTAGTTCTTTTCGCGCCGCGCGTTCTGCATATTGGTTCAGCCGGTATCAACCTTCATCCAACCGGCTGGGGCATAGCCATAGGATGCGGGGGCGGCGGATTGCTCATGCTGATCTATGCCAAGTTCGGCAAGTTCCGGCATCGCGACCGAATGTTGGATCTCCACAACTGGCGCGGCGATGAGCAGGTATTGGATGTGGGAACGGGACGCGGCCTGTTGCTGGTTGGCGCCGCCCTCAGGCTGACGACTGGGCACGCGACGGGAATCGATATTTGGAACAAAGAAGACTTGAGCGGCAACGCACTCCAGCGTACTGAACAGAACCTGGCTGTCGAGGGAGTGACGGAAAAATGTTCTCTCGTAAGCGAAGGCGCGCAGAAGATGAGTTTTCCCGATAATAGCTTCGACGTGATTCTGTCGAATCTGTGCCTGCACAATATCTACGACAGACCCACCCGGCTCAAGGCCTGCAACGAAATCGCGCGCGTTCTGAAGGCAGGAGGGGTCGCGATTATTTCCGACTTCAAACACACGCGCGAATATGCGGAGGCCCTGCGCAAAGCTGGTCTGCGCGTGGAGCGCAAGGTGCCAAATTTCTTAACGACGTATCCGCCACTGCGAATCCTGCTCGCATATAAAAATTGATATCGAAACCCATTCACGCTGTGTATTCCACACTCGCCGTTATTTTTTTGTGCTCTATTCTGCCCGCCCAGGACAAAGCCTACCTCGGCTTCGACCGCAACACCTACCCCGGTGACGCCAACCTCAAAGCCCTGCACCAGACTTTTTCCTACACCGGCTACTGGCTCAACAATCCTCCCAGCGAAAAAACAAACACTTGGCGCGGCCATCGCGCCGCCGTCGAATCCGCCGGCTTCGGCTTCCTCGTGCTCTTCAACGGACGCCTCTATTCTGAGCTCAAATCTGCCGAACTGAAATCCGTCGCCAACGCAACCAAGCTCGGCAACTTCGACGCGCAAGCCGCCGCCGCTGCCGCGCGTCGTGAAGGCTTTCCCGCGCATACCATCATCTTCCTCGACCAGGAGCAAGGCGGACGCATGCTCCCCGAGCAGAAAGCCTACATCTACGCCTGGGTCGACGCCGTCACTGCCTCCGGATTCCATGCCGGTATCTACTGCTCCGGCATCGCCGCGAAAGATGACGGAAACGTCGTCACCGCCGAAGACATTCGCGCCAGCGCCTCCGGCCGCGACATAACATACTGGGTCACCAACGATGCCTGTCCGCCCGCGCCCGGCTGTGCTTTTCCCGCGCGCACCGCCAGCCCAATCCAAAGCGGCGTCGGTTTTGCAAAGGTCTGGCAATACGCGCAATCCCCACAGCGCAAAGACGTCGCTGGCCGCTGTTCGAACTACGGACGCGATGGCGGCTGCAACCCCG
>JBAPQU010000609.1:0-26002 GCA_049280795.1 Candidatus Sulfotelmatobacter sp.
AAGTAAAAATCAAGGAGGTTGTGAAGCCCCGGCCGATTACCACGGGCCGCAATCGGCACCGCGACTAAGAACGCGAAAGCCAGCAAGAGCGCATGGTAGACATACAAGCGCAGCGTGCGCCCCCATAACTTTCGCGACATCGCTGGGTAGCCGTCGCGCTCGGCGACACGGAAGTAAATCCGCCCAGTAAACAGCGCCGAAAGAAAAATGAAACCCTCCGCCGCTCCCACGAAGCCAAAAGGCTGATTGACCCATGCGCTTGCGGCGGTGGGCAGATGAGTCAGAGCGATCCACACCAGCATCACTCCCCGTATCGCATCCAGTTCTAATCGGCGTCCCATGCTCACGTCACTTAGACGCCATCCAGCGGCCAATCGTCACTCGAATTCGCCACTCGAATACAAAAGCTCACACGGCTTTACGGAAAATTACAAGCCAAAGTCGAGCGGCGGAGCGTAATGGCGATATCACGGCAACTGGAATCTGGTTCACGCGGACGAATCAAGCCTGGTGAGCCCGAACCCAGCCTGTTGGTGGATCAACGCTTCAGCTACGAACGTGAATCGCGGTCTTCGCGGGATGTGCCCCAGTCCGGGAAGATTTGCGCGATGGAATGCGCGATGAAGGCAGGTCTTTGTCGCCGCTTCTCGCGGAGAGTGAACATGATTGCAAGGAAAAATCCTGCTAAAGCTCCAAGGAATGCTTCTGTGATTGAGAGGCGGTTGAACGTTCGCAACCCCTGGTTAGTGAGAATGAATCCGGTATATGCCATCGCTGCTGTCCAGAGAATTAAGCGAACAGAGAACACGGGGGATCACCTCTTGAAGCAAATATTGCCACAAATGCCCTTGTGGAGTAAGGGTTTCTGCGGTCTGCCGGAGTAACTTTGACATTTCGCATTCTACGCGGCTTGACCCGTCGAGTGTTTGCAGGCGATGTGCAACTTTTTGTCACTTGAACCTGATTTTTTGCGCAGAAAATTGCTTGTCTATTTACTTGCATTTTGGCCGGAAACTGCTAAAGTTGCAGGCGCTTTTCTGGCTGAAACGCACTTCGCCCCCCCGCCGTTCAGCCTGTCGCGAGTCAAGAACCCGGGTAAATAATCGATAAGAGTGGAGGCTTTTATGCGTCCAGTAGCTGGTCTTTTCCGCCTCAAGAATTCCTGTTTCGTAATGGGCCTGATTGCGGCGCTGGGGTTTGCGCCGGTCTCGTTCACGATGGCTCACGCGCAACGCGCCGGAGCTTCACAACAAGCGCATTCTGCGCGGCCGAATGGGATCGCGCCGACGGTCACTTGCGGCAGTGGCACGAACAACTGGACAGGAAAGGCCGGCGACAACCAGTGGACGACCGCAACGAACTGGAGCAGCGGCGCGGTGCCGATTTCGACGGATAATGTCTGCATCGCCAGCACCGTTACCACTGCCATCAACGTTGGCACTCTCGTCTCCACGAACCAAACCATTGTGAGCCTGGATAGTGGCGGGCCCATAACGCTTGCCGCAGGGCCCCTGACGATTACCGGATCGGCTACATTTGCAGCGGCTCTGAACCTCAGCGGATCGCTCACTCTGAATGGCGTTAGCTCGATGACCACACTTGCACAGACTAGTGGCACGCTTGCCAACAGCAGCACGTTGACTGTGAGCGGGCTGCTCACGTGGTCGGGAGGGACGGAGAGTGGGACGGGGGCGACCAATGCGAACGGAGGAATGGCCCTGAGCAGCGAGCCATTTTTGAATGGGCTAACGCTGAACAATGCTGGGACTGCGACCTGGAACGGGCTTGCATTCCTGATGGAAAACGGCGCGGTCTTCAACAACAAATCTGGAGCGACGTGGAATCACGAAACCGACAGCTCGATCCAGTTCGAGGGTGGCACAACTCCAGTCTTCAATAACGCGGGAACGTTTGAAAAAACGGGAGGCACGACCAACAGCGGAGGTGGAATCAGCAGTTCCATCACCTTCAACAACACGGGCACGGTGACGGACAACAGCGGAACTCTTTTTGCGTCCAACGTGGGAGTGTGCAGCGGGACGTGCGCCGGATCATGGAGCGTGGCTCTTGGTGCGACGCTAGAGTTAGGCAGCGGATCGACAGCTGCGGCCGTGAGCGGGCCGATCAGTGGAGCAGGCACGGTAGCATTCACGACGGGAACTGTGAACTACACCGGTACCTACAACGTGACGGGAGGAACGCAGGCCACGAGTGGGACAGCGAATTTCAATTCTCCGGCGACGCTGACCAGCGTGGGGCCGATCAACATCAGTAACGGAACATTGAATTTTGTGACCGGGAAAACGATCACGACCAGTTCGCTCACGCAGACAGCGGGAACGCTGGAGGGCAGTGACACGTTGACGGTGACCGGAGCCATCACGTGGTCGGGCGGGACCGAGAGCGGCACCGGCATTACGAACGCAAATGGCGGGATGACGCTGACCAGCGAACCGTTCTTGAGCGGCCGTACACTGAACAATACGGGCACGGCTAGCTGGAATGGCCTTGCATTCCTGATGGAAAATGGCGCGGTCTTTAATAACAAATCTGGAGCGACGTGGAATCACGAAACCGACAGCTCGATTCAGTTCGAGGGTGGCACAACGCCGGTCTTCAATAACGCGGGTACATTCGAAAAGACAGGCGGGACGAATAGCAGCGGGGGAGGCATCAGCAACTCCATCACCTTCAACAATACGGGCACGGTAACGGATAGCAGCGGAGTTTTATTTGCCTCGAACATCGGGGTATGCAGCGGGACGTGCGCGGGATCGTGGAGCGTAGTTTCGGGAGCGACGCTAGGGTTGGGCAGCGGATCGACCGCGGCGGCGGTGAGCGGGCCGATCAGTGGAGCAGGCACGGTGCAGTTTACGACGGGAACGGTGAACTACACGGGCGCGTATGACGTGACGGGTGGGACGCAGGCGACGAATGGAACGGTGAACTTTATTTCTCCGGCGAAGCTGACCAGCGTAGGCTCACTCAATGTCGGCAACGGGACCATGAATTTTTCGACGGGGAAGCTGATCACAGCGACTTCGCTGACGCAGAGTGCAGGCACACTTGAGGGCACCGATACCTTGACCGTAACCGGAGCCACAACATGGTCGGGAGGGACGGAGAGCGGAACCGGGATTACGAACGCGAACGGAGGCATGACGCTTACCTCGGAACCCTTCCTGAGTGTGCGCACGATCAACAATGCGAAGATTGCAACCTGGAACGGGCTTGCGTTCCTGATGGAGAATGGCGCGGTGTTTAACAACAAGGCTGGGGCGACGTGGAATCACGAAACCGACTCCGATATCCAGTTCGAGGGCGGCACAACTCCAGTCTTCAACAATGCGGGGACATTCGAAAAGACCGGCGGCACAGCGAGTTCGGGCGGAGGTTTCAGCGGCTCCATCACCGTCAACAATTCCGGCACTGTGATTGCGAAGTCTGGAATACTGCTGCTGGGTACGTTGTTCACGCAGACTGGTGGGTCAACGCTGCTGGAAGGCGGCAACATCGCCACGTCAGGGACGGCTACGATGACGGTGAAGGGTGGCAGCGTTTTTGGCGCGGGCACGATCACGGGGGGAGTTACAAACATGTCAGGCGTGGTGAGTGCCAGCTCCAGCCTGATTTCGACTACACCGGGAACTCTTACCGTCAACGGCTCAGGTGCAGGCTATTACGCGCAGGGCACGGGCGGAACGGTGGAGTTCGGTGTTGCTGGGAGTTCTGCCGGAGACTATGACGTGCTCACTGCTACAGGAGCGGCAACGCTGGCCGGGAGTGCACAGCTTTGTCTGATCAAGGGATTCAAGCCGACGGTCGGGAGCACCTTCCCGGTCATGACTTACGCATCGGAGACAGGAAACTTCTCGACGGTCAATTTCGGCTGGAGTCTGACGACTGGGGCTACGTCGGCGACTGCGACGTATAACGGAGCGCCGGCGACCAGCTTTGTGCCGGCGACGCTTGCATTTCCCAGCACGCTGCTCAGCACGACCAGTTCGCCCCTGACGTTGACCTTAAGCAATCCGGGGACGGTCTCGATGAGCATCACAAGCTTTGCGCTCACAGGTACGAATGCCAGCGACTTCGCTATCGTGAGCAACTTATGCGGGGCGACTCTGGCGGTGGGGGCGAAATGCACGATCAAGGTGACGTTCACGCCGGCTGCCCTCGGAGCCCGCTCGGCTGGGCTCTCGGTGGCGGACAACGCTTGCATGAGCCCGCAGATCATTGCATTGAGCGGCAAAGGCACCGAGATTACGATGTCGCCTTCGCCGGTCGGCTTCGGCAGCGAGGCAGTAGGAACCACCAGCGCACCGATGACGGTGACTGTGACCAATCATGGGACGACGGCAGTGAAGGTCACAAGCGCCACGATCACCGGCGTGGATAAAGGGGACTTTGCCATCACGGGTAACACCTGCACGACGATCAGTGCGAGCGGCGGCACTTGCTCGATCACGGTCACTTTCACGCCCGCGGCGAGTGGCGTGAGAACTGGGACGCTGAGTCTGATAGACAACGACAAGGGCAGCCCGCAGACCGACGCGTTAACCGGGACAGGGACGACATAGTAGAGGGCTGTGGGTAGGAACGGGCCGCCGAAAGGCGGCCCGAATGTTTTACGGCAGTCCGACGGGATCAAGGTGCATAACGAGTAAAGACAAGGTCGGTCGCTTTAGTCTTCTCGTGACATGGGAAGCAGCTTTTCATAAACGCCGGGTCGCCCGGTTTGCCGTCTGCGAAGTGGCCGAATCCCCAGCCGCCGGTTGCGGCGTACTTTTTTGAGTCCTTGACCATAAACTGAATGTTCGTGGGCGCCCCGGGAACGAAAGATTGGACTTGGCCAAAGATTTTGTTGTTTTCATCCGACGGGACGTTACGGTAATGCAAAGCGGCGAGGATCGTGCCATCCGGGAACGGAAGCTTTCCTTCGCGGAAGGCCTTCATCGCCACATCATTGCCCAGCAGGGCGCCTAAACTGTTGAGGTTGCCTGCTTCATGCGCCGAGGAAACCCACTGCCAGTTACGGTACCCGTGAGGGATTTCAGTAACGTAGGGGGCAGGTTCCCCATCCGCGTGTCCCGGCGAGGGAGCAACGAGGGCAACAAGGCCGGCCATTGTTGTAACTGCAACCAAGAAGAATGTGCGATGTTTCATAAGGGTTCCTCCGTCTAATATGCTTCGTAAACTGAAATCAGCAGCCCTAACTGTTTCGACGTAAACCCAGATGTCGATGTCTTCTCGAATCGCCACTGGTTTTCGCGGGAATCCTCGGATGAGCTTTGGAACCCAGCCCAATGACTCATGCCCGCCAAACAGCGTTGCTGCCCGTGAGTTCCGCCTAGGCTACAGGAACCCTGAATCCCTTGTAAACATGCGGTTCCACTTTTGAGAACGGACAATCCCGGTCAAGGAGTGGAATCGCGATTTTTGCCAATCGACTCAGAGCTAAAGGCAATATGAGCGTTCGGCAGGCCCGTCTCCATCTCAACGGTGCCCGGCAGGCGCGAGAGTCTTCCTTGACAGGACGCAGGTGCGTTCCTAGAATCCAAGCAGGAAGCACGCTTTGCGTCTAAAGCTAAGTTTCTGCATCTAAAATAGTTAGCTGAAAATGCTATATTGGACGCCCAGACTGGTACCTGACAGGCATTTTCATTGGAAGCAAGCGAGTAGGCCTGTAGTTTAAATGCCATCAGACCCAAATATCGGCAAGCGTGAACGCGAAGTTCTCACCGCAATCGTGGAGACTTTCATTTCCACGGGCGAGCCGGTTGGTTCGCTCACGCTCTCGCGCTCGAACCGCGAGGGACTGAGTCCCGCGACCATCCGCAACGTAATGGCGGATTTGTCAGAGGCCGGATTTCTGGAGCAGACACACACATCGTCCGGACGCGTGCCGACTACCGACGCCTACCGTTATTACGTGGAGCAGATCACGGGAACGGCAAAGTTGGCGCCGCAGGAAGAAAACATGATCTCCGATTCGCTGGCGGGCATTAGCGATGTACAGGAGTTTATGGAGCGCACCTCGCATGTGCTGTCGCTGATTTCACGGAACGTGGGTATAACCGTCGCCACCAGCGGTGCTAAAAACGCGTTGGAGCACGTGTACTTCTCGCGCCTGGGCGATCAGAAAGTGCTGGCGGTATTGGTGACGAGGTCGGGGTTGGTGCGTGACCGTGTGCTACGACTCGATCTGCCGCAGGCGGAGCTGGATCTCGCGGCGCGCTACATCAACGAGAATTTTCGCGGCTGGACGATGGAGTCCATGCGCGCCGAACTCGGGCGGAGGATCGAGCAGGAGCGAAGCGAGTACGACCGTCTAATGAATTCAATCGAGCAACTTTATAAGCAGGGCGCTTTGACTTCTGAGACGGGCACGCAGGTGGTGTTTGTGGAAGGCGCGGCGAACCTGGTAACGGGGCAGGAAGATCGCAAGCGTTTGCAGGAAATGCTGCAGACTCTGGAGGAGAAAGAAAAAGTAGCGAAACTCCTCGGAGCCTACCTCAATGTGAAGCAGGAGGCGGTGAGGGTCGTGATTGGGCTGGATGATGCGTTGCCTTCCATGCAGAACTTCGTGCTGATCGGAGCGCCGGCGCGGTCGGGAAGCGATATGGTTGGATCGCTGGCGGTGATTGGGCCGACGCGCATGGATTATCAGCATACGATGACCGCAGTTTCCTACATCGCGCGCCTCTTCGACAAAATTTTGAATGAATCGGAGCAATGATAGTGGTTATGGGTAAAACGAACGGCAAGTCAGAAGCAAATGCAGGGCTGGATTTGGAGCACGAACTGCCGGCAGCATCGGATGACGGGAATGAGATCGCTGCAAAGACCGTGGTGCGCGGCGAATCGACCGGCGCGGAGGCCGAGTTGCAGAAGCTGAAGGCAGAACGGGATTCGCTGCTCGACCGGCTGGCACGTGCGCAGGCAGAGTTCGAAAACGCGCGCCGACGCGCAGCAAAGGAACAGCAGGAATCTCGCGACTATGCAGTTGCGGATGCGATCAAATCTTTGTTGCCGGTGGTGGACAGCCTGGATCTCGCGTTGCGGGCAAAATCGGATGCCACGGAGCTGCGCAGCGGAGTGGAATTGATTTACAAGCAACTGCAGGCTGCGCTGGGCAAGCTTTCGGTGAACGCGATTGTGGCGAAAGGCGAGCCGTTCGATCCTCATTATCACGAGGCTATCGAGATGGTGGAAACCACTAACGCACCGGATCACCAGGTGATCGAAGAACTGCAGCGCGGCTACAAATATAAAGACCGGCTCTTGCGGCCTGCGATGGTGAAGGTGGCGAAGAATCCGGGGAAATAAGTAAGACGCAAGTTTTCCTACCCATTATTTTCATAAAGTCTCTGATCGAAGAAAGGCATCTGTTCTGGCTACAAACGCAAAACGCGATTATTACGAAGTGCTTGGCGTGAGCCGCACGGTTACGGAAGTCGAACTGAAGAGCGCTTATCGCAAGCTCGCCATGCAGCACCATCCCGATCGGAATCCAAACAATCCGGATGCGGAAGAACGCTTCAAGGAAGTCACCGAGGCATACGCCATTCTCGCTGACTCAGACAAGCGATCACTCTATGACCGCTATGGCCACGCTGGCGTGGGTAATGCGGCCGGAGCCGGCGGAGGCTTCGATGGCACGCCGTTCCAGGATATAAGCGAAATCTTTGGCGAGTTCTTCGGTTTTGGCGACGCCTTCGGTGGCGGCGGTGGCCGCCGCCGCGGCCGGGTTCAGCGTGGCGCTGATCTGCGCGAAGATTTGAGCATCGAGTTTGAAGAGGCCGCCTTCGGCACGGAAACGAAAGTGATGGTCCGCCGTCACGAAGCCTGCGAAGAGTGTCGCGGCTCCGGCGCGGCGGCCGGTAAAGGCCCCACTACTTGCCGCGCTTGTTCTGGCCGCGGGCAGGTGAGATATCAGCAAGGCTTCTTCAGCATTGCGCGGACGTGCCCTTCATGTCAGGGAACGGGTAGCGTGATTACCGATCCCTGCCCCAAGTGCAAAGGTGAAGGCCGGATTCTTCGTCAGCGCTCCGTGGACGCGAAAATTCCCGCAGGTGTGGAAGATGGCACGCGCATCCGTTTCACCGGTGGCGGCGAAACCGGCCCCGGCGGCGGACCGGCAGGCGACCTCTACATTGTGTTGCACGTGAAAGAGCATCCTTTTTTTGTACGGGAAGGGAACGATCTGCACTGCGTGGTTCCGCTGTCAGTAACGCAGGCGGCAATGGGCGCGGAGATTCGCGTGCCTACGCTGGAAGGCGAGCACAATCTCAAAGTTCCAGAGGGAACGCAGCCGGGCAGTACATTCCGCGTCCGCAACAAAGGCGTGCCCGTATTGAATGGACACGGCAAGGGCGATCTTTACGTAGAAGTGCGCGTGCAGATTCCTGGCAAGCTCAGCAAGCGCCAGAAAGAGCTGTTGCAGGAGCTGGAGACTACCGCGAAGGTTGATAACCAGCCGATGATGCGGTCGCTGCTCGGCAAAGTGAAGGATATGTTCGGGTGATACAGCTGCCAGTTGCCAGTCCCCAGTTGCCAGATCGAGAGTCCGCGCTTTTATCGTTCTTGCTGAATTCTAACCTCGTCCCAGCAGTCGTTGCTCTTGGCTTTTACTGGCGACTGGCAACTGGGAGCTGGCGGCTGCAGTCATGACGCGCCGCCGCTTCATAGCCGACGAAGTCTCGGACAACGCTGCCGTACTCGTCGGCGAGCACGCCGAGCATCTCACGCGCGTGCTGCGAGTTCGCGTTGGGCAGGACTTCGATATCGCAACCGGCGCAGCCGTGCGCCGCGGCCGTATCACCTCGGTGAGCGACGCTCGCGTCGAGTTCGAGCTAGCCGAAGAAGTCTCCGCAGGGAACTTGCCTGAGATCACTTTAGTTCTCGCAGTGTTCAAGTTCGACCGCATGGAGTGGGCAATCGAAAAGTGCACCGAACTCGGCGTCTCGCAAATCGTGCCAGTGATCGCGCGCCGAACGGATTCCCATCTGGCTACAGCCTCCGCGAAACGAGTTGAGCGCTGGCAGAGGATCGCTCGCCAGGCAGCCGAGCAATCTCGCCGCGCCGCCCCGCCGGAGATTGCTGTGCCCATTAAGTTTGCAGAAGCGATAAAAATTCCCGCAGCTCTGAGGATCGTTTTGGCGGAATCGGAAGAGCAAACTCTGCTGCGCGACGTTGTGAAACCCGGCGTAGCCGATGATGGGATTATTCTGGCGGTTGGTCCCGAGGGCGGTTGGACCGACGACGAATTGCAATCGTTTCAACAAGCCGGATGGATTTCGGCTTCACTGGGCAATACCATTTTGCGCGCCGAAACCGCTGCAATGGCCGCCGCGGCAGTCGTTGCTTCTGCCCTCAACACTCTCTGAGTCCGCATTACACTTTCTAGCTTTTCTTGCTTCCCGCACGCCGCTGCGCGGAGTGGTATTCTGAGCCGCAATGGTTGTCTCCAAGCCACAATCTGCTTCGTTTGTTCCGGATGATCGCCAGCGCGAAGCGATCGAGCACGTTCACGGACCCATGCTGGTCGTTGCGGGTGCCGGCACGGGGAAAACTTCCGTCCTCATCAACCGGATTGCGCGCTTTGTCCAGCAGGAGCACGCGCAGCCCGAGCAGGTGCTCGCACTCACCTACACCGTGGCTGCGGCGGGAGAGATGCGGGATCGGGTGCGCGCGCTTCTCGGCAAACAGATTCATTCCGCCACCTTTCACGATTACTGCCTCGAATTGCTCAAGCGGGCCGGCAAAGATTTCGGCGTGCTCGACGATAAAGATCTTTGGATTTACCTGCGGAAGCGGGTTCATGAGCTGCATCTGGAGCATTACATCCGGGCGGCAAATGTCGGGCAGTTCCTCAGCGACCTGCTGGGCTTCCTCAGCCGCTGCCACGATGAACTGGTGACGCCGGAAAACTACGCCGAGTATGTGCAACGGCTGGTGCGCGGCGAATTGCCCGTTCCCCGGGTTGTGAAGTCGAAGGAGCAGTTGAGCGACGCGGAAGTCATCGCACGCTGCCAGGAAATTGCCCGCATATTCGCCACCACCGAACGCTGGCTGCGCGAAGAAAATTACGGAACATTCGGCCACATGATTACGCGGGCTCATGAATTACTTGCGAGTGACGAAAAAGTTCTGGCCGCCGAACGGGCCCGAGCCCGTTTCATCCTCGTCGATGAATTTCAGGATGCCAACTTCGCGCAGATAAAAATCCTGGCGGCGCTGGCGGGCGACGAAGCGAACATTTTTGCCGTCGGAGACCCGGATCAGGCGATTTACCGTTTTCGTGGCGCATCCAGTGCGGCGTTTCATTTGTTTCGCCGACATTTTCCTCAAACCAAGTTGGTGGTGCTGGGCAAGAACAGGCGTTCGACTTCTCCAATTCTTCAGTGCGCTTTTGCCGTCGTCGACAAAAACCCTCCGGTGTTTGCGCCGAACGATCCACTCGCCTACCGGCGCACGCCTCTGCAATCTGCGCGCGAGGAGGAAGCAACAAAAGCAGGAAAGGCCTTGCCGACCTTCTCTGTGGAGGCGATCTCCTTTGCAGGCAAGGATGCGGAGGCGCCTGACGTGGCGAGCATCATCGAGGAGACAAAACGTCGCACGCGGTGCAAGTGGAAAGACTTTGGCGTCCTCTACCGTTCGCATATTCATCGCGATGACGTTGCGCAGCAACTCGCCGAGCGCGGCATTCCATTCTCTATCGAGAACATGGACGTGAGCGATACCCCCGAGGTGCGGGATTTGTTTGCCTGCGTCGCGGTCGTTGTGGACCTGGGCTCCGACGCCAGCCTTTTTCGCGTGGCGGCGCTGCCGCAGTTCGATGTGAACCCGGAACAGCTTCGTTCCGCCCTACGTGCGATTGCGAAGGATTCAAAGGAGGGAGTGGTAGTTCCGCTCTCGTCGGTCCTCGACGGCGTCGCTGGTGGTCGTGCAGTGCTCGAGTGCGTGTGCCAGGCACGCGATGAAGTTGACCGGAAGAAAGCTAAGACGCGAGCCGCTTTGCAACTGATTGGAAAACATTTTGGTCTCGACCTCAGCTCCCCTATCCTGCAGGCCGCGCTAAAGTTTGCGGCTGACTGGGAGCAGAAGAAAACCACAAAAACCAAAGAGCTGGGTGAATGGATCGAATATCTGGATTATTTTCGGCAAGCGGGCGGCGTGATTCCGATGGCGTCCAGTGATAACGATAGCGAAGATGCGGTGCGACTGATGACCGCACACGGGGCCAAGGGCCTGGAGTTTCCTCACGTTTTCATCTTGCGCGCGACCCGAGGCTCGTTCCCGGCTAGCTACCGCGAGACACTGGTGGAGTTTCCGCGCGAGTTGCGTGATCCCGATTCCGCGGCCGCGGGTGATGACAAGACGCTCTACGATCAGGAAGAGCGGCGGCTCTTCTATGTGGCGATGACGCGCGCCAGGGATTCACTGCACATCTACGGAAAGCAGGGAATCGGGCGCGATAAAACGCCGGCCGGGCTGATGCGCGAACTCATCTGCAATCCCGGCTTGCAACTGTGGCTACGGTCGCGTCAAGCGCTGCCTTCGCAGCCTGAGTTGATCGAAATTGCCGCTGCCGCTGACGGTGCTTATCCGGAGGGCTCTCGATTGGCGGCATGGCTCGAACTCCCCGCTATCGAAGGGCTAGATGCGCGTTTGAGCGCCTCGGCGGTGGAGACCTACGAGACCTGCCCTTTGCAATTTAAGTTTGAACGCGAGTGGAAGCTGGCGCGGCAGGTCCATGCGGCCCTCCATTACGGAGCGGCGATGCACCGCGTCTTGCGTACCTACTACGATTCCGTACGGCTGGGCCGAACGAAAACCGATGATGAGTTGCTGCAACTCTTTCGCGACGATCCGGGCGTGTCTGGAATCCAGGACGAATATCAGCGGCACTTGTACCTGGAACAGGGAATCGAGCAGTTAAAGGACTTTCTGGCTGGGACGCGTGCAACTCCTGCACCGGAGGTTCTGCACACCGAAGAATGGTTTGATGTGCAGATTGCTGGGACGAAAGTTGCTGGGCGGATCGATCGCATGGATCGCAACGCGGATGGAAGCATCGCGATCGTGGATTACAAGACCGGCAAGGCTCGATCGCAGGAAGATGCGGACGAGAGTCTTCAGCTTTCCATCTATGCCATGGCCGCGCACGAGAAATGGGGATACAAAGTGGGCGCGTTGGTGTTCCACAATCTCGAAGGCAACGTTCCAGTTTTTACGAAACGCACCGAATTTCAACTGGGAGAGGCGAGGGAGCGAGTGCTGGCTGTTGCGCGCGGCATTGCCGAGGGGAACTTCGATCCCAAGCCTGATTTTCACTGCAGCTTTTGCGCTTTTCGAGGCTTGTGTCCGGCGAGAGAAAAGCGTATTCCGGATATTGCCGGGCGTGCTTCGAAGCCGTTGGATTGATCGACGCACCGAGCATGCTCCGTATAAAAACTTAGGGGACGCTTTGGGCGTCCCCTTTGCTTCACTTTGTACTAACTTCTTAATGCTTCTTTTTCTTTTTTGCCTTTTTCTTGGTTGCCATTGTTCTATTCTCCCTTTCCATTCTTCATGGAAAAATCTGCAACGATCATTTGTTGCAACTATTTGAAGTATTCAGTTAATGAAAAATGAAGTCAAGAAAAAAATGCATGATGTGGAGCGTGCGTCTGTGTACCAAAGTCACCGAGAGAGTGGAGTGAGTACGAAAATTTTCGTCTCTCGCCATAAAAAACTTGCGAGTGTGCTTTTACAAGGAGTAAATGGTGGCGGTGATTTCATTATGAGCGCGTCCAATCGTTTCGCGAGTGAGTTGTCGAACCGCTCTGCGGCTGGCCCGTGAGCGTTGATCGTTTTAAATCATTTTCGACGGTAGCGCATCTATAATGAAGTTGCGAAATCTTCGCGGGAGCATGATCAATGGCGGCTTTCGATGATGTTGTCATTATTTCTGGTTGTCGTACTGCGGTAGGAAAATTTCAAGGAAGCCTCGCGGATTTGAGCGCTCCGAAGTTAGGCGCTGTCGTAGTTCGCGACGCGGTGAAGCGCGCCGGATTGAATCCCGATCAAATCGATGAGTGCATCATGGGCAACGTGCTACCCGCCGGACTCGGACAAAATCCTGCGCGACAGGCTGCAATCTTCGGAGGGTTGTCGCCCGCAACAGGTGCCATGACAATCAACAAAGTTTGCGGCTCCGGATTGAAAGCAGTGGCTCTTGCGGCGCAAGCAGTGCAAACCGGAAATAGTTCCATCGTCGTTGCCGGCGGCATGGAATCGATGACCAACGCTCCGTACCTTCTTCCCCAAGCTCGCAAAGGATACCGGCTCGGCAATGGAAAGGTGATCGATTCCATGGTGCACGATGGACTGTGGGACATTTACAACGACTATCACATGGGCATCACCGGCGAGAATGTAGCCGAGAAGTACGGCATCACGCGCGAAGAGCAGGATGAGTTCGCCGTCAACTCGCACCGCAAAGCCGTCGACGCGATGAAGGAGTGCAGGTTCAAGTCACAGATTGTGCCGGTGGAAATTCCTGCAAAGAAGAAAGGTGAAGCCCCGGTGCTTTTCGATAAAGATGAGAGCCCGCGCGAGGATACGACCATCGAAGTGCTTCGCTCATTGAAACCTGCGTTCAAGAAAGATGGCACCGTGACTGCCGGCAATGCTCCGGGAGTGAATGACGGAGCGGCAGCGGTAGTAGTCACCAGCGCAGCGCGGGCGAAAGAACTCGGCGTACAGCCAATGGTGCGAATCGTGGCGCAAGCGACGAGCGGAGTCGAACCCAAATGGGTCATGATGGCCCCCGTGGATGCGGTGAAAAAAATCTGGGAGAAGACAGGCTGGAAGAACGACGACGTCGACCTCTACGAACTCAACGAGGCTTTCTCGGTGCAGGCTCTGGGCGTGATGCGGGAGCTTGGGCTCGATTCCGATAAAGTCAACGTGAATGGCGGCGCGGTCGCCATCGGGCATCCCATCGGAGCCAGTGGCGCGCGCGTACTCGTGACCCTGATCTACGAGATGAGGCGGCGTGGTGCGAAGCGCGGGATTGCTGCCCTATGCCTGGGTGGAGGCAACGCGGTTGCGATGGCAGTGGAAAGAGATTAACCGCCGCTGGTTTGCGGCGCTGCAGGCAACGTAACCGTGAACACCGCTCCGCCCCCCGGAGCGTTGGCCGCTTCGATCGTGCCGTTGTGTTCTTTCATAACCGACTTGCAGATGCTTAAGCCCAGACCGGTTCCTCGCCCGGGGCGCTTTGTGGTGTAAAAAGGATCGAAGATACTGGCCAGGATGTCGAGTGGGATCCCGGGACCGTCATCCAGAAAGCTAGCCCAAACCGATTCTCCGGTTTTTCCCAGACGAATACGTAAGGTTCCGCGGTCACGGGCTTCGCGAATGGCCTGCTCCGCATTCAATATCAAATTCAGAAACACCTGCATCATCTGGTGCGGGTCGCCTTGCACATAAGGCAGTCCGGGCTCGCGGAGAAAGTCCACCGTAATATTGTTTTTCCTCAGCGAGTAAGCGTGCAGGTTGAGTGTGCGCTCGACGACCTCTGCTAAACTCACCCGGGTCTGGCCGGGCGTTGGAGGCCGCGAGAAATAGGTCAGATTGTGAACGATCTCGGCGGCGCGGCGCGCTTGCTGCTGCAATATGGCAATTTGTTTCTGTGCCGCGTCCGTGGTCTGACTATCCTGTAGCAGTTCGCTCACGCCAAGAATGCTGGTGAGGGGATTGTTTAGCTCATGGGCAACGCCGCCGATCATCGCGCCCATAGCCGCCAATCGCTCGCTCTGCACGATTTGCTGTTCGAATTTCTTTTCCGTCGTAATGTCGTGAACGGAGATGATTACGCCCGCCAGCTTGGAATCGGCGTCAAAAAATTGGCTGGCGGAAGCCCGCATGGTGCGCCCGCTGCCATCGCGGTGCCGGGTGCCATACTCCGCGGATCCAAAATTCCGGTTGCTCGATGCGACGTCATGGTAGAGCGCAACCAGTTCGGGGTCGTAGCCCTGAACCTCCGATATCTTCTTGCCCAAGAGATCCTCAGGCTGGCAACCGAGCAGGTCACGCACGCGCGCGCTCACAAAGGTGTAGCGCTCCTGCAGATCGACCACGACAATAAGATCGGGGAAGCTTTCCAGCAATCGCCTGCGGAATTCTTCCTGTTGCAGCAGTTGCCGCTCCAGCTTGCGCCTTTCCGTGACGTCGACCAGCGTGCCCTGGTAGCGAATCAGTTTGCCTGAGGCATCCCAAACAGCGCGTGAGGATTCAAGAAACACGGCGGCCGTCCCGTCTTTTTTCCGCAGCATGATCTCACGCGCACGCACTCCGCCACGATCGTCGGGGGCGCGGCCCAGCACCGGCTCTTCCGCGGGATCAACATTTAATTTCGCAGGGTCGAGCGCGAGCAGTTCATCCTTGGTCGCGTAACCTAGAATCCTTACCAACGCGGGATTGGCGTCGAGCAGCGCGCCCTGCGGCGTGCTGAAATATGCGCCTTCCTGCAAAGTCTCGAACAACTCTGTGAAGCGGAGTTCTTTTTCGTGCTGTCCGGTTACATCGCGACCCAGCACGCTGACCCCAACCACTTCGTCGCTTTTGACAATCGCATTCAGCACGCAATCAAAGAACAATGGCCGCGCACTATTCTTGAGACGCAAACGAACCGTCCCGGCCCAGTGGCGCTTGTCCAAAAAGCGGCTGAGGTTTACTTCCAGGCTCTCGCGGCTTGGTTCCTCGAGAAACTCGAAAAATTTATGTCCCACGATCGCGGTATAAGGCAGCCCTACAAGGTCGCTGACGCTCTTGTTGACGGTGCGCAGGGTCCCGTCCAAGGATACGGCGCAGGCGGCGTCTTCGAAGGAGTCAATCAGCTCCTTGAAGCTGCGCTGAGAACGCGCAATCA
This sequence comes from Candidatus Sulfotelmatobacter sp., assembly GCA_049280795.1. Taxonomy (GTDB): domain Bacteria; phylum Acidobacteriota; class Terriglobia; order Terriglobales; family Acidobacteriaceae; genus Sulfotelmatobacter. The sequence goes on from JBAPQU010000609.1 coordinate 15,923, forward strand.
ACTCATTTAGTTGATCGAGTTGCTCTTCTGAGGGAGCCGCGCCTACATGCTCCTGCAAGCCCTGCAGCAGGATCTTGAGTTCCACTACTTCCTTGCGCCGGCCATAGGCATACACCGCAAGAAGCATGGACAATAGCAGTACACCCAAAGCGGCGGGACCTAAATGGTAGGGCAGGCTCTCCAGCCGCTCCCATGCTAGGTAGGCAAAGCCGGCGGCCAGCAGCACCATGAATAAGAGAATCCATCGCCAAAGCTGAGATTCTTCGCGCTCCAGGTTCTGCGGAGGACGCGAACGCCGAGGAGTACCGGGAGAGGCCTCTGTCATGGGAAACTTATCCGGTCTCGCGCTCGCGGAAGACGAAACGACAAAACCTTAAACTCTTCAAACCATCGTACTTATACGGACGCGGTGGGACAACCGTTGTTTGTTGGAGAACTTGGTACATCGCGGTCCATTAGGTCATGTCCCCCCGGTGGACTGACTTTCTTGGCGTCCTGCTCGGCCCTTCTTCGCGAACTTCGCGGTTAAAAGCTTTAAGATTCCTCCGTTTCCACAGCCCACCCCTGTGACATCCATCACAGCGCAGACCCACCCCGCCCGCGTACCTTAGCTAAATTCCGGAATCAGGCCTTGGTGTGCCACTGGGCACGAAGGATGTCTCGCCCGGAGCACACCCATGCTCTACAAGACCCTAAGCGCCGCGGTCTATGGCATTGATGCCAACATTATTCAAGTGGAAGTCGATTGCTCCGGGATCAAGACCGATCAGGACCACTTCCACACCGTAGGCTTACCCGATGCCGCCGTGCGCGAGAGCCGCGACAGAGTGCGCGCCGCCCTGAAAAACTGCGGTTATGACATTCCCCCCACGCACATCACCATCAACTTGGCCCCAGCGGATATAAAGAAGGAAGGCTCAGGATTCGACCTACCCATGGCGCTGGGAATCGTGGGCGCCTATGGCGGCCTCACTAAGAAGGAGATCGACGACTGCCTGTTCGTCGGCGAATTAGGTCTGGACGGCGGAGTGCGCGGCATTCGCGGCACGCTGCCCATTGCACTGGAAGCGCGCGGCAGAAAGATTTCTCGCCTCGTCGTCCCTGAGGCCAACGCTCGCGAAGCCGCCATGGTCGGCGGGGTCGATGTCTACCCGGTGCGCTCGCTGCTGGATGTAATCCACTTCGTGAACTCGGGCAACGGGATCGTCCCCCTAAAAGCTGACGGCGATGCGCTGCTGCGCGAATCTCAAGAGTTTCTGGTTGACTTCAGAGACGTTCGCGGCCAGCAGACGGCCAAACGCGCCATCGAGATCTCCTGCGCCGGAGGTCATAACATTCTGATGATCGGGCCGCCGGGCTCGGGCAAAACTATGTTGGCCAAGCGCATGCCGACCATCCTTCCGCCGCTCACCTTCGAAGAAGCGCTTGAAACGACTAAAATTCACAGTGTGGCCGGAGTGCTCGACCCCGGCAGCGGCCTGGTAGGAAAGCGTCCCTATCGCTCGCCCCACCATACGATCTCGGACGCAGGACTGATCGGCGGAGGCATGATCCCGCGGCCGGGCGAGGTTTCGCTCTCCCACAACGGCCTGCTTTTTCTTGACGAACTGCCCGAGTTTCCCCGCAACGTCCTCGAAGTCCTGCGCCAGCCGCTGGAAGATGGCTCGGTCACGATTGCCCGCGCCGCTATGGCTCTCACTTTTCCCGCGCGCTTCATGCTCGCCGCCGCGATGAATCCCTGCCCCTGCGGCTTCCGTAACGACCGCACCCGCGAGTGCCAATGCACGACGCCTATGATCCAGCGCTACATCTCAAAAATCTCCGGCCCGCTCATGGACCGCATCGACATTCACATCGACGTGCCCGCCGTGAACTATAAAGAAATGCGCTCGACCAATGAACCGGAGGATTCCGCGAAGATTCGCGAACGGGTCATGCGCACGCGGCAAAGGCAGCTTGACCGCTTTGCCGGCTCGCGCGAAAAGATCTACTGCAACGCGCAAATGTCATCGCGCCACATTCGTACCTTCTGCGAGCTCTCCGCCGACTGTGAGCGCCTGCTCGAGCGCGCCATGACTCAGCAGGGACTCAGCGCCCGCGCCCACGACCGCATCCTGAAAGTAGCGCGCACCATCGCCGACATGGAAGAAACTGCCTCCGTCGAACCCAAGCACATTGCCGAGGCTATCCAGTACCGGTCACTCGATAGGACCTACTGGACATAGGAGGAGCCCGGACTGTCCTACCCCCACCGATGTGCGATTGACCCCCGTCATCACAAAATGTTATAAATGCCCGTTTTGCACTCGACCTCTCGGAGGAGGGTTCTAATCTCTCCGACCGGCCCGGGTGTGAACTCCGACGCGGCCAAGCTCCAACACTCCGTTGAGGTCTTGCGGTGGAAGCGTGTTCGGAATTCCGGCGATTGAAGCTCCCGTATGCTGCACAGGGCGTGCTCGAACACGGGTATTTCGCCGGAAGGCGGTATCTAAAACACATTATTAAATTCCTGATAATCGACTCATTTTTGGAGGACTCACTATGCGCACCTGGCTCGCCACTGCTGCGTTCCAAGGCCGCTGCCTGGCAACTAGCTTTCTGAAAAAGACTCTGACCCTGGCCGCGTTGCTTACCGTCGGCGCCGCCTCGGCCCTGGCTCAACCTGCCGAAGCCGGCGGGGAAGCGTCGCTTAAACTTCCTGATCTTTCCTCGGTCAGCTTCCTGAACGGCGCCATCGATGGCCATCGCCTGCTCCTCATCGGCATTCTTTTCTGCATCTTCGGCCTTGGCTTCGGCATGGTCATCTACATGCGCCTCAAAGATCTACCCGTGCATCGCTCCATGCGCGAAATCTCCGAACTCATCTACGAGACCTGCAAAACTTACCTCGTCACTCAGGGCAAATTCATTCTGCTGCTGTGGATCTTCATTGCCGTCATTATCCTGCTTTATTTCGGCCTGCTCGAGCACATGGAAGCCGTTCGGGTCGCCATCATCCTGGCTTTTAGCTTGATCGGGATCGCGGGCAGCTACGGGGTCGCCTGGTTCGGCATTCGCGTGAATACCTTTGCCAACTCGCGGACTGCATTCGCCTCGCTCCCCGGCAAGCCATTCCCCGTCTACCAGATTCCACTCGAGGCCGGCATGAGCATCGGCATGATGCTGATCAGCGTCGAGTTGCTCCTCATGCTGATCATTCTTCTCTTCATCCCCGGCGACTACGCCGGTCCATGTTTTATCGGGTTTGCCATCGGTGAATCTCTGGGTGCGGCCGCACTGCGTATCGCTGGCGGCATCTTCACCAAAATCGCCGACATTGGCTCCGACCTGATGAAGATCGTGTTCAAGATCAAGGAAGACGATGCCCGCAACCCCGGCGTCATCGCCGATTGCACCGGCGACAATGCCGGCGACTCCGTTGGGCCCTCCGCCGATGGCTTTGAAACTTACGGCGTAACTGGCGTCGCCCTGATCACCTTCATTCTCCTCGGGGTGAAGAACTCCGACGTGCAAGTGCAGTTGCTGGTTTGGATCTTCGTCATGCGCGTCATGATGCTGGTATCCAGCTCGTTCTCTTACTTCCTCAATGCCGTTATTGCCAAGGCTCGCTTCGGCAACGCGGATGAAATGAATTTCGAGACACCCCTTACTACCCTGGTGTGGCTCACCTCGATCGTCTCCATCGCTCTCACCTTCCTGGTGTCTTATTACATCATTCCAGAACTCGGTGGCGATGTTTCGCAATGGTGGAAGCTCTCGGTGATCATCTCCTGCGGAACCCTTGCCGGAGCGCTCATCCCTGAGCTGGTGAAGTCGTTCACCTCGACAGAATCGCGGCACGTGAGGGAAGTCGTCACTTCGGCCGAAGAGGGCGGCGCGTCGCTCGGTATTCTTTCCGGTTTCGTCGCCGGAAACTTTTCCGGCTATTACCTGGGCTTGTCGATGGTCCTGCTGATGTCAATCGCATACTACTTCAGCACCATGGGTCTGGCTGGGGCTGCAACCATGCTGGCTCCGGCGGTATTCGCGTTTGGTCTCGTCGCCTTCGGTTTCTTGGGCATGGGCCCGGTCACCATCGCCGTCGATTCCTACGGTCCGGTCACCGACAACGCTCAATCCGTCTACGAACTTTCTCTCATAGAGACGGTCCCGAATATCGAAGCGGAACTCAAGAAAGATTTCAACCTTTCCGTCAACTTCGATCACGCGAAGCATCTACTGGAAGCCAACGACGGCGCGGGCAACACCTTCAAAGCCACAGCCAAGCCCGTGCTGATCGGCACAGCCGTCGTCGGCGCCACCACCATGATCTTCTCCATCATCATGGCGCTCACCAATGGATTGACTCAAAATGTCGATAAGCTTTCGCTGCTGCATGCTCCGTTCTTCCTCGGCTTGATCACCGGCGGTGCCATGATTTACTGGTTCACCGGCGCATCCACGCAGGCCGTTACCACCGGCGCTTACCGCGCCGTCGAGTTCATCAAAGCCAACATCAAGTTGGATGGCGTGGTGAAAGCCTCAGTCGCCGACAGCAAGAAAGTCGTCGAGATCTGTACTAAGTATGCGCAGAAAGGCATGCTGAACATTTTCATTGCCGTCTTCTTCGGCACGCTGGCTTTCGCCTTTGTCGAGCCGTTCTTCTTCGTGGGCTATCTCATTTCCATCGCCATCTTCGGCCTTTACCAGGCAATCTTCATGGCCAACGCCGGTGCCGCATGGGACAATGCCAAGAAGATCGTCGAAGTCGAAATGAAGCAAAAGGGAACTCCGCTGCATGACGCCACCGTAGTCGGCGACACTGTCGGTGACCCTTTCAAGGACACTTCGTCGGTCGCACTGAACCCGGTCATCAAGTTCACCACGCTCTTCGGATTGTTGGCGGTTGAGTTGGCCGTGACCTTGTCCCGGGATCAAGGAAACACGATCACGAATGTGCTGGCGTTGGTCTTCTTCTTGATCTCCTTCTTCTTCGTCTACCACTCGTTCTACGGTATGCGAATCCGAAGTGGAGGCGCAGAGTAGAAGAACTGCTCCTGCGAGGGTAGAGCGCAGCTGCAGGAGACCGGTCTGATGTGGGGACAGCCGGGCGAAGCCCGACGCTTTAGTAGGCAACTCCGCAATTAAAAACGCCATCCGCCCAACCCGGATGGCGTTTTTTAAATTCCTGACAAGGCCGACCCACTAAATTACCCGATCCCTAATTCGGCCCCTTCATTTTTTCCCTCACGCTGTGCGCCAGTTTCTCGATTTCCTCCGCCTTCCGCATCACATCGAGCGACAGAATATTCTCATTCGTTTTGTCTACGTAATCCTTCAGTTCTCCAGACAGCTTGACCAGCTTGTCCGTATCCGCTTTAAGCGCGGCCTGCCGCTCCTCATTGGCTTTCTTCGCCATATCGCGGGCAAGTTGATCACGCGGGCTGTTATCGTCCGGGGCCGCCGCCGTTCCATCGATTCTCGGCGGGGGTGTCTGCCTCTGCGCATTGCCGGGAATCGCGAACAGGAAGAGAAGTGAGAGCATCCAAGCTATTCGTCTGGGTCGCACGGTATCCTCGAAAACGGGCGCAAACTTCTTCCCCGTTCCCAAAAGTATGACACTTTTCACAGGAAGGGCAATGGGAAAGACTCAGAGGGCGGGCCAGAAACTAGCAAGCCATCCAGTGGATGGAGGCTCGCCATCGACTATTTCAGCTAGATGCTACAGTGCGCTCATGTTAGACAAGAACTCGCCGTTCGCCTTGGTCTTGCTGAGCTTGTCGATCAGCAATTCCATCGCTTCCACCGGCGAGAGCGGATTCAGCACCTTGCGCAGCACCCAGATCCGCGATAGATCTTCCCGCGGAATTAGCAACTCTTCCTTACGCGTGCCCGAGCGTTGAATATCGATTGCCGGGAATACGCGCTTATCCACCAGCTTGCGCTCCAGAATAATTTCCGAGTTGCCGGTGCCCTTGAATTCTTCAAAGATCACATCGTCCATGCGCGATCCGGTGTCGATCAGTGCCGTCGCAATGATGGTTAAAGACCCACCCTCTTCAATATTGCGCGCCGATCCAAAGAATCGCTTCGGCCGCTGCAGCGCGTTCGAATCCACGCCGCCGGAGAGAACTTTGCCCGAAGGCGGGACGATCGTGTTATAAGCCCGCGCCAGGCGCGTAATCGAATCGAGCAGGATCACCACATCACGCTTGTGTTCGACCAGGCGCTTAGCCTTCTCAATCACCATTTCGGCGACCTGTACGTGCCGCGCCGCAGGCTCGTCAAAGGTCGAAGAAATTACTTCGCCCTTTACTGACCGCTGCATGTCCGTAACTTCTTCCGGGCGCTCATCGATCAGCAGCACCATCAATACTACTTCCGGATGATTCGTAGTAATAGAGTTCGCCACGTTCTGCAGCAGCATGGTCTTGCCGGCGCGTGGCGGAGAAACAATCAGCCCGCGCTGTCCCTTGCCAAGCGGCGTCAACAAATCCATGACGCGCGCGCTGGCGTTCTCGCGCGTCGTCTCCAGCTTCAAACGCTCCTGCGGATACAGCGGCGTCAGGTTGTCGAACAGAATCTTGTTGCGCGCTTCGTCGGGCGATTCAAAGTTCACCGCCTCAATCTTCACCAGTGCGAAGTACTTCTCGCCTTCGTGCGGAGGCCGCACCTGTCCGCTGATGGTATCGCCGGTTTTTAAATCAAATTTGCGGATTTGCGATGGCGACACATAAATATCGTCCGGCCCCGGCAAATAGTTGTAGTCCGGCGACCGCAGAAAGCCGTAGCCGTCAGGCAAAATTTCCAGCACGCCTTCGGCGAAAATGTGGCCTTCTTTTTCGCTCTGCGCCTGCAGGATTTTGAAGATGAGATCCTGCTTGCGCAGTCCGCTGGCACCGGGCAGCTCCAGGGTCCTTGCGATCTTGGTCAGCTCGGTGATGTTCTTTTCTTTTAATTCAGCAATGGTCATGATTCACCTAAACCCGTTCACTGAAACGCTATTCGTTTCTGCGTTGTCGGGAGATTTTCAAAGGAGGGTATTCAGGGAAAGACAAAACTACACCAGGCAGGCGGACAGGGCTGCTTTAAGCAGCCCGTCGTTGTGCCTCTGCAAAATTCTCCGGCTCCGACAGAACTTCCTGCCGCTCCTTGCCTGCGATCCGGTCGAGCACACCATTCATTGTTTCCTGGATTCTGGTGCTGGGCCGGTGGAACTTCCGCGTGGCCTTGGAGGCGAGCTGGCAAAGCATATAACGGTTCCGCAATGTTTGTAAAGCGTCAAACACACGATCAGAGCGCATATGTGAACTACTCCTTCCTTATATATGTACGGGCATCTCGCTTTCGCCCTTGTCCCGGGAAATCAGGCAGAACCCTCAGGTCTTTCTAACCCAATGATTCCACTAGGATTTTGAGGAGTTAGCGCAATTCCTAACAAGAATAGATGCGCGACTGGACTCCGAAGATGCTCTCTTTTCCCGATGTGGGCTCACAGGCCTACGAAGCTTTATAACTGGCCTGGAGACTCCAGATGTCCTTCGGAACAACATACTTTAGACGGAAAGCAAAAGGAGGTCAACATATTTCTAGGGTTTTTACGTATCTTTACCTGCTGGCCGAGTGTCATTCTAGGTCCGCCTAGGTCTTCTTCCGCAAGTGGGCAGAACATAAGCACTTCTCGACTGGGAGGAATGTTTTTGCGCGCGGCGGGACAAGTACAAAACAAAACAAACGTGAGTTGCGCACTGACTAGACGTCCGTCCGCAACTCACAATTCAGCCCCCTAGATCGCCGCAATGCCGTTATACCCGGCATCCTCGGAAAGTCCTCCCACATCTCCCAGGCTGGTAAGCGTTCCATCCTGATTGATGCCGAAAGCACTGACGCTTCCTGTGCCCGAATCCAGCGTGTAGAGGTATTTGCCATTCGAACTGACGGCAATATCCAGGTTCGTACTTCCACTCGGATTCGTTCCCACGATGGTCCCGGAGATAGGCGTCAATGCGCCGGTTGAGCCGATCGCAAACCCGGAGATCGTAGACGTCCCGGCGTTCGAAGTGTAAACGAACTTTCCGTTCGGAGTGACCACATGCCAGCACGTCGCCGCACCCAAAGTCGGAACATTGCTGCTGATCGCAGTGAGAGTTCCATTTGGAAGCACTGTGTAGGAAGAAATTGCCGAAGCATTGGTTCCTCCGGTTGGACCGGTTTCGGCTACAAGAGCAGTTCCGTTCGGTCCGAACAGCACCGAAAACGCTCCCGGCCCCGCGCTTGGGTTTACTGCAATCGGTCCCAGCGTTCCGTTGATCTGAACGTGAAAGGCATCAATGTTATTGGTCAGTTTCTCGGTCACCAGCAGGAACTGTCCATCCGGACTAAACGACAGCGACGCTGCTCCCGAATTTCCCGTGCTCAAGTAAGCGATCGAACCCGCAATTGCTTTTAACCCGCCGTCGGGTCCGAGCCGGAAACCGACTACGCTGCTCGCCCCACCAGCGTTCAATACATAAACCAGGTTTTCATGCTGAGCCACCGCAACCGGCTCGCTGCCCCCGCACGGGACTCGTTCCAGCAGAGAAAGGCTCGCGCCCTGCACCCGGAACACCGAAATACTTCCGCTGCCCGCATTCACCGCGAAAAGCAGAGAATGGTCGGCACTCAGAGTAAGCGATCCCTGCGATCCCAACGGATCCGTGACCCCGCCGCTGCCGCGGCCTCCAGTTGCAAACTTTTTGCCTTCCTGCAATGAGCCATCAGTGCTTCGTTTGTAAGCCACAATTTCATTCTTATCGGCCGCATTCGTCATCACGAATACCGCTCCAGCGTTACCGCTATTAGTTTGCGCTTTACTACGGACTGGCAACACTACGCTCATTGCCAGTACAGCGGTCAACAGAACATGGGACATCCTCAACATGGAAAGCTCCTTAAGGTTTGAACAAATTTAGATTTTGAACAAGTTTGGATTCGAACGAGTTTGAATTCGACAAGTTTCAACACTGCGCGATTACGCAACCATGGGAAGCGCCCCGAGCGGCGGCGGTCCTCCCGCGGTTACGAGCCGCGCTCTGGTGAGAGCAGCGGGCGCAGGAGAAGTTTCAAGAGCCAGCAGAATAGTTTGTAAATTTTTCGGAGAGATGATGATGCGCCGCGTCGATCCAACCGGGATGCCCATCCCTCGCGTCCTTTGCGATGAGTTGGATTCGTTATTCATTTGCGCCTACGTGGGAAGAGGCGCTTCACCGACCCGCCTTAAAGAAGCCGGAATGGGCGGGCAAGGCTAATCCAATTTCACTAACACTGCCGCATCGAAACCCGAATAATATTTCTTAACATCACTGGCTCCATACTTCTCCCGAAATTCCTCGACCACAGATTGCACTGCCTTCGCGCCGGTTACCGGCACAGCCTGAAACTCTGCTTCCACGCCACGCGCATCAATACCGATTGACGGATTCTTGCGCACGTTCTTGTACCACTGTGACTTCGTACCGGCGACAGGCAGCAGGTGGAGTTCATCGCCTTCCAGCACAAACCACACTGGAATCGAAATCTTCCGCCCAGATTTCCTGCCAACTATGGTGATCTTAATCTCTCGGTATCGTGCAAGCCGGTCTTTAAGGGTTTCTTTCGAAGTCGCCATTTGAAGCCTCCTTTCGGAAGCCATTCTACGTCCATAAGGCAACAGCAGCGCAATGCTTGGAATCGTATACGAACCACTCTCGATGGCAACTATAAAGTTTCCTCCTGATTGGACGTGTTCGAGGTGACCGAAAATGGATGAACAAATAGTGCAGCAAATATTCGACGAACTGCTTTCCTCGCTCGAACCCCTCGACATGCAGAATGCCGCCCTTTTGCAATTTCTAAAAGCCAAAGGAATCGCCACCGATGAGGAGCTTGCGCCATTCCTCGAACAGGCGGGAAACGCGAGTAATGTGAGATGGCTCGCCGCTCGTATTCGGATACACAGTCTGATCTCTTCGGCGATGAAGCCCGCAGAAGACCAGATTGAAACTGAGAGCGCGAAGAGCACGTCTAAGAAGCGGGATAAGAGTCCCGAGCCGACCGCGGAAACCAGTGAGGAAACAGCTGAGG
>JBAPQU010000610.1:0-19002 GCA_049280795.1 Candidatus Sulfotelmatobacter sp.
GGTGAAACGGACAGTGCCGCCGGGCGCCCCTCGTTTCCCAGCCCGCAACTCCAGGGCTTCATTCTACGGCATCCTCTCCAACCTCATGGACCTGTCTTCCCATCTACTTCTCATTTTTTACCCTCGACCAGCGGCGGCTCTTCCTCGCAACCGCCCCGCGGATCCTCTCGCGCAACGCTCGGCTCAGCGGTCCTTACCGCTCATCTCTCTCGCATCACTCGTCGGTACTATTGGGACATCGTCATCATCGGGAACCACCGGTTCCAGAGGAAGGCCCATCCGCCTCAACAGCGTATGCGCCAGCGAATCTTCCACCGGCATATCTGGCATCTGCCCCGTAGCCGGATACAGGCCCACTGCCTCAAACAAATACTTCGCCGAAGCCAGTTGTCCCGTCTTCGCGACCTTAATCACCCCGTTTGCAATGTCTGCCGCGGCCTCCTTCACCAGATCGCTGACATTCTCTCTAGCCTGGACCATATCCACCGGTTTCTTCGCGTCGTTCCTCTCATCTTTTTTCGCCGGATCCTTCGTGGGCATCTCTTTCAGTTTCGTGGCTGGCTTCTCTGTCGGTCTCCGAGGCGTTCTCTTCGTCGACTTCGTTGTCGACTTTTTCGTAGATTTGCTTTTCTTCGAATCTTTCCCAGACTTCTTTGCCGCCCCCTTGCCCTTAGCCTTCTTCCTGCTCATCAGTTCGCCTCCCCAAAACTGCCAGCAACAGCCCCAAAAACACAAAAAGCGCGCTTGTCAGCGCGCCTCAACAGACAATTTCTTTTTGCTTAACTGTATATAACCATTATATCACAAAGCATATGACAACTGTGACATTTTTAGAAATTTATTTTCTTTTCATTTTCAATCACTTCCATAAGTCTCACCCCATCCAACCCCTTGACAACTTTTTCCACAACCCTTTTTCGTCAAGCCCACAAGCTCACGAAGCCCAGAAAAAACAATGTGGAGACAGCCGCCCTTCGGCTGTCCTGCCGGGCTAGGTCCAGTACTCATCCCCTAACCCGCTCGAACAACGTCCACAACGAAAAATAAAAGAGGCGCACTTTGCAGCGCGCCTCTCACAATATCTCTTATTGCTTTACTCTATACAATGATTATATCACAAAGCATATGCCAACTGTGACATGTTTTGAAATTTATTCTCCTCCCGTTTTCAACGACTTGCATCAATCTCAACCCCTTCGCCCTCTTGACAACTTTTTCCACAGCCGTTCTTCTTCCAAGACCGCTCTCATTTCTCACAGCATCTCCTCCTTCGTCTCCGGAATCCGATCCAGCAACTCCCCCTTAAGAAACGCCTCACTCAGTTCGTCTATCAACTCCGGCAGCCTGCGCAGGAGCGTCCTGCGATTACATTGCAAAATCCGCGCTGCCGCCTCGTGGTCATACTCTTGCAAAACTATGCGGGCAATGATTTGCCGGTCAAAATCCTGCAGTCGATCCAAACACCGCTCCACGTCATGCAGAAAGATCACGCGTGCCTCAAACGTGGTCGCCGTAAAAGCCGTGATCTTCGCGCGAAATAACTCCCTGCCCAGCACCGATGGCACCCGCCCCGCCTCCAGCGACCACCGCATGTAGCGTCGCAATAACGCCGTTGTTTTCTTTCGATAGAGCCAAATATCCGGATCGCTGTTCAAAGTCCGATCCAGAAAGCTATCCACTTGCGCCTCATCCGCAGGCGGCAGTCGCGCGGTGAAGTTATGCACCGTTAGCTCTTGACAGGATTCACCCTCGCCCGTAGGCTCACTGCAACCAACTCCTGTCAATGAGTTCTTTACAGGTTGCGGAGCAATCGACGCCCTTGCCGCCTGATTCTGCCCATCCCTCTCCGCAGCGATCCACTCCACAAATTCGCTCACGCCACACCCCCCGCCGCATCCACATCAACTCCCTCGTCCTCTTCCCAACTGTTGAAGTCGTCGCCGCTGCTCCACCGCGCACGGTGCCCGCCCCTCACACTTTCCCTTTCCGTCGAGGCCGGAGGCAATTCCGCCATCGCGCGCCCGCAAGCCGCGCAATAAACTTGCCCCCCTCCCGTCGGCCGCAGCCACAACCCGCCACACCGTTCGCAGTACTTCAGTTCAAGACGCACCGCATTCGTAGGACTGCCCGCTGGACCGTTTTCTCTTGTCTTTGTTTTCATTGTTTCTCCTGAGCTCCGGCTCCCATGGAAGCGAGGCCGCTAAAGTTTTTCGGAAATACCCGCAGCCGAAAAAAGCCCCGCGTCGGTCGCCGCTCTTGGAGCGGGAACCGAACGCAGGGCTCGTTTCTCTTGCGATGGCCTGCTTGGCGCTATTTAGTTGTTGGTCAAAAGTTCAGCGCGGAAACGCGCTCATCCCTTTATGGTTCGCACGCCCCCTCGGCCAACATGGATCCAGCTTGCCTCTGGCGAAAAAATCCCTCCTCGTAGCCTGATTTCAACACCCGGCCGTTCTGCACCACTACGCTGATCCGACCGCTAAATTTCACCGACTTCACCAGATGCTCCATGGCTGCCGAAAGTACTTCGGCCGCCTGCACCTTTCGCCGAAATTCGACAAAACTCTTCTCCTCGTTGCAGCTGTCTCCGCTACTCATGGCAAGTGATTCCTAAGAAAGAAGTTGAGTTATACGATGTCGCGATCGTATAGCTGCCGTTTTTCTCAGTCAAGGTCGATATACCAATGGGGCTGTGGAAATCGAACTCAATTAGCATATTGCTATACATCCCGTGCTATACTCCTGCTATGAAATTCCGTGTGCTGCAAGATAACCTGCGCGAAGTTCTTTGGGAGCGCATCGATGAAGGTGACCTGACTGGCCTCCGTCTGGCACAGCAGACCGGATTCAAGCAGGCTCATATCTCTAACTTCCTCAATCGCAAGCGCGGCCTCAGCCTCGAGGGCATGGATAAGGTCCTCGCGGTCCAGCATATTTCGGTGCTAGATCTCCTCGATCCCTCTGAGGTGAACAAGCGTGCTTCGATCTTGCCTCCCAGCGACGACGAATTCCAAAACGTTCTTCTAACCGACGGCACCGTCGCTGCCACCCATCCCCTCATCACCAGCATGAACGTTAAAGAAATCCTGAAGTTTAAGAAAAACTTCCTAAAGAAGCTGAAAGCTGAAACCGAAGGCGATCGCGATCAATGGGAACGGTTCGTCGTCATCAAAGCGGATGCTCGCGAAGGTATGAGCATGTATCCCCGTCTGCTGCCCGGCGCGACGCTTCTGATCGATCGTCACTACAACTCACTCAAGCCCTACCGTAAGGGCGAGTTCAACATGTATGCCGTCCTCAAAGACGAGACTTGCACCGTAAAATATGTGGAAACGGCCGGTAGCCACCTGATCCTGCGCCCCCACAACCAGGCGTATCCCATCGAAGTCGTCACCATGGAAGCAGGCAAGTCCGCTTCCGACTACATCGTCGGACGAGTCTGCCACGTAGGAATCGAAACCTAGACCACGTTCGGGAGGGCACGACTTCAGTCGTGCCATACGGAACAATACAATTACGCGGGCTTCCGCCCCTGTGGGAAACACCTATCGTCGCGCAACGCGATTACTCCGCGTTCAAACTGTCAAACATCTTCCAAAGCTTGTCCGCAGTTGCGCGATAAATCAAGTACCCGCTGCCCACATCCGCAGTCTCGTGAAACAGCAACTCCGCGCGGCCGTCTCCATCGGCATCCACCGCATCAATTAACTCCAGTCGCGGCGTTACATCCAGATGGAACTTGTCCGTCACTCCCGAATAAAGTTTGCGCAAATTTCCGTAGTTATCCGTCCGAGCCACCAGCGCGACGCTATAGAAGTCCGGCGTCGCAGCCGCTCCCGGCGCTGCGGGAAAATGGGCTTCCGCGCTCAAAACCATGACCGGTTGGTTGTTCAACCACAAATCGAATCCTCGAAATTGAACGTTCTCAAACACTGGCTGCACTGGTTTTGCCGGCGCTTTGTGCGCCGTCGCAGTCTTCGCGGGCGGGTTAGCCGAAATATGGTTTCTGATCAGCGCGGCCGCATACGCGCGCACCTCATCTGCCGCCAGCGCCAGCATCTGGCTACGCCGCTCCTCTTCTTCCCCCGTCTTCCAAAAAAACTTGTACGATTGCGGACCAGGCCCGCCCGCGTCCGAAATTGCTGGCACCCACTGGACCGCCGCTCCGCCGCTCGCAGTCGTGGTTGCGCTCGCACTCGATGATGGCGCAGGTCTTGGCGCATTCGACGTAGTGTCATCATCCGGCGGCGCAGGCTGCGTTGGCTTGCCCCGCCGCAGCGTGGGCCGGTAGTAATTCTCCGATTCTTGTCCCGTCGTTGCTGAAGCCGGCGCGGCAGGAGTCGTCTGCCCCGCAGTTCCCGAAGCCGGCGCCTTCTGCGCATCTTGCCCGGAAGATTTTCCCGCCGGCTCCGGTTGCGATGGCGGCGGCGACGCCGGTTGTGTCGAAGTCTCTTTCGCTCCCTGCTTATCCGTTGCTGGTGGCGTTGGCGCCGTGGATGCAGCGTCTGGACCGGAACCCGCAGGCTTCGGCACCGCTCGTCTGGTTAGCCGTGGCGGCGCATCGCTATCGCTGTTGTCCAACCCCACCGGCACATTTTCCGCTTTATGCGTGCTCGTCGGAGCCTCTGCCCCATTCGGCAAGAAAGACCCCGTACCCACCCACGGATTCGAACTTCCTGCATTCTTGCTGTGCAGCGCTCCAATCACCGTGAACAAACCCTGCGATTCTCCCGCCCGCTCCGCTTCATAGACCGTGCCCGATTCCAGCGCCATCGGCACCGGGTCAGCCTTGTACGCGCTGGCATCGTAAAACCTGCCGTCAATCAGAATCGCCACCGGCACCAACGTGCCCTTGGCGCCGTTGAGCTGCAAAACTCCAACCGCCCGCGGATCCTTCCCCTTTTTCTTCTTTTCGGGAGGTTTTTCCTGAGGAACCTCTTCGGGCCGCTTTAATTCTGGCCTTCCCTGCGCCCCGCTTCGTGGAACCGCTACTGCAAAAAAAGCCAGAATCAGAATGACGGCTGACCCTAATCTGCTGTATAAAAACTTTCTGGGCATAAGCCGTTCCACGCTCCGCCTTGTCGCAACTAAACTGGTGGACGCCGTCTTCAACTTCGATCTATCTGGAAATGAGGCCCTCATGAGTATCAATATCAATGATAAAGCCCCCGACTTTACTTTGCAGGACGAGAACGAAAATGAAATCTCGCTGAAGAGTCTTCGAGGCGAAGTAGTAGTGCTGTATTTCTACCCTCGTGCCGATACTCCAGGCTGTACAGTCGAGGCCTGCGAGTTTCGCGACACCTACAAGCAGATGCAGAAAACCGGCGCCGTGTTACTTGGCATCTCGCCCGATACCCCCAAAGCGCAAAAGAAATTTCAGGACAAATTCAAGCTGCCCTTCACCTTGCTTGCCGATGCCGATAAGAAAGTCGCCATTGCATTCGACGTCCTGAAAGAAAAAAACATGTACGGCAAGAAAGTGATGGGAGTTGTGCGGACGACATTCATCATCGGCCCAGACGGCAAAATCCAGCACATCTTCCCCAAGGTCAAGCCCGAAGGCCACGCAGCAGAAGTGCTGGCCTGCCTGAAACAATCAGCGAAAGGCGCCGCCTAGAAAGAGGCCACAAAATAGGGGAGCCGTCCCGGCGGCTGTAATGCATGCAGTACCGTGAATTTGGTGGTACCAAAAACGTGGGCAGCACTGAAAGTGCGAGCAGCGCCGCGAATGCCTGCAGCACCGTGGAAGAGCGGCGCTTCAGCGCCGCGTAAAGTGTAAAAAAGACGTGGGCTTCAGCCCCAGTGGCCGCATTTCTTCCGCCCACCGGAAGCTTACTTGCGATATCGCGCGAACTAACCGTTTGGACTAAATGCCCGACCCTTCAAATCGGAAAGTCCTGGAGACTGCAACCGCACCCATCACCCCGCTCCCCCGCGCCTTCTTCGCCCGCAACCCACGCCGCGTAGCTCGCGAACTCCTGGGCAAAATCCTCGTCCGTAACTCCGGAAAACTTCGCCTCACCGCCCGCATCGTCGAAGTCGAAGCCTACCTCGGCGTGAACGATTCCGCCGCCCACGCCGCTGCCGGCAACACCGCCCGCACCTCAGTCCTCTTCGGGCCGCCCGGTCACGCCTACGTTTACTTCATCTACGGCAACCATTACTGCCTGAACGTCTCGTGCGAACGCGAAGGCAAGGCAGGATCGGTCCTGTTCCGTGCGCTCGAACCCCTCTCGGGCATCGAGCAAATGGCGCAAAATCGAGGACTCCCACTACATCCCCCCGGCAATCTTCACTCCGCCGATCTCCGCAAACTCACCAGCGGCCCAGGCCGTCTCGCCGAAGCCTTCGGTATCACTCGCGCCCGCGACAACGGTTGCGACCTAACTTCGCCCACTTCCTCTCTCTGGATCGGGCAAGACGGTTTTCGCGCCCGGAAAGCGGAAATCACTCCCCGCATCGGCATCACCAAAGCAGCCGATCAGCTGCTGCGGTACACACTCTCGGGAAATGCGTTCGTTTCCGGAAGGAAAGTCCGCTAGAGCCTAAAGACTCGCTACAGGATTGACGACCAGGTATAAACTTGCTCTCGGATCAGATGTGCAAAAGGCCTTCTGGCCAAGGCATTCGACAGCTGCCAACAGTTCGTGATCGATCGAATCGTCATCGACTACGGGAGTCCGCACTGTAGCTCGCAGTAACGTTCGGCGGATGAATCGTTCGAATTTTGCGGCATCCACCCCACGGCACGGTTCATCTGATGAATGAGGAAGAGTAGGAGTTCGCTTTGGGCCCCGTCGCCGCATTTCGTACCTTGACCACTAGCTTGGTGGTTCTCTCTTTAAGTCTGTCCGCTCTCTCGCAGCCCCTGGAAACTCCATCCCTCCGGTCTCAATCCACTGCCGCACCTTCCAACATCGTGATCGGCTTCGTCGGCGGGTTCGTCAGGCACGACAATCCTCACCACGGCCCGGTTAAACTTGCCCGGCAAATCCAACGAACCGTCCCCAAGGACACCTACGTCCGGGTCTTTGAGAATCGCCGAAGAAAACAAGCCTTCGACAGCGTCATTAAACTGCTCGATACCAATCACGACGGCGTTCTTTCCGCGGAAGAAAAAGCTCGAGCCCGCATCATCCTCTTCGGCCAAAGTTGGGGAGCATCTGCGGTTGTCGCATTAGCACGGGACTTGCATCGCAAGGGCGTACCGGTTTTGCTCACAGTCCAAGTGGATAGCGTCGCCAAATTGTGGCAGAACGATTCCATCATTCCCGACAACGTTGCCGAAGCTGTGAATTTTTATCAGACCCAGGGCATCGTGCACGGCAGGCAACAGATCACTGCCGCCAATCCCGCAAAAACCGAGATCCTCGGGAATTACCGCATGGATTACAAGAAAAAACCGGTCGTATGTCCGCAAGCTACCTGGGCAGACCGCTTCTTCACCCCCGGCCACATGCAGAGCGAATGTGATCCCAATCTCTGGTCGCAGATCCAAAACATGGTCATGCAGCGCTTGTCCCCGTCAACTTCCACCGCAGCAGTCAATCCGCAGCCTTAACTTAAAAATCTGATCGTATTGTCTTTAAGAGTCCCCTTGAAAGATCCATTTTTCCGGCTCACAAAAAGACTCTAGAACGCCGATATTATCTTTGAGAGTGTTTGGCACTGACTTTAAACACACCGGTAGTAACTTCAAGAATGCCGATAATACCGTGGAAGAGCGGCGCTTCAGCGCCGCGACAGGAGCCGCGCGGATGTCGGGCTTTCAACCCCTGTGGTCGCGGTTTCTGTCCCTGATACGTCCCGCAAGCTGCGCCGTATGGATCCCCACAATCGGGACTAATCTCCTTCAAAGCACAATATTATCGATGAGCCGCGTCGCGCCCACAAACGCGGCCACAGCCACCAAAGCGTCCTTGTCAACTTTTTCAACGGGATCAAGGCCGTCAGCTTCGACAATCTCAAAATAATCAAGCCGCACCGCGCTTTCGCTCGCAACTTCCTCACAACCCACAGCCACCAGCCTCGCCGCGTCGCGCTCCCCCGCCTCCCAGTGTTCCTTAACCCGCATCAGCGCACGATACAAGACCAGGGCCTGCCGCCTCTGCAACGGATCAAGATAAGCATTGCGCGAACTCATGGCCAGCCCGTCGGCCTCCCGCACAATCGGACACGCGACAATTTCCACGGGAAACTTCAGATCGCTCACCATGCGGCGAATGATCGCCACTTGTGCCGCATCCTTCTGCCCCAAAAAAGCCGCATCCGGCTCAACCACATGAAACAATTTGCCCACCACCGTGGTCACTCCGCGAAAGTGCCCAGGCCGCGAACGCCCGTCCAGTCGCTCACTCATCCCTTCCACCGTAACCCAGCTCACGGCCCGACCCTGATACATCTCCTCGACCGATGGCGCAAAAAGCAATTCCACTCCCTCTTTTTCCAGTAATTCCCGGTCACGCTCAAAAGCCCTCGGATACTTGGCCAGATCTTCGTTGGGTCCAAACTGTGTCGGATTCACAAAGATCGACACCGCCACTACATCGCAGCGCCCCCGCGCCACCCGCACCAGCGACAAGTGCCCTTCGTGCAGCGCTCCCATAGTAGGCACAAATCCCAATCGCTGGCCGCCACTCCGCACTCGGCGGCAAGCTTCTCGCATTTCATTGATGGCGTGGCAGATCTTCATCACATTAATTGTCATCCCGAGCAAGCGCTTTTTGCGAGCGAGGGATCTGGGTGAGCCGCGCGGTGCGTCGCGTTCTTTGCGACGCAATAATCGCGCGTTTGGCTCGCCTCCTTATCAGCTGGACGCCGGAATCCACTGAATCGCGACATGCGCGCTCTCAAGATCGCCCGCAACAATGCCACGGCTCCGCCGAATTGCAATCTTGTCCGCTTCAGAGGCGCTAGCCTTCTCCTCTACCAAAATGGCGACCGCGCGCCCGTAAGGCCACGCCGATCCCGGCAGTCGCGCCAGCACATTCAGCACTTCCCCCGGCTTCAGAACCTGCTCTTCATTGGCGGCAACGCTGCTGAGCAGCCCAACCGACTCAGGACGGATGACGAGATAAGGATTGCTCCAGTGTCTGGTCTCTTGCAGGGATGGGTATTTTGCCGGATCAGCAGCGGCGATTCGCTGTAGAAGGGTGGCCGCATTCGGCGCCTGCGGCGCGCTCTGCCGTGAGCAGCTTACAAGAGAGAAGCTCACGACCAAAACAAATATCAAGCCGGTTCGAAGCCCGATGCGACCGACTGCAAAAAAACTCACCGCACCACCAGGGGAACGTCAGTCTTAACCGCCCAAACCAAAGCCACCACCCACCCGATAAACGTCCATCCCAAAAACAAGTTCAGCAACAAAATCGCGGTTATGTCCCGTTTACTACGGGCCAGAGCAATAATCGACGGAAGAAAATACATCACGAACCCGAATCCGAAAAACGGCAGAAAAAACGCAGGCAAAAGGTTCGTCATAAAACCCTCCCAACAATAGCCTAGCACCGTCACGGCAAATTGCGAATCGCAGCCAACACATCAAATAGTTGAGAAAAACAAAACTCAACTTTGATTTTCCTCTGTGTCTCCGTGGTGAACCTTTCCCTACCGCCGCATCCCCCGCTTCCGCTCCAGCACCGTCTCCAACCCCGCCTTCGTCTCCTTCGGCAAATGATACGATTCCTCATCCGACGGATACTGCAGCGCTTTCACATCGGCGCGAAACGCCCGTACCGCATTCGTAATCAGCGCGGCCGCGTCCCCGTATCGGCGAACGAACTTTGCCGGCGGCCCAAACGTCAGGTTCAAAACGTCATGAATTACCATCACCTGCCCGTCGCATTCCGGCCCGGCGCCAATCCCAATCGTCGGCGTGCCAACCTCCGCCGTAATCATCGCCGCTACTTCCCGCGGAATGCCTTCCAGATACAGGCACGCCACCCCCGCGCGATCCAGCGCCACGGCATCGCGCATAAGCTGTTCAATGCCGCTCAGGTTTTTCCCTTGTACCTTGTAGCCGCCCATCACGTTCACCGACTGCGGAGTCAGTCCAATATGCCCAGCCACCGGAATCTCGGCATCAATAATGCACCGGATCAGGTCCGCCCGTTTTTCGCCACCCTCAATCTTCACCACCTCCGCTCCGCCTTCTTTCACAAAGCGCGTAGCGTTGCGCAGCGCATCGTCAGCGCCAACCTGATACGACCCATAAGGCATGTCCGCCACCAACAGCGCATGCTTCACCCCGCGGCGCACCGCCTTCACATGATGCAGCATCTCGTCCATCGTGACCGAGAGCGTGTTCTCATAGCCAAGCATGGCCTGCGCCAGCGAATCACCCACCAGGATGATCTCAATATCAGCCTTGTCCACCAGTCGCGCGGTGGCGTAGTCGTAAGCCGTAAGGCAAGTAATAGGTTCGTGTCGGAGTTTTTGTTCCCGCAGAGAAGCGGTAGTGACCTTGCGGCGGAATTCGTCCTGATCAGAAAAACCTGAGCGCCCGTCCAGAGAACGCCCGCCAGTCGGGGTGAGACTCATCATGTCCTCCAGTGCCCCTCCAGCGCAGCCGGATAGAGCCTGTTAAGCATCTTTCTCGATGCTAGAGTTATTGTAGCAAAGCGGTGGCTCGTCGAGAATTGTTTATAACTCTGGCAGAACCTTACCTCTTTCGCTGGACATTCTCCCGCAACCACGCCCCATATCCGGCCTCATCAAGGGAGCCGGCCGCCAGTGACATCACAGCCTGCGTTGCATCTTCCTCGCTTGCTTTGAAATGGAAGCCGTTGAGTTCAAGAAAAAGAGTGGCGATCACAAAACCAGTTCGCTTGTTCCCATCGACAAAAGGATGGTTGCGCACCACGCCTGAGGTATAGAGGGCCGCCATTTCTACGATGTCCGGGGAGTTGGAGTAAGCATGGTGCTGGCGCGGCCGCGCCAGCGCTGACTCAAGCAGCCCTCGATCGCGCAATCCCGCCGCGCCCCCATGCACCGCCAACAGGCGGTCGTGAATGGCGAGCACATCGCGTGTCTCGATCCAGAGCGGCTCTTTGCTTTTCGAAACCACGCTTCACTTTGCCAAAGCGTGCAGCGTATTGCGGTAGCGGCCCATGATCTCTTCCGCCTTCTTCATTTTCTTCTCGAACGCGGGATCATAAGGTGTGAGCCGGTAATCGCCATCTCCGGCCTCGATCAGAAAAACCTGTTCGCCATCCCCTGTTCGCAAGCGCTGAACCACTTCTTTGGGCAGAACGACTCCGAGCGAATTGCCAAACTTGCGGATCTTGAGTGGAACCATTGCACCCCCCTAGTTATTACAATTGTAATAACAGATTGGAATAAAAGCAACGGTGTTTTCGTGACATCCAACGACCCACGACTATCGACCAATGACGCTTCTCAAGCCCCCACCGCGTCCTGCCCGCCCAGCGGCAAGAAATATTGCGTCCCCTTGATCGGCTCGCTCACTTTGCGCAACAACTCCTGCAAATCTTCATTCCGGTCGACGAAATCAATATCCGACGTATTCACGATCAGCAGATCCGACGACGTGTAATGAAAAAAGAAGTGCTCATAAGCCTTCACCACTTCTTCCAAATACTCGTCGCTAACCGCGCGTTCACCCGGCGCATTCTTTTTTCGCAACCGCTTCTTCAGCACCTCGGGTGTTGCCTGCAGATAAATAACCAGATCCGGCGTAGGCAGCTTTTCCCGGAAGTGGTTGTAATAGCGATTGTAGGTATCGAGCTCCTGGTCCGTGAGGTTCAGGCAGGCAAACAATTTGTCTTTCTCGAAAATGTAGTCCGCCACCACGGTCTTCTGCAACCGCGCCCCCAAATCGAGTGCCTGCAATTGCTCGAACCGCCGCACCAGAAACGCGAACTGCGCCTGAAATGCCGCTCCCCGCTCACCTTCATAAAAAGCCGCGAGAAATGGATTCGACTCCGGCTCCATCACTCGCTGCGCGTTCAGCCGCTCGCCCAGAATACGGGCCAGTGTGCTCTTACCCACTCGAATGGGGCCTTCCACTGCAATGTAACGGGGCAGCTCGAAGAGATTGGCCATGGGTTCCGAACAATTCGGAATTTGCAGGATAGCTCGGATAACGCCGAGTGGCAATTGCGGGATGAGTTAACAGGAGCAAATTGCGCCACTGAGTCGATCACCCAATGACTCAATGAAATACAATCCCTGCATGCTTGGCCCCGCCCTAACCACCATCTCCGTCGCGGCCGCTGCCGTCGCAAGTTACCAGTCGATGGCACCCACAGCGCAATGGTACGGCCAAACTTTCACGGGACAGCCGCGCAACTCGCGCCAAATCGCGCTCACCTACGACGACGGACCCAACGACCCGCACACTTTGCGACTGCTGGAAACTCTTGCCAAACATGACGTTAAGGCAACGTTCTTTCTAATCGGACGCTACGTTCAGCAATATCCCGAAATCGCCCGCGAAATTGTCCAAGCCGGCCACATCGTCGGCAATCACACCTTTACTCATCCCTTGTTGACTTTCAAAACCGAAGCCGAAATCCGCAGCGAACTCACTCAGTGCCACACCGCATTGCAAGACGCAGTCAGCGAGCCCAGCAATCTCTTCCGCCCTCCCTTCGGAGGACGCCGCCCTGCCGTTCTTCGCATAACCCGCGAACTCGGCCTGCAACCAATCATGTGGAACGTAACCGGCTACGATTGGAACGCCCCGCCCGCCGCCGTAATCGAGCGCAAAGTCTCCAAGCAAATCCGCGGTGGAGACGTAATCCTTCTGCACGACGGAGGACACAAACAAGCAGGTGCCGATCGTTCCCAAACCGTGATCGCCACCGACCACCTCCTCGCCCGCTACAAACTCGCAGACTATGAATTCGTAACCATCCCGCAGATGATGGCAAAGTTAGCGGCCAGCGATCGCCCGTCTGCCTTAGGCTAGGTCGATTTCGCAATCAGGGTTTCTCTGTGCCTCTGTGTCTCTGTGGTGAAAATGTCTTTTATCCCTTCACCGCCCCAAACCCCAACTTCGCCGCCGCAATCGTCTGCTGTATATCCTCCTCCGTATGCGCAGCGCCCAGAAACGCCGCCTCGTACTGCGACGGCGGCAAATAAACTCCACTATCCAGCATCGCGCGAAAGAACTTGCCAAACGCCGCCGTATCCGATTTCGACGCCGAATCCCAATCCGTCACCGGTCCCGGCGTAAAGAACCACGTGAACATCGACCCCACGCGGTTGTAGCACAGCGGCACGCCCGCATCTTTAGCCGCCGCCGCAACCCCCTCCACCAGTTCTCCGCTCAACTTTTCCAGCCGCCCATAGATTTCTTTCTTATGATCGCTCAGACGTCTCAGCATCGCGCATCCCGCCGCCATCGCCAGCGGATTCCCCGAAAGCGTCCCCGCCTGGTACATCGGCCCCAGCGGCGCAACTAAATCCATAATCTCGCTAGCACCTCCATAGGCGCCCACCGGCAACCCTCCGCCAATAATCTTTCCCAACGTCGTCAAGTCTGGACGAACATTGTAAAGTTCCTGCGCTCCGCCGTAAGCCACGCGAAACCCGGTCATCACTTCATCAAAGATCAGCACCGACCGCTCTCGCTCAGTAATCAGCCGCAATGCCACCAAAAAATCGTCTGCGGCCGGAACACATCCCATGTTCCCCGCCACCGGCTCCACGATCACACAGGCGATCTGATGTTTGAATTTCTGAAAGGCATACTCCACCGCCTTGACATCATTGAACGGCAACGCCACCGTGAACTGTATGAACTCCTCCGGAACGCCCGCGGATCCTGGAATCCCCAGCGTCGCCACTCCCGACCCCGCCTTCACCAGAAGGGAATCGGAATGTCCGTGGTAACAGCCTTCGAATTTCACAATGTACTTGCGCTTCGTATAAGCTCGCGCCAACCGGATGGCCGACATGGTCGCTTCCGTCCCCGAATTCACGAAGCGAATCTTCTGCATTGCCGGCAGCGCTGCCAGCACTAACTCCGCCAGGTCCGCCTCGGCAGGCGTCGAAGCCCCAAAGCTCGTTCCATTGCAAGCCGCGCCCACAATCGCGTCCAGAACATCCGGCGCAGCATGCCCCAGAATCAACGGTCCCCAGGAGCCCACATAGTCGATGAACTCGTTTTCGTCGGCGTCCCACATGTGCGAGCCCTTCCCTCGCACAATAAACGGCGGCTCGCCCCCTACCGACCCAAACGCGCGCACCGGAGAATTAACCCCGCCCGGAATCATCTTTTCCGCGCGTTGCTGCAGACGGCGTGACTGCTCAACTTTTCGAGATGTCGTCAATGGCATTCAGTGCCCCGCAAGAATTTGTCATCCCGAGCAGGCATTTCTTTGCGCGCAAGGGATCTGGGCGAGCCGCGCGAATCCACGGAGCCTGCCCGGAAAAAGCGCAAGCGATTGAAGGGCGCGTTTGGCTCGCTTCCTCGTCGCGACCGACTACTATAGCAGCGCCCTACCGGACAAATTAACCAGATATTCATCGTTTTGCCATCTCTTTGCAACATCGCAACGGTAACCTAGGGTCATCAAATTGCCCTTCTAACCGGGAGGGTTCCTAAGGACGGCTTCGGGGCTCCGGGCTGTCCTTTTTGATTTGCCATAGCTCCCCAGCGGCCAAGTTTCTTCCACAGGCCTCACTTCAGATACGAACGCACAATCTCCATCAATTCGTCCGCCGCAATCGCCTGGGCAGAGGTCGGCTTCCGCGCCGGATCGATCACGTGGAACCTGACGTGATCTTCGAGAAGCTCCGCCATGAGTCCGTTCATCGCGCCCCGCGCCGCGCTGATGAGTTGCAGGACGTCTCCGCAGTCTTTCTCCTCGTCCAGCGCTCGCTCAACTGCGTCAATCTGTCCGCGAATACGCCGCACTCGTAGTGTGAGTTTTTCCTTTTCCCGTAGTGTGTGAGCCATGGCTCTCTCTTCCTTGTGAATTTTTTCCTTGACTATACTATACCGGGGTATGCTACACAATAATACAGGGGAACCGATGACGTCATGGAACGCGCATGCAGCAACCCGCGAGCCGTACCGCGACTATGCCGTGAAGAACCTTCACTTCTCACGGGAAATTCCTGACACGCACGCGGCTGTAACATTCCTTTAACCGACCCTGCGTAGCCTCATGGAATCAGTGGCGCTCGGACAGACAGAATACAGCCACAAACGCAACCAGTTAACCATGGTTAATTATCTGTAATATTTTAAATTACGTTGCTTCACTGGGATACAGTTGTAATTAACCCGCCAAGCGGCGATAGGCCCAAGCCGAATTTCCAAGGCCTTCAACCTATAACTATGAAAGTGAAATCCATTTCGGATACGGGTTCGCGCGTCGCAGCGCCCAAGACCTACTCGGGCTCTACCCCGAAACCCGCCGCATCAGCAATTCTCGCCATATTCGTCTTATTGTTGACGGTCGCCGCCGCACTCTGCCCCCCCGCTCTAGCCCAGCAAACCGATTTACCCTCCGCCACCAATCCCAATGCCCAGCCACAAGCCAACACCCCTGCCGCACCAGATCCCTCCTCCGACGACAGCACCGAAGCCATGTTCCCCCACTTCAAGGACACCCGCTTCTGGCTCTCCGGTCAGGCGAACTTTATTTTTCAAACACATCCTCCGTTCCATGCCGATTACAGCGGGACCAACAGCCTCAGTCCCGACTATCAGAAAGCCACATCCCGCGTGCTCACCCTCTACACCGGCATGCGCCTCAATAATTCCACGGAACTTCTCGTCGACATCGAAGAAGCTGGCGGATCTGCGCTCAGCCTGGGTTTGGGGCTTGCCGGTAACACCGATCTCGATATCGTCAGAAATCCTCTTCTCAGCAAGGCGCCCTATCTGAGCCGGGCCATGATCCACAAAGTGTTCGCCTTGAGCAAGGATAAAGTCGAAAACCAGCGCAGCTACCTTTCGCTCTTCGAGGAACTCCCGCGCCGCCGCCTCGAAATCCGCTTCGGCAAATTCAGCATGCCGGATTTCTTCGATATAAACTCTGTCAGCTCCGACACTCATCTTCAATTCATCAACTGGACCACCGACAACAACGGCGCTTACGACTATGCCGCCGACACTCGTGGATACACCATCGGCGCGACTGCCGACTTCGAAGACCACAACTGGGGCTTCCGCTTCGCCGAAGCTCTCATGCCCAAGGTCGCGAACGGAATCGATCTCGTTTACCGGCCCTGGCAAGTGCATGCCGAAAATTTCGAGTACGAATTACGTCACGGCGTAATCCCCAGGAAAGCCGGCGTAGTCCGTCTTCTCGCCTACACCAACTACGCCAACATGGGCATCTATCGCGACGCAGTCCAGCAGTTTGAAGATCACACCGCTCCCACTCCCGAATCAATCCCGGAGATTACCAATCATCCCTGGCACATCACGCGCAAATATGGCTTTGGCTTTAATTTCGAGCAGAATCTTCTGCCCAACCTCACCGCATTCGCCCGCGTCGGCTGGGATAATGGCAAGACCGAATCCTTCGCCTACACCGAAGTCGATCAAACCGTCTCATGGGGGCTGGGAGCGAATGGCGCATGGTGGCATCGCAAGCAAGATCGCGCCGGCATCGCCTTGGTCTCAAACGCCATTAAGAAAGATCATCAGAACTACTTAGACGATGGCGGTCTCGGCTTCCTGCTCGGCGATGGCGCGCTCAACTATGGCCGCGAAAATATTGTGGAGTCTTATTACACGGTCCATGCGTGGCGCGGGATCTATCTCGCGCCCGGCCTGCAGCACATCGTCAACCCCGGCTACAATCGCGACCGAGGCCCCGTCCTGGTCCCCTCATTCCGCGCCCACGTCGAATTTTAATAGGCTGTAAGAACCTGGAAGGCGGTGGATCGGGAAGGCACGACTTCAGTCGTGCCGTTAAGCCATCAAAAATGTGCCGCGCTTTAGTGCCTGAGGTGATTCTACTTCTCCACCTTCACACCCTTCCAAAACGCCACAAATCCCTTGATCCTCTTCGCCGCATCCTTCGGCTCCGGATAGAACCAAGCCGCCCCCGCATTCCTCTTCCCGCCAACCTCAACGTCGTAATAGCTGGCCGTCCCCTTCCACGGACACACCGAATGCGCATCACTCGCCTTGAAATATTCCGTACGAATCGCATCCGGAGGAAAATACTGATTTCCCTCCACCTCAATCGTTCCATCGCTCTCCGCCAGCACCGCGCCTTCCCACATTGCTTTTGTCATAATGCCCATATAGATTCCTGACAGCCCCAGCCGCTTCAGAAAACCTGCTGGAGAATAAATGTGGAAACCATAACAACAAAAACGCATTCCAACGGGTACTCGATGGTCGACGCTCTTCAGCGCGTGATGGTCTGCTCTCCGCGCACCGCCGGATGGAACCAGCCCGAACGTGCGGCCCGTTGGCAAGAGTTGGGATTCCACCACGCACCCGACTTCGCAACAGCTCAGTCCCAGCACGAAGCCCTTTGCCGCGAATTACAAATCGCAAGAGCCGAGATTGTCGAACTGCCTCCCGCGCCCGATCTTTCCCTGGACGCCGTCTACACCCACGACGCCTCGCTTCCCACCGACTACGGCTTAATCGTCATGCGTCCCGGCAAACCAAACCGCGTCCCCGAAGGCCCGCACCACTCTTCGTTCTGCGAAGCTCTCGACATCCCAACACTCGGCCACATCACCTCTCCCGGCACCACCGAAGCCGGAGACATCGTCTGGCTCGATTCAAAAACCCTGCTGATCGGCCAAGGCTACCGCACCAACGCGGAGGGTATTCGCCAGATCCGCGCCCTTCTAGCACCCAAAAGCGTCGAAGTCATTTCCGCCCCACTCCCCTACGGTCCCGGCCCATCCGCCTGCCTGCATTTAATGTCGCTAATCAGCCTGCTGGACGATCACACCGCCATCGTCGATCTCCCCTGGCTGGCCGTCGAAACCGTCGAACTGCTCAAGTCTCGCGGATTTCAGTTCATCGAAATCGACCCCGCCGAGCGCGACACGCTGGCCTGCAACGTGCTAGCTCTAGGCAACAATCGCCTGCTGGCAATCGAAGAAAATAAAAGTACCAACACCCGCCTCCGCCAAGCCGGATTCGACCTCCGCACCTTCCCCGGCAGCGAACTCTGCATCAACGGCAGCGGCGGTCCTACTTGTTTGACGCGCCCGCTTTTACGCGGTTAAGAGCCAAGATTTCGCAGGAAACCTTCCCCTACGCCGCAGGGAGCGCGACAAACTCGAACCGTCCGTCTCTGGCGTCCCTGACTTCAATTCTGCGCGCAAGTTCAGCAAACCGGCAAAGAGCGTTTGCGAGTTGCATCTGACGCGGCGTCCGACATTGAGGTTCAAGCAGCTTAGGACTACCTACAACGACACAAAGAGCGCGTCCACGCGAAGTTGCAACGTTGAGCCGGTTCAGACTGTAAAGAAATTCCATCCCACGTGGAGCCTCTTCGGGCGAAGAAGTCGTCAACGAATAGATCACAATTGCCGCCTCACGTCCTTGAAATCGATCAACAGTTCCCACTTCAATTTCGGGCAACCGAACTGAAATGTCGGATACTTGGGCGTTGTATGGGGCTATGACCAAAATGTCTTTTGCTGCGATCGGAGCTAGCGAGGGAAGGGAAAGCCCAAGGTTAAACCATTTGACACCAGGCACAAGCAAGCCATTTATAAGTGCCCGCACAACATCGGCCTCCTCAGGCGACGCGTTTTGATTGCCCTCATGGGGAACGCTCACAAAACATAGCCCTGCACCCGAAAGGTAGGGATGCCCGACAATCTGTTGCTGCTCCAGTCCCGGAATTGGCTGTAGGCGACCTTCATAAAACAGCTCTGAAGTGAAACTGCAAATCTTAGGATGTAGACGGCGCGTCTCCGGCAGGAATAATCCGCGGTCAGGGGCAATCGTATGTGCATTGTTGAGCATGTGCCCTAAAGCAGAAATGTCAGCCCCGTCAGGATGGCTGCCCTGCAGAGGCTGATCAAGCTGCCTGGGAT
>JBAPQU010000611.1:0-11080 GCA_049280795.1 Candidatus Sulfotelmatobacter sp.
GCGAACATCATTTCCATCATCTTCCGCGCTGCCTGCTTAGGCTTCTTGTCATCCTTTTCGAACGCCCCCTCCACGTGGCAGAACTCGCACTCGACGCCCAATGACGCGGTGACGAACTGCATCGCTGGAATCAACTGATCGGCCGGAATGCCTTTCAGCGCCTGGATGTTTTTGAATTGCTCCTCCGCCTTTTTCGGCCCCGTAGAAGTAGCCACTGGCGGCGCTGACTGCGCCTGCGCTCCGCCAATCACGATGGCGCAAACCACGGCGACGGCAGCAACCATCACAAAAAATGTGGGGACAGCCGCTCCTTCGGCAAGCTCAGGGCAAGCTCCCGGCTGTCCAATCGAGCGAAGCTCGATGCGTTTCTTCCCGCTCATAATTTCGCCTCACTGTGGAACCTCGGAAGTCTATCAAAACTTTGCCGCCCGGATGTCCGCATGGATCGGTACAAATGCTCCGAGTTTCCAATCGCCCGATGACCCGATCACCCAATCAATCAATTGTCTCCGCGCCGGATAAAAAACCTCTCTTTGTCCATCCCCGCCGGCACCGCCACATCGAAAAATCCCACCATCATCTCTTCTGACGTCTGGTCGCCCCAGGTCACCGTCTTCTCCGGATCGGGATTGTGCGGATTATTCTTCGAATTGTCATACCACGCCACAGCTCGCAACTTGGTGCCGGCCTTCAGCTCTCGTGGCTCGGCTAGCTTGTAACTCAACTGCCAGTGGAAGTGATAATTCACCCGCAGCAACGTCTCCACACTTCCATCGTCATGCACAATGTCGTATTCAAATCGCTTCCCTCGTAAATGCATGTGAGGAAAGAGGCTCAGCAAGGTCGCATCATTCGGCAAAGTCCCCTGCACCTCCACGCGAAAATCCTCCGCCTCCGGCGGAATCACCAACGCATGATTATTCAACTGCAGTGTGATCACCCGCTGCTTCGGAGGACTCTTCGCAAACACCAGCCCCACGCTCGTTTCATCGCTCGCGGCCTCGCCGTTCGTCGTGTAGTGCATCTGAAACACCAGGTCCGCTCCCGCGGGCACAAACTTCGCCATCCCATCCGGCCACCGGTCCGGCGCACTCCCCGGCGCATACACCAGCAAAAGATCGCTGATAGTTTCGTGCGCCTCGCGCCGTTCCACCGGATCGCTCAACATTGACGCCGTAAATGGCTCGCCCACCGGCGCATGCCGCAGCCACGTCGATTCCGAAGGCCGAATGTACACCACCGCATGGTGCACATGCGCCGGGCTAGAAGGCCGCACCTCCACCATCTGCACCCACTTGTCCTCAGTAAAATGCGTGGCCACAATCTCGTAGGTATATTCCACCTCGCCCCGAGCCGGAATCCGCACCGGCTTAGGCATTTTCACCACAACATCCGGCTGCGGAATATTCCACCCCTCACTCCACTGCCGCAGCGGCGGCGCATCGCGCGCATCTCCGGCGGGCGCACCAGCTTTTTGCCATGCCGCAATCGTTGCAATCTGCTCCCCACTCAACGAAGGATCGTTAGAAAAATGTCCATATCTCGGATCGGCAAACCACGGCGGCATCACTTTCATCTCAACCGCTGCCGCAATTTTCCCCGCCCATGGCCGGGTCTGCTCGTAAGTCATCAGCGGCATCGGCGCAGCTTCGCCCGTCCGATGACAACTCTGGCAATGATTCTGAAGTATCGGAAGAACATCCTTATAGAAGGTCGGCGGCGAAGCTTTTTCAGCTTGTTCCCTGGCAGCGCCCGGTGCGTGCCAAGCCGCTCCGAGCGCGACCAACAAGAAGGCTGCGAAGAGCATTCCGAGTTTCTTCGCGCGCACAGACAACGCAGCATCCGCGCCCATGCCTGCCCTGCCGAGGCTCATCCAAGAATGCTACAGTAGTTCGTTCATGTCCGCGCCCGACTCCATCTTCGTTCGCGCCTGCAAATCGCAACCCGTCGAGCGTACTCCCGTCTGGTTCATGCGCCAGGCGGGACGCTACATGCCCGAATACCGCGCCGTTCGCAAGCAGCACTCGCTCCTCGAAATCTGCAAAAAGCCCGCGCTCGCCGCCGAAGTCACCATCACCGCCGCGGAAATTCTGCAAGTCGACGCAGCAATCATCTTCGCCGACCTCCTGCTCCCGCTAGAAGTCATGGGCCTGCCCTTTCATTTTTCCGCCGGGGAAGGCCCCGTCATCGAGAAGCCGGTTCGCACCAGCGACGATATAGCCCTGCTACGCACCGATCGCGCCGCCGAACTCGGCTATGTCTCCGAAGCCGTGGGCATCGTTGCGAAACACTTCGCCGGAAAAATTCCCGTCATCGGTTTTTGCGGAGCGCCTTTCACCCTGGCCAGCTACATGATCGAAGGCGGAGGCTCGCGCCATTATCTCCACGCCAAGAAAATGATGTACAACTCTCCCGCCGCGTGGGATGAGTTGATGCGCAAGCTGGTTGATGTCACCGCCGAATATTCCGCCGCGCAGGTGCGCGACGGGGCCGACGTCATTCAGATCTTCGACAGTTGGGTCGGCTGCCTCAGCGTGGAAGATTATCGGCGCTCGGTTCTGCCGCATGTGAAGAGTTTAATAACGCGCTTACAGAAAACCGGCGCGCCGATTATTTACTTCGGCACCGACAGCGCCACGCTGCTGCCCGCGATGAATGAAACTGGCGCCGAAGTCATCGGCCTCGACTGGCGCATTCCACTCGATAAAGGATGGCGCGATCTCGAACACCGCTGCGCCGTGCAGGGCAATCTCGATCCCGTCCTGCTCTTCGCCGACTGGAAGGAATTAAAATCTCGCGCCGAACACATTCTCAGACTTGCCGCCGGACGCCCCGGCCATATCTTTAATCTAGGCCACGGCATCCTGCCCGAAACCCCAGTCGAAAACGTGAAGAACCTGGCCCGGTTAGTGCAGGAATATTCGGCCAAAAATTCCGGCTCTGAAAGCCGAAGCCCGAAAGCTGAAGCCCGAAGCCTGCATCCATGATTCGCATTGCCATCATCGGCGGCGGCATCTCCGGACTCACCGCCGCTTTCACTCTCGAAGAACATCGCCGTGCCGGCACAGTCGATTACACTCTCTACGAATCCTCGCCGCATCTCGGCGGAGTCCTCCGAACAGAAACAATCCAAAACTGCATCCTAGAAGCCGGGCCCGATTCATTCCTCACGGAAAAGCCCTGGGCCACCGACCTCTGCCACTCACTCGGCCTTGGCGATCAATTCGTTGGCTCGAACGACGCCGATCGTAAAACCTACATCTTCATCCACGGCCGACTCATCCCCATGCCCGACGGCCTGATGTTCATGGTCCCAACAAAAATCCTGCCGACCGGATTCTCACCACTTTTTTCGTGGAGCGCCAAGCTCCGGATGACCCGAGAATTATTCCATCCTCCGCGCGCCGCCGAATCCGATGAAAGCGTCGCGACTTTCGTCGAGCGCCACTACAGCGCAGAAATGGTCGACCGCCTTGCCGACCCGCTGCTCTCCGGCGTCTACGGCGGAGAAGCCGCCAACCTCAGCGTGCGTGCCGTTCTTCCCCGCTTCGTCGAGATGGAGCGCACCCACGGCAGTCTCGGCCGCGCCATGCTCGCCGCCCGCAAGAAAATTGCGCGCCACGCAAATCAATTTGCTCCGCCACTTTTCACTTCACTCAAAAGCGGCATGCAGCAGCTCATCGACACGCTCGTCCCGCGTCTCAACCAGGCATCCCTACTCACCAATACTCCCGTGCAGTCAATTCAGCCCGAAGCCGGAGGCTGGCGAGTCTCGGTAGGAGTGAACTCCAATCACTTCGACGCCATCGTCCTCGCCGTGCCCACCCACGCCGCCGCGCAGCTTCTTTCGATCTGCAGTCCTGATCTCTCCGCCGAACTCGCCGCCATCGCGTACACCTCTTCGATCACCGTCGGCCTCGGCTACGATCGCAAAGTCCGCCAATCGCTCCCACCCGGCTTCGGATTTCTCGTTCCGCGCAGCGAAGGCAAGCGACTACTGGCCGCAACTTTCGTTCACAACAAATTTCCGCACCGCGCCCCTGAAGATCGCGCCCTGCTGCGCTGCTTCTTCGCCGGATCGACCGCGGAAAATATCTGGCAGCTTTCCGATGACGAGATCATCGCCATCGTCCGCAACGATCTGCAGCAGATCCTCGGCCTGCGCGCCGTGCCGCTCTTCGCCCGCGTTTATAAATGGAAGTCGGCGATGGCGCAGTATGGCGTCGGGCATCTCGAGCGCCTCGACCGCATCGAGCGCCTGCGCCAGCAGCTACCGAAAATCGCGCTGGCCGGCAACGGTTACCGCGGCATCGGCGTTCCGGATTGCGTGCGCAGCGGCCGCGACGCGGTTGAGCAAATGCTGAAGCAGCTGCCGTAAGATATATCACTCATGCGATTCATCGACCGCGAAGAGATCAGCCGCCGCCTCACCTATGACGTCTGCATTCCAATCGTGCGCCAGGCAATGATCGCATTCTCGCGCGGCGAGACGAAGCAACTCCTGCGCTCGATCATGTCTCTGTCCGAAGGCCGCCTTTTCGGAGTCATGCCCGGAGCCTTGGGCGCGAACGCTGCGTTCGGCGCAAAGCTGATCAGCGTCTTTCACGGCAACTTCGCGCGCGGAGTGCAATCGCATCAGGGACTCGTCATCCTCTTCGATCCGGAAAGCGGCGCGCCGGTTTGCGTACTCGATGCGGGCGAGATCACGGCCATCCGCACCGCAGCTGCCAGCGCCGTCGCAACCGACGCACTTGCTCGCAAAGATGCCCGCCGCCTCGCGCTTCTCGGCTACGGCGAACAGGCTGCAACTCATGCCCGCGCCATCGCCAAGGTTCGCGATCTGGAATCGATTGTGGTTTGGGGACGCTCGCCCGCTCGCGCGCAGAATTTTGCCGAGCGCATGCAATCGGAGCTAGCCATCCCTGTCGCTGCCGCGGCAGATGTGCAACGTGCAGTCGCCGATGCCGATATTATTTGTACCGTCACCTCGGCCGCCGAGCCCATCCTGCACGGCGACTGGGTTCGACCCGGAACTCACCTCAACCTCGTCGGCTCCAGCTACGCCGGACCTTGCGAGGTCGACAACGCGCTGGTCGTCCGCTCACGCTTCATCGCCGATAGCCGCGAAGGGGTTTTAAATCAAGGCGCGGAATTTCTCCGAGCCAAAGCCGCCGGGCTGATCACTGATGACCACATCGTTGCCGAGATCGGCCAGGTGTTGGCCGGCGATATCGAGGGCCGTCGATCTCCCGAGGAGATTACGGTCTACAAGTCACTCGGACACATCGTGCAAGATTTGGCCAGCGCCTGGGCGCTCTATTCGCAACCCGAATCTGCCGCATAATTCAGAAAATCTTCGTTCACCCGGCGCGGATCTACGCCGGGATTTGCGCTGCTTTCAGAACTTGTTCGCGCCGCAGCTTCCCCACCACCAGCTTAATTTCGTCGTACGTAATTTCCGGCGGCAAAATATCTTTCAGCGGCTTCAGCCGCTCCATCCCGATCTTCATGCACGCCGCTTCAATCACTGACTGTTTCTCCTTACTGATCCATTCCGATTGAAACTCCAACTGCCCGATCTCAAGCAGATTCGCCACCGCGCTCACGACCGTGGAAAGTTGCCGCCCTCGCATCTGTGCAATCTCTTCCAGGGTCCTGCCTTCGCTCAACAATCGCAGGGTCTCATCCGCCGGCTTGATCTTGCTCTCCGATCCCGAAGCCCGCGCTCCCTGCCTGTATTTTTCCAAAGCATCCAGAATCGACTGCCCATAAACCTCCGCCTTGCGCTCTCCGATCCCCGGAATCTCCAAAAGCTCCGCAAAGAACTTGGGCTGCCGGCGGCAAATTTCCTCCAGCGAAGAATCGTGCAACACAATGTAGGCAGGCGCATTCTTCTCTTTCGCCATCGCCCGCCTCCACTCTCGCAAATATTCCCGTAACTCTTCGGCCTCAGCACCCGCGGCCGGAGCCGCGACAGGCTGCAGCGGCAACCGCTTTCTGCCAGCAGCGGCAGTCTTTGCCGGCGCCACGGGCTTCTCCATCCACTCCGCCACGCTTCCGCACACATCGCAAGCGTCGCAGCTCTCCCACTTCGGAGCCTCACCAAAATGCGCGCATATTTGCCGATGCCGGCAACGCCTCGACTCCACAAACTCACGAATAATCCGGTAGCGTTCCCACGCCCGCTCGCGCTCCGCCGAATCCGTAATTTGATTGGCAAAAAATCCCAGCAGCCCCGCATCTTTTTTCTGCCAAAGCAAAACGCAATCCGCGCTCAATCCATCGCGCCCGGCGCGTCCGGCCTCCTGGTAATACTGCTCAATCGATTTCGGCAGCGACAAATGAATCACCGCCCGCACCGCTGCCTTGTTAATGCCCAAGCCAAAAGCAATGGTCCCCACCAGCACCCGCACCTCGTCCGACATCCATCGTTCCTGGTTGCGCCGCCGGTCGTCGGCTCCCATCTTGCCGTGATATCCCACCGCCGCAATGTCGTGATCCTCCAAAAAATCCACCGTCTCCTCGACGCGGTTAATCGTTGGCGAATAAACAATCACATTGCTGCCGGGATAACTACGCAGCGCATTCACCAGCATCTCCATCTGTTCCAGCCCCGCGCACTCCCGCACCAGGTAGCGCAGGTTCGGCCGGTAAAAGCTGGCAATGTATTTGTCGGGATCGCGTAATTGCAGTTGCGCGAGAATGTCATGCCGCACATGTCGAGTAGCGCTCGCCGTAAACGCCGCAATCGGACGATCCGGGAACTTCGTCCGCAGCTTGCTCAACTGCCGATACTCGGGTCGGAATTCATGCCCCCACTCGGAAATACAATGCGCTTCATCGATGGCGAAAAACGCAATCGGCACATGCGACAACCAGCCCATAGTATCGCCGCGCGCCACCCGCTCCGGCGACACGTACAGCAACCGGTAAGCGCCTTCCCGCGCACGGCTCATCACTTTCGATTGCTCGGCGTCGCTCAGCGTACTGTTCAGCACAGCCGCCGGGATTCCCATCTGCGCCAACTGCGTCGCCTGATCCTGCATCAGCGCGATCAGCGGAGAAATCACCACCGCAGTTTTTTCCGACACCACTGCCGGCAGCTGATAGCACAAAGATTTTCCCCCGCCCGTCGGCATCACCACGCAGGTATCGTGCCCCGCCAGCAAGCTATGCACAATCCGCTCCTGCAGTGGACGAAACGTGCTGTATCCCCAATACCGGCGCAGCGGGATCAGCAAATCAATTTCGGGGTTCACAAACCGAGTATAGACCGAGGCGAATATTAGGAGAAACGCGATTGCAGATTTTTGCGCTGCACAGTTCAAACCGGGAACCAGATCCACCCTGTGATTCCCTGTGTCCTCTGTGGTGAATATTTTTCTGCCGGAGATCCTTCTTTACTCTGCGTAATATCTCACCTCCCGATAAACCTTCTCAAATCCAACCCACACCACCCCAATCACCGCAAAGCACAACACGCTGCCCTCCGGACCAACCACCCCGCCTGAAAGCCAGCCTGGTCCGTGAAACGACGATTGCAAAAGATGCCCCGGAAAGACCGTCCCGCTATCCGGCACGGAATAAAAAAATGTCTCCCCCCAATCCCACGCCACATGAAATCCCACCGCGAACCACAAAGTCCCGGTGCGCCGCAGTGTCAAACAGAAGAAAAATCCAATCACCGCAGCCGCCAGCAATCCTCGCCACTGCTCACCCCCATTCGACATGTGAACCAGCCCAAACGTGCACGACAATGCAAACGCCGCCGGCCAGAAGCCAATCGCGCGCGTCAGAGTGAATTGCGAATACCCGCGAAACAGAAAATCCTCAAACAATCCCACCAGTAAAAAATATCCCGCCCAGAATCCTGCGAACTTCACAATGCGCGCGCCATGCAATGCCAGGTGTCCAACCTCAAATACCCGCAGCCCGTACATCAACCCAAGCAGCAACGTGATGCTCGCAAATCCCCATACCGCGCCCACCCAAAACAATTTCCCAAACGCCTGCCGCGGCGGCAGACCGTACGTGCCCCACGGCCGCCGCTCAACTTTCGCCAGCACCAGCGCGGGAACCACGGCCGCAACCAGCACCATGAACTCTTCCAGCATCATCGACCACAGTTCATTTCCGCTCTCAAACGATCCAGCCCACCGGTTGACGACGAATCGCAGCACGTACAGCATCAACACATAAAACGCAAATCCCCATCCCGCCCGCAGCCCATCCGGCCCAAGAAACACCGTCCGCGCATACGAGGGCTGCACCGCAAAATCCGGCGCGGGCACAGGCGCCGTATTCATCGCTTGCTGATTCACCGCTTCCGAATCACGCGTCGAACTGTCTGTCCGATCATCCATCGCAGAAGTTTCTCGCAAACCGGCTCGCTCATGGTAAAACACTTCGTCCCGCCTTATGACCCGATTTTTCACGCGCGAACGCTTCGGTCGTCCGCAATTTTTCGCCGGAGCCTTACTCCTGGTCTTCCTGGCGCAGGCAATCTGGCTGGTCCGGTGTGAGCTGCGCACATCCGACGGCCCCAGTGAACTCGAGCAGGTTCGCATCGCCTCAGGCTGGCGGCAACTTCACGGCGGAGGCATCGCCGGCGATCCCTATCCCGATCTCGCGGGATCTCTTCCTTCGGATGTCTCACGCGACGCCGAAGGTTTCGATACTGAACACTCTCCGTTATCAACGCTGGTCAGCGTGCTTCCTCTCTACGCCAGCCCACAGTCGAACAATTCCCTCTGGCGCTGGCTTGCGCGCATCCCTTTTCTGTTGTGCGGGGTCGCCCTCGGCGCTTCCCTCTGGTACGTTGCTCGCCGTCTCTGCGGAAATTCCGGCGGCTTCCTCGCCCTCACCCTCTACTGCTTCTCTCCGTCGATGATCCAGGCCAGCGCGGTCTGGCACACCGAGCCCGAAATCCTCTCTGCCTGGGGATCGTTCGGCGCAATCTTCACCGCCATCGCCGTCGCTCACACTCTTTACGCTCCGCGCGAAGTCATTCTCTGGAACTGGCGGCGCATCGTCCTGCTCGGAATCTCACTGGCCATCGCCGTAGGCTCCCAGTTCTCCATGATTATCGTCGTGCCCCTGGCGCTCGCCTTCCTGCTTTATCTCGCGCCCATCCGCCGCCCCGCCGCCATCATCATCTGGACTGTCTCCTGCCTGTTTGCTCTGGTCATTCTTTTCGCCACCTACTTCTTCCATCCCCACGCCTTTTCCCAAGGCATGCAGCACGCCTCCTTCTGGGGAGCAACTTGGCGAGGTTTCACCGTCCCCGGCGTCTACCGTGAGGTCGCGTTGCAACTCCTCCGCGCCTGCCCTGCGCTGGCCATTCTGCTGCCTGCCGCGGTTACAACCTATCTTCTGTGGCCCCGCACCCGCTACTTCGGCAACACCGCGCCCGGACTCATCGCCCTGCTGTTTGTCGGGCTAGGCATGGCCCACCCCCACGTAGCCGGCGCAGGATTTTTACTCGCCTGCATTCCGTTCCTCCTAATCTTCGTCTCCGGAATCCTAGCCGACCTGATGGAGACTTCCTATCGCCAACTGGTCACCGCCTGCGTCGGGGGC
Source organism: Candidatus Sulfotelmatobacter sp. (assembly GCA_049280795.1). Classification (GTDB taxonomy): domain Bacteria; phylum Acidobacteriota; class Terriglobia; order Terriglobales; family Acidobacteriaceae; genus Sulfotelmatobacter. The sequence continues at coordinate 9,580 of JBAPQU010000611.1, forward strand.
CTACTAGCCGCCTACATCCTCTGGAGCGTCCTGGCCCTAGCCCAAATCCCCCGCGGATAAGAAGGTTTACCCTGTGACCCCGTGTGGCCCCTGTGTTTAAAGCCTTTGCCTTTGACTTTCCCGCGCGAAGCTACAAATCTCTACAATTTCCCCGCATCAACGAAGCCGCCAAGCGATCTAAAATGTAGCAATTTGGAGGCGCGCCATGACCTTTCCGGTGGAGTACCATAAGGATGTGAAAAGCCGTGTCGAGCCGTCGATTCCGGCAGCGCTAGCGCTCTGTGGGATGCTCCTGCTCCCGTTGCTTCTTGTCTCCAGCAGCTCCGCTCAAGTTAACAATGCGTCGGCAACTTCTGCTCACGCCAGCGCCCCTGCGCCCAGTGCCGCTCCGCCCGTTCGCAGTGCTGTGCCCGACAAATCGCCCGTGGTCGTTGTTCCTCCCAAACCGCATCCTCCGCAACCCCCGATCCACAACCCGAACGGCAACCAGCACAACCCGCCGAACGTCGTCGCGTACTACCCATATTTCTATCCAATGCCTTACGCGGTAGACGCCAGTGCCGATGCCGATACGCCAGATGCAAGCTCTGCCGATGCCGACGCGACTGATGCCTCGAACGACAGTGCCAATAACAACGATAACGACCCCGAGTACCAGGGAGGCCCGACGATCTTCGACCGTCGCGGACCGGGCCACGCTTCCTACGTAGCGAATGCTTCGCCCACGCAATCGATCGCGGAAGCTCAGGTGGAGGACGCCGCCGCTGACTCCGACCCCGAACCACCACAGGCCCCAACCATTCTCGTCTTCAAAGACGGCCATCAGCTCGAGGTCTCAAACTACGCCATCGTCAATCCCACGCTTTATGATCTAACTCCCGGCCATCCCCGCAAGATCGCTCTCTCCGATCTCGATCTTCCGGCCACCGAAAAACTAAACGACGACCACGGCATAGTCTTCGAATTGCCTCCCTCGGCCCAGGCAAATTGATATGTTAGCCCGAGCAATCTTCGATGCACCAATGTGGCGCGGGCGCCCTCGCCCGCGAACTGCGTCCGCTAAAATTGGCCAGCCAGGAAATTTCGGCCGCCACTTCGTACTAGTCGCGATGCTGGCATCAACTCTGATCCCTAACGCCTCAGCCCAGAGATCGGTATCTGCAGCGCACGGTTACGCAGCCCCTGCCGTTCATGCAGGCCAGCGCAGTGGCTCCGTTCACGCACGCAACCATCAGCAATCCGCATCCCGCCGTTCCCCACACTTCTCCCCCTACACGTCTCTCCCATTCCCATTCTTCACCGACGCCTTCGATTCCAACGACATCTATTCCACCGGCTATCCCGTAGCCGACGATCCGCCACCATTCCTGCTGCAAGCCGCGCGCTCCATGTCCGGCCCCGCAGCCGGATCGATGGACGCAGGCATGAGTGCGTTCTCCGACCGCGAATCCCACTCCGTACAGCCGTTGATGATCGAACTCCAAAACGGCCGCTACGTCCG
>JBAPQU010000612.1:0-15152 GCA_049280795.1 Candidatus Sulfotelmatobacter sp.
GGCCAACCGGCCCATGCCCGTAATTCCGTTACTGGCGGCCTACCGCTTCGACTGGCCGCGAGCCAACTTCTTCACCTTGGGCTTTTTCGATCCGCGGGCGTAATCGCGGGGCTTCTTTGGCTTTTCCGCTTTACTCTTCTTGCGGGCGGCGCGTTTTGATTTCTTGCGTTCTTCTTTGGTTAGCTCTGCTGTGTTTGCCATGAATGCTGTACTTATCCTCTTCTCGATACGAATTGTTGTTCATCCTACAGACTTGCGCGGGTCGACTACAGCCTACGCGCGCTCCAACTGCGCATACTTCTCCACCAGCTTCTTCAAGCCGAAGCGAGGAAATTGTACAGTAATCTTGGCTTCTTCGCCTTCTCCTTCTCGCTGGTAGACCGTCCCTTCGCCATATTTGGGATGCCGAACCTTCTGGCCGGGCCGGAAGCCGCGCCTTCCAGTGGGCTCTTCGACCGGCGTTTTCGGCACGGTAAACTTCTTGCCGCGCGAGGCGAAGAACTCGGCGATGTTCTCGATGGAGTTATAGGGCTTGGCCGGAGCCGCAGGCTTCTGGCGGTTGGGCGGAACTGCGTTGTGGCCTTTCCAGCTTGCACTTTGGTCTTCGTCTTCGTAGGAGTAGTGAGTGTCGGCATCGTGGGCTGCGGGGCTTCGCCCTACTGGGCGGGAAAAAGCGCCCGTCCCCACATACGCTGTGGCCGTTCGCCGTCTGCCTAACTCTTCGATCAACGGCGCAGGCACTTCTTCCAGAAAACGCGACGGGACACTGGCTTCGGGTAAATCGGTGCCGTATCTCCGGCGGTAGACGGCTCGCGTCAGGATGAGCTGATCCATTGCTCGTGTCATGCCGACGTAACAGAGGCGGCGCTCTTCTTCGACGTCGTCGGGCTGGAGCATGGTGCGGGAGTGCGGGAACAGTCCTTCTTCGAGGCCGCTGAGAAAAACCAGTGGAAACTCCAGGCCCTTGGCCGCGTGCAGGCTCATGAGGGTGATTTGCGAACGCTCATCGTAATCGTCAGTGTCAGCAATGAGGGCGGCGTGGTCCAGGAACTGGTCCAGAGTTTCTCCGCGATCGCGCGAATCGGCGGCGGCATTGACCAACTCGCGCAGGTTCTCGATGCGGGAGAAGGCTTCGGGCGTGTCTTCGGCTTCGAGCAGCTTGATGTAGCCGGTACGGTCGATGAGAAATTTGAGAAGGTCGGAAGTGGAAGGGTTAGTCGCGCCAGCATCTTGCTCGCCCGATAGCCGGAGAGATGCTTGATCTTCTTCTAGCAGAATAGCCGGCGGGACGCCGGCGCTACTTTCGGGCTCGCCGGTCTTTTCGTCACTCGCTTCGTCAGTCCCAGTGTAGGCGCCGCCGAAATCGAAGGCTGTATTCTCGAATTCATTCGGATCAAAGGCGGCCGCATGATCGGGAAGCGAATCGTCTGCTGCAGCTTGCAAACTCAGCGCTTCCGGCCTTTGTCCAGGCGCCGCCGCTCCCGCCTCAGCACTTTCTTCCAGTTGCTCCGCGAACGTTCCCGATAACATTGCTTGCGCGTCGAAGATCAACTGCTGAAAACTTTTTAATGCCTCCAGTGCGCGCTGCGGCAAAAGTTGCCGACGGATAGCTTCTCCCATCGCTCCCCAGAGTGAGAGCCCGGTTTCCAACGCCAGGCGCTCGATCACGTCGATGGTTCCCTTGCCGATACCGCGAGTAGGCGTATTGATGACGCGCAGAAGAGAGATCGAGTCGTCGGGATTCTGGATCACCTTCAAATACGAGATCATGTCTTTGATCTCGGAGCGTTCGTAGAAGGAAAATCCGCCGACCACTTTGTACTTGAGTCCGTAGCGGCGCATAGCCTCTTCAAACAAGCGCGACTGAGAGTTGGTGCGGTAAAGAACCGCGGCACGCGGGGTTTCGCCGCCCGAATTTTCAGCACGGCCGGCTTCACGCAGATATTTTGCGATGTGGTCTGCGGCGAAAAGCGCCTCGTTCTCGCCATCGGGAGCCTCGTAGTAACCGATTTTCGTGCCGCCTTGTCGCGATGTCCAAAGGTTCTTGCCTTTGCGCCGAATATTGTTTGCAACCACCGTCGACGCAGCCTGCAAAATATTTTGGGTCGAGCGGTAGTTCTGCTCCAGGCGAATAATCTTAGCTTCGGGAAAATCCTTTTCAAATTCAAGAATGTTGCGGATGTCGGCGCCGCGCCAGGAATAAATCGACTGGTCCTCGTCACCCACAGCACACACATTGTGGCGCTCGCCGGCCAGCATGCGCATGAGTTCGTATTGTGGACGGTTCGTGTCCTGATATTCGTCGATCAGCAGATATTGAAAACGCCGGTTGTAATACTCGCGCACCGCCGCAGAGGTTTTCAGCAGGCGCGTGGCTTCGAGCAGCAGATCGTCGAAGTCGAGGGCGTTGGCCTTACGCAGCTCCTTGCGGTATTCCTCGAACAGGTGCGCGATCTTTTCTGTCTTCGGATCGGCCGATTGCAGGTAAAGCTCCTGCGGATCAAGCATGTGATTCTTCGCCCACGAGATGCGCGAGAGCACGGTGCGCGGCGTGAGTTGTTTGTCGTCGAGGCCGAGGCGTTTCATTACCGACTTAACGACGGACTGCATGTCGCTCTCGTCGTAGATGACGAATTTCTTCGTATGGCCGATCGGCGGCTGGCCGGGCGTGGCCGAAGGAATTTGCAAAGCTTCGATGTCGCGGCGAAGCACGCGCACGCAGAAAGAATGAAACGTCGAGATGACCGGCTTGGCGATGCTTAGTCCGCCGACAAGCTTCTCGACGCGCTCGCCCATCTCCGCGGCGGCCTTGTTGGTGAAGGTCATCGCCAGGATGGATTCCGGCATTACTCCCCTGTGCTCGATCAGGTAGGCGATGCGGTAGGTGATAACGCGCGTCTTCCCGCTCCCCGCGCCGGCGAGGATGAGCACCGGGCCCTCGGTGGTTTCGACGGCCTCGCGCTGCTGCGGGTTGAGTTGATCGAGAAAAGACAATGCGGAAGTGGCTCCGGAGCTGATGGGTTCAATTTTACAGGATTGACAGATCGCGCTTGTCCGGGCGGTGCATCCGCGAACAGGTCACACCCATGCTCCCATCAAATGCCCCAGCCCGCCGCGCACCAGCAGCCCATCTTTACGGTCTTTGAAATAACGCGCGTTGATTTGTTCGCCTTGCAGAAACTCAGTGCGGTGAAATCCCATCTCCTTCAGCTTTCGCTGCAGTTTTTTGGGATCGAAGAAAAGTTGAAATGGCTCTCCGGCAGCAGCCACGCGCTTTGAGAGCGCATCCAGCGCCTGCCTCTGTCCGGCATTGAGGAGCGCCGGATCCAAGGCGAAATCAAAGACCACACCGCTCTCCGCAGGCATTTCCGCAATAAAGCTTAACGTGGACATGCAGGCTTCACGCGTCAGATAAGGCGTCACTCCCAGCCAGGAAAAAACCGCCGCTGAGTTCGCATTGAAACCAGATTGCCCAATCCCATCGGCAAGCGTTTGTTGCTCGAAGTCGACGGGCACGAAGGTCAAAGATCGCGGGATCGCAATGCCTGCCGCCTGCAACTGTTCGCGCTTCCAAGACTGCGTGGCCGGGTGATCCACTTCGAAAACCCGCAGGCCCGCATGAGGGTTGCGGTAAGCAAACGTATCGAGCCCGGCGCCCAGTACCACGTACTGTGTCACACCATGTCCTACCGCACGGGCGAGTTCGTCCTCGGCGTAGCGGCTGCGCGCAGCCATGAACGCACGGAACGCCCGGGAAAAGGCATGATGCTCCTTGGGATCGGATCGCAGCTCCCGCTCCGCATCGAAGCCAATGATCCGCAGGGCCAGAGGATCGTCGAGCACTCGGGGTTCATCCAGGAGTTGATGCGCGGCGCGGCGAATGGCCACACGTTGCGCGGTTTTGCTGAAGGTGCCTTCCTGCATGTTCAGGGCCGGTAGCCGGTGAATGTCAAACCCGCGCCGCTTTGCACTCCTCGCACGGGCAAACTTCGCGTAGCAGTTTCCATGAGTAGATGCCGAGATCGTGGTCGTCGTTCCACGCGAATCGAATGGCATACTTGCCTATAGGTTCGACGGAAACTGGCCTGGCCGCCGCTTTGAACATGGGCAGCATGCCCGGGGCCAGTTTTGCAGGTGCGCCGGGCTTGCGGCCGCTTTTCTCGCGCTCTTCGTTGCACATCGCGCAAGGACAAGCGTCGCGCAGAAAGACGAAGTCGTAATGCGAAATGTGCCCGTCTTTCCACTCGATATCCACCCCAGTGCCGGTGGTCAGATTCACCTTCACGGACTTGGGATCGGTAGCCGCAGTGGGCGCCTGGACCGGAGTCTGCATGGCTTCAGTATCGCATAGGGGTATGGCGATGGCTCAGCGGCAACTCGCTAATGCGTGGCGGCTGAAGAGGTTTTCGGACTGGTCGCGACTCCGATGGCCAAGCCACCGATGGCTCCGGCCAGAATTCCCATCAAGGCAAGGACGAGTGCGCTTTCTACCAAGGTTGCTTTTCCGCGATCAAACATCGAGTCCCTCCCGATTCCTCAGCAGCAATAGAGCAAGTTTACGCTGCCCGCTGGCCGCTGTACGAATTGTCGGCGGAGGCCATAATCCGGTAGAATGGTAAATTCAGGTCTAGACCTCTGAAAGGATCGTAGCAGTCATGGCACAAGAGTGTGATATCTGCGGCAAGAAGCCGCAATTTGGAAACCGCATCAGCCACGCCCATAACGTCACTAAGCGGCGCTGGAATGTAAATCTGCGTCCGGTGCACGCCCGCGTGGGCGCTGCCACCAAGCGCATCCGCGTATGCACGTCCTGCCTGCGCAGTGGCAAAGTGGTTAAAGCGTAAGCAAGATTAACCGCGGAGATCGCCGAGAAGGCTAAGAAGCGATTCTAAATTTCCGGCTCGTCAGCTACTCAGCGCTTCGTGCGTGCTCGGCGGCACATTTACCCTACTCCACACCCAGTAATTGCACGTCGAAGATCAGAGTGGCGTTGGGCGGGATGTCCGGCGGTGAGCCCTCCGCGCCGTAAGCCAGATCGGGAGGGATGCGCAACTGGCGTTTGCCTCCAACTCTCATTCCTGTGATTCCTTCTTCCCATCCCTTGATGACTTCGCCGTTGCCGATGGTGAAATCGAAAGGCTTGCCCGCGTCAACGGAGCTGTCAAACTTCTTGCCATTCGTAAGCCAACCCGTGTAGTGCACCCGCACATGGCTGCCTTCTTTGGCGACCAAGTCCCTGTTACCCACCCGGAGATCCCAATAAACCAGGCCTGATGCCGTCTTCACGCCGTCGCCGGTCACTTTGCTGGGAGCATTAGTGTTAATCGCGGACTTTCTGGGTGCGCTTTGAGCCAGAGCAAACGTCGCTGTCAGCGCGAGAATCACGGCGATCGCCGCAAGATACTTCATCATGCTTGCCTCCACATGAATATCTTAATCATAGGAAGTGCGGAGATGCACGAAAGGTTTCCTCTGTGGCATCCCTGTGACCTCTGTGTCTAAGGCTTTGGGTTTTCACTTACGCCAGCGCAATCACATCAATCTCCACCAGCACATCCTTGGGCAAACGCGCCACCTCTACTGTGGAGCGGGCCGGCGGCGCGGAACTGAAATACTTTCCATATACCTGGTTCATGGCGACAAAGTCATTCATGTTCTTTAGGAAGACGGTGGAGCGCACAACCTTCCCCAGCCCGCTGCCCGCAGCCTCCAGAATTTCCGACAGATTGCGCAACACGCGGTCGGTCTGCGCCGCAACATCTCCGGCCACTACTTGCTGCGTGACTGGATCGATGGCGATCTGCCCCGACGTGAGCACGAATCCGTTAGCTTTAATGGCTTGCGAGTAAGGCCCGATGGCCTGAGGAGCATCTTTTGTGGAAACAACTTCGCGCATGAAACCTCCGCTGTTAATTAACGCAGATGCGCGTGGAGCAAGTCAAACTATTACTGGCAACTGCCTGTCAGATCTTCTGCAGCCGCTGCACTTCATGCACGCCGGGGATTTTCCGCAGGCCGGCCATGATTTGTTCGAGGTGTTTCAGGTCTGAGATATCGAGGACGATCTCCACGCTGGCTTGACTGTTTTCGGTACGGGCGCCGATGTTGCGGATGTTGCTTTGGGCGTCGCCGATCACGCTGGTGATGTTCTTTAACATGCCGAAACGGTCGTCGCAGTAAACGGTGAGCTTGACCGGGTAAGCTGTGGGCGTGCTCTCGTCGCGGGCCCACTCCACGTCGATGCGGCGTTCCGGTTCGTACATGAGGTTGGTGACGTTGGGACAACTCACCGCGTGCACTGCCACGCCCTTGCCGCGGGTGATATAGCCAACGATGCTTTCCCCGCGAATGGGATTGCAACAGCGCGCGCGGTAGACCAGCATATCTCCCTGGCCTTTCACCATGATGGCGTTGTGATCGCCAAAGACGCGGCGCACCACACTGGCGATGGCTCCTGGTTGATTGCTCAAGCCTTCGGCTTCAATGTCGCCAGCCATCGATGGCGTCGTGCCCGCCGGCAGCAGCCGAGCCAGCACCTGCCGCGCGGAATATTTTCCATAGCCGATGCCGGACATCAGGTCATCGACTTTGCCCAGGCCATAGGCGGCCGCGACTTTCAGTAGTTCGTCGTCTTTGATTTCCTTCAGCGCGATGCGATACTTGCGCGCTTCTTTTTCAATCACCTTGCGGCCTATCTCGATGGCTCGCTCACGTTGGTGGACGTTGAGCCAGTGCTTGATCTTGTTACGCGAGCGCGAAGACTTAACCAGGCCGAGCCAATCGCGGCTGGGTTTGTGTCCAGCTTGGGTTAGGATCTCGACGATGTCGCCGGAGTGCAGCTTGTGCCGCAGCGGCACCATGCGGCCGTTTACTTTGGCGCCGACGCAAGTGTGGCCGACTTCCGTGTGAATCGTGTAGGCGAAGTCGATCGGCGTAGCCTCACGCGGAAGCACTACGACTTTTCCTTTGGGTGTGAAGGTGTAAACCTCTTCGGGATACAGATCGACTTTCAGCGCGGTGAGGAATTCATTGGGATCGCTGACGTCCCGTTGCCACTCGACCACCTGCCGCAGCCACGCGAGGCGCTGCTCATCCTGCGCGGAGACCGGGCCGTCTTTATATTTCCAGTGGGCCGCGATGCCTTCCTCCGCCATCTTGTGCATCTCTTCGGTGCGGATCTGGATTTCGAATGGCGTCCCATCTTCTGTGATGACCGAAGTGTGCAGTGACTGGTAAAAATTCGGGCGGGGCATGGCGATGAAATCTTTAATGCGTCCCGGCACCGGACGCCAGATGTTGTGAATGATGCCGAGCACCGCGTAACAATCCTGGAGCGAACGCGTGATTACGCGCATGGCGAAGAGGTCGTAAACCTGGTCCACGGAAATGTGCTGGCGCTGGAGCTTTTTGTGAATGCTGAAGAGGCGCTTGATGCGGCTTTCCACTTTTGCCTGGATGCCGGCCTCCTTCAGCTTGTCGTTGATGATCGACTGCATCTTCGCAAGGAAAGCTTCGCCCTGTTTACGGCGCGCATTGACGGACTTTTCCACCTGCTCGTAGCCGGCGGGATCGAGAAAGAGAAAACCCAGGTCTTCGAGTTCGCCACGAATTTTTCCCATGCCCAGCCGGTGAGCGATGGGAGCGTAGATCTCCAGGGTCTCTTCGGCGATCTTGCGCTGCCGCTCCGGCGCAAGATGTTCGAGCGTGCGCATGTTGTGCAAGCGGTCGGCGAGTTTGATGAGCACCACGCGGATGTCATCGACCATAGCCAGCATCATCTTGCGCAGGTTCTCGGCTTGCGCTTCCTCGCGCGTGGCGAAATCGATTTTGCTGATCTTGGTCACGCCCTCGACGATGTGCGCGACCTGCTCGCCGAATTCTTTGCGAATGTCGACGATGGTGACGGAGGTGTCTTCGACCGAATCGTGCAGCAGGCCGGCGGCGATGGCCACCGGGTCCATTTTCATGTCAGCCAGCACCAGCGCCACTTCCAGCGGATGAACCAGGTAAGGCTCACCGGAAGCGCGGCTCTGCCCTTCGTGGTGCTTCAGGGAATAGTCGTAAGCTTTTTTGATAATGGACAGATCGTCCTGAGGACGGTTTTCCTGAATCCGCTTCATCAACTCACGAAACTTGGTGAGCGTAAGAGCGGTAGTTGCGATCTGTTGGCGCAAGCTCGCCATATACGATTATAGCCCGCCGAGAGAGCCGACAAGGATGGTAGGAAGTCGGATCGTTGACGTGATCACGCGTCTAGCTTCACATGTCCATGAGACGCCAATTATTGATTCGTCTTCTTGTCGGTCGGATGCCTGTCTGCTTTCTTCTTTACTTCATCTTCCCTGCCGCCAATCAGGGTTAACGCGTCCGCAGCATTAAATGGGAATTGGCGGACTGACGATTCGCCCGTGGTGCTTAGCGTGATATCCACGCGGCGGTCACTGGCCAGAACAATCGTCTGCATGTTTTTGAGAGCCCTTTCGCGCTCTTCGGAGCTGAGCTGCGGATCGTGCTCGATGGCATCTTTCACTGCGGCTTCCGTCAGCGCATGGAGAGCGCCAAACGCTTGCGTATCGATGTTGGCCGCGGGAATGCCCTGCTCGACGAGAAAGCTCTTGACGCGTACTGCACGGCGTTCGGAGAGCTGCTGATCATATTTCGTGCGGCCGCGCGGGTCGGCGTGGCCCACCAGGAGTAAGCGCGCGTCCGGCTTGCTTTCAAGATCCTTCTTGAAGTCGGCGGCTAGAGAAATGAGCGTTTGCTGTTGACTGGCAACCAGGCCGGCGTTGGGATCTTCGACCGGCGGCATCGACGTTGGGAAGTAAATGCTCTTCAGGGCGAGGCGAGCTTCGACGGCTTTGATCTCCGGAGTAGGCGTGGGGGCTGGTGGCGGTGGAGGCGGATTCTCTACTGTGACCTCCGTCGAAGCTTGCGTGTTCAGCCCACGCGCGTCGGTGCAGGCGGCGCTCACGGCAATTTGTCCGGGTGCGGCTCCGGCGGTGTTGAGCGTGGCCGAGGCGCCAGTACCGGAAACGCTTCCCGCAACTGACTTCCAAGTTGAGATCGTAACCGGGACGCCGTCCGGGCTGGTGCAGTTGGCCGACAAGTTCACGGGCTCACCAGCCTGAACGCTGCTCGGGTTGACTGAAATAGAGATCGATGGTGGATTCTTCGGCGGCGACGCCTTCACGATGAAGTCGGCGGTGCAACTCGCTACGTTGTTCTTCTTCGCTTTAGCGTCGGTGACGTGGGCGGCGACGGTGTAGTTGCCGGGCGCGGCATCGGTGGTCTCAATCTGGGCGACCGCGTCCTTCCCGATGACCTTGCCTCCACCGTTAATCGGGTTCCAGATATAGGCGAGCGTGTGCTTGGAATTGAAGTTATTGACCTTAACGGTTGCCGTGACCGGTTCACCTACAATGACTTCACTGGGCTGCACGGAGCAGTAGGCAGCGGGAGACGCGGAGTTGCTGCCAAGATGCGGCCATTTCTGCGCAAAGGCTCGACTCGAGAGGAACGAAACCGCCAGAACTATCGACAGCCCGATAACTACAAGGCCTTTGTATAGATTCGATTTGACCGGCATTTCGTCCTCCAAAGATCTTGGCAAACTCCTTGGTTAGGTGGGACGGCGGCGTGGGCGTGTACTTTGCGTTTGACTTGACCTCAGCCCAGAAAGTGGAATTGTAACTCAGGAAATACAGCGGTCTTAAGAGGGTGAAACTAGCTGTGCACCTCTTCGGTACCTTCCGGGTTGAGTTCAAGTATGTTTCCGCGCGTCAATTTGGTTTCACGTGGATTCTTCAGGGATTAGATTGGGAATCTTTTGCCATCCTGCGTTAGGGTTTGGCGTTGGCGCGGTTGGCGTTTGAGGTCAGCTTGCGCATGAGAAATTCTTCCACAAGATTGGCGGCGGCGGTGGCGCCGATTCCTATCGCCGCGTTTTCGAAGGTTAGTGCGGCTCCGTTGCGATTTTGTGCCGGGTAGTAGAGGTTTGAGATCGCGCCCGCGGCGAGACTTCCGAGAATATTCGAATAATTTACCTGCCAGCGTCCATTGTCGCCTTTGCAGACTACCGCGAAGGCGATGGCATAAAAACTTCGTGATCTCACGCCGCCGGTGCCTTTGTAGAAATAGCGGGGATCTTGTCTCAGCAGCGAAGGCAGTACGGCGCTTCCGATGAACGTGCCGGCAAAGAGGTTGGCATAGGTGGAACCGAAGCGCTTGGCGTAACCCTCAGCGCCCTGCCCGTATCCGCTGAAGCTATTGTCCGCTTGCTGAACTCCGGCAATGCCTCCAACGATGGCGAAGGTGACGGGATCGATTGAGGTCTTCCATGCGAGCTCGAACTTTTGTTTGGAGGTGAGAGCGACGGGATGCGGATCGTAGGTGACGTAAAAATTTGGAATGACACCGAACACGCGCTGCTGCTCTTCATCCTTGACTTGAGCTTGCGCCACTTCGATACGCGAGAGGCTGACCGAAACGTCGGTGATATTGGTGGCAACGGTCAGCGCAATCTGCGGGATGGCGTGAATCTCTCCCGGAAGCAAGGTTCCGGAAGAAGTTTGAGCGGCAAAGCCTGCCGCGGTGATGGTGAGTTGGAAGGCGCCGGGAGTGACGTTGGAGAGGGAAAATTGTCCATCGTCGCCGGATAAGACCATCGGGGTTTGCGACTGATCCGCACCGGGAACGGTCAGCTTTATCTGAGCTCCCGCGACGACGGCTGCGCTTTGATCGACGATGGTTCCGGTGATGGTTCCTAAGGCCGGAGCGGGTGATGGTGTTTGCTCCGAAGTCTGTCCCAAGCAAGGCGAAATCCAACTCAGCGCGACCAACGCGAAAACTATAAGTACCGCCTTGAGTCCGGTCGCCATGAATGCGTTCTGTCTAGCTTTCTCAAATCCTCACGGGTGTGAATGCGTGGTAGTGGTCACGGCAGGGAAATCCATCATCAGAGATTACACCAACCATTCCACCGGATTGCCACGGGGAGAGCCATTTGTAATGGTAGCTTAAGGGGCCTTCTGGCATTTCGCCCGTTACGAAGGTTTCAAATCGATCTCTAGTTTGTTCGGACGCGCGGCGAACTGTTAGAGTTGCATCCTGTAAGTCATGAATTCCAAAATTCTTGTCAGTGGTGTCTCTGGGCCGATTGGGGCCGCTCTTCTCCCATCGCTTAAAGCCAGTGGATGGTCCGTGGTGCGCCTTGTGCGCGGTGCTACTACAGGAGAAGGACAGATAGCATGGGATCCTGCCGTACCAATTGCCCCCCAAGCAGTCTCCGGATTTGACGCGGTGGTTCACCTAGCCGGCGAAAGTATCTTTGGACGATGGACCGCGGCCAAGAAGGCGAAAATTCGACAGAGCCGCGTGGCTGGCACGTTGAATCTGGCGCAGGCTCTGGCGCAGGCTGAAGAGAAGCCCAAGGTTTTTGTTTGCGGATCGGCCATCGGCTACTACGGCGACCGTGGCGATGAACTGTTGTCCGAGGAAAGCGCGCCGGGCGAGGGATTTCTGGCCGAGGTCTGCCAGGAGTGGGAGGAAGCGACCACGCCGGCGGTGCAAGCTGACATTCGCACCGCGCACCTTCGCACGGGAATCGTGCTCAGCCCCCAAGGCGGCGCACTCAAAGCCATGCTGCTGCCCTTCAGGCTGGGCTTGGGGGGGCGCACCGGAGACGGGCGGCAATGGATGAGCTGGATTGATGTGCGGGACATGGTGGGTGCAATCCACCACATTTTGAAGAACGACTTGATTCAGGGACCCGTGAACATGGTCGCGCCCAAGCCGGTGATGAATGCGACGTTTGCGGCGACGCTGGCCAGCGTGCTGTCGCGTCCGGCAATTTTTCCCATGCCTGCCGCCGCTGCGAAGCTGCTCTTTGGAGAGATGGGGGAGGAATTGTTGCTGGGCAGCCAGAAGGTGGAGCCGGGGAGGCTGATTTCCAGTGGGTATCCATTTCGATATCGGGAGCTGAAGGTTTCTCTGGAAGGGCTGCTGAAGTGAAAGAGTACCTAGTACCTAGTTGCCAGTCGCGATGCCGTTTCTAGGCACTGGGTACTAGGTACTGGTTGACTGGTCACCTGAGCGGTTTATTTCTTCCTGCAGCTTCTGTAGAAGCTGCGTGCGCTGTTCCGTACTCAACTCGCGCTGCAATTCTTCCAGAGCCAGAGCCACGATGTGATAGTGGTGGGCTCCGGCAAACTTGGGATCGGTGGTGATGTTGAGCCAGAGCTTGTGCATGAGATCGACATCCTGTGCACGAAGGCGCGGGGTATGTGGGCCAATCATGTATTCGCGCGCGGTACCATCCGGAGCGCATACTTCCAGGCAGACACGAGGACGCGGCTCCGGCATACGCTCCCAGGCGTCGCCGGTAAGCTTGGCTTGTTCATCGGCCGTTAACTTATTTGAGAGGCCGCAAATCACGCGGACCGAATCAAGCCGCTGGGCGGTCACCATGATGGCTTCGAAGACGTCCGTTGCCGGGACTACCAGCAGAGAAATCGGCTTGCCTTCTTTTTCCGCAACGGCTACGGCGGCGGTGAAGAGTTCCTGTTCGTAGTGGTCGAAAACCTGGCTGGCTTCCATCACCGAACTGCCGCTGAAGCTGTGCTCGCGATGGTAAAGGCGCGCACTCATCACGACCACATCCTGCTTCAGAGTGTTGGTGTGGGCCAGCACCTGGCGTAAGTAGTACAGATTGCGAGGATCGCGCACCGCGACCAGAATATTTCCCGACCTGACTCCCATGGCGCCGCTGCCCAGTTCCTGATTGCCATAGACACGGAACTGATCGAGCTGTTCCGGTTTGCCATGGCGTTCTTTGGCGACGTGGCGCTCGGAGAGCGTGAAAATTGTGAAAAACACGGCACTGAAAATTACTCCCGCAATCGTAGCCTGATACTTAGTAAACAGGTTGACGACCGCGGTGATCAGCAGCACTGCGGAAATTAGAATCAATCCCACGGGGACTTCGGTTTTGCCAAAGTGCAGGTTGCCGGGCACTTTCCATGCGCGATTTCCCGGCTCGGTGAAGCGCAGCACGAGCACGGCGATGGACTTCATGGCGAAGCTCCAGATCACGCCGAACGCGTAAAGCGCAGCCAGCAAGTAAACGTTCCCGCGGCTGAGCACGATGGTCAGCACCTGCAGACCAACGATCAAGTTGATGATGCGATAGCTGGTGCCGAAGCGGTTGTGCGGCTTCTGAAACCAACTGGTGAGCACACCGTCTTCCGCCACGCGATTTAAAACGCCGTTCGCACCCACGATGGAAGTGTTCTGCGCGCCGGCGAGGATGAGCACGCCGACCAGCACAACGAAGCCGTGAAAGAGAAGCTTCAGGCTGGTGGGTCCGACGAGGTACATGGCGATGCCGCCGATGAGGTTGGCGAAGTAATCCGGGCGGACATTGTCGGGAATGATCATCACAGCGAAGAACGAAACCAGTGAGGTAAACAGAAGGCTGTAGATAAAAATCACGAGCCCGGTTTTCTCCAAGTTCTTCAGCTTGGGATGTTCGATCTCGCGGTTCACCTGCGCCAGAGTTTCTTCGCCGCTCATGGCCAGCACGGAGTGCCCGAAGCCAACGAAGAGAATGATCCAGGTGATGTGTCCGAACCAGGTTCCGTTGAGCCAGCCCAGCGAATCTTTGTTCAGAGGAACGACGCCCGCGTGCAGCGGGTTGGGCGGCAACTGGATGGGTGAGCGCAGAACCGTGATGGCGCACCAGATAAGCAGAATCACCACCATCACCGTAGTGATTGCCATAATCTGCAGAGCCTTCTGGCTGGACTCGTGCATGCCCTGCGTATTCTTCCACCAGAAATAGATCACGACGATGACAGCCAAGCCGGCGGCGAAGTGGTCATCGGAAAAATTCAGGGGGCGGTGCAGGTACACGCCCATGTCCTTGATAAAACCCGCCAGATATTGGCCGGCGGAAACGGCGCTGATGGGGCCGGTCAGTACGTAGTCGAACAGCAGGGCCGAGACGGAGAACTTAGCCAGGCCCCCGCCCATAGCTTCCTTGACCACGCGGTAGACGCCCCCGCGCACGAACATGCTGCTCGATTCGATGTAGAGCGCCCGCACGGCGTAGCTGAACAGCATGACGCCGAGAATGAACCAGGGAGCACTCTTGCCGATGACCTTTTCGGCGTCGCCTCCGGCGTAGTAAGCGGAGGATGCGAGGTCCGAGAGCACAATGGCGGAGGCTCGCCAGAAGGAGATGAAGGTCAGCATCACCGTGGTGGCGACGAAGACCTTTATGGCCGGTTTGGAACCTTCAACGGACGTTGCCATGCTTCAAGGGGTACAGGGATTGCGAGAGGCGAACCTCTTGAAGATAGCATAGCGGACGCGGGCAGAGGGTTGGTTTCTCATCTGCAGGAAACCGGGAGGAATCAGAATTGTGGGTTTGAGGGCCATAGCTTGATATCGTCACTTGAGAGCAGACTTCCACAGACCTCGATCTCTGGGCAGGTCAGCACGCATGTACTGATATCGCCGGTCAGCACGTAAAGTTAAGGCTTTCTGTTCCGGTGTGTGTAACACCCACTGTTCACTTTTTCTATCGTAGGGCACGGTTCTGAGGGTCGCACCGAGATCAAACTCGAATACACACAGAACCTCTTTCGGAAAGAATGAAAACTGAATCAGTTTCTGGCCATCCAGCAAATCGGCGGCGCGTCTCATGCTACGTTTTGTCGAGCCATTTCCAACATGTCTGCCCTTAGAGAGAACCTCCCAAGAGCAAGAATAGATCCACAGGTGCCACTCGCCGTGAACAAAAACACTCCGACGAGCAAGAAGACTTCGCACTCTTCGAGAGGCGTCTTTGCTCGCGACAGTTGGCTCGCGAACTTCTAGGTGAGGCTTTCCGAACTCGAGCGTAAAGAACGAGCCGTATCCCGGCTTTACATTCCAGCAAGGCTCCCCGTAGAGTTCGCGGAAAATCTTGTGGAAAATGGGCACGGTCTGCATTCAGCGGAGTCTAATCGCACGAGTGCTTTCGATCAACTAGCGCACCATGTTTTGCGTGGGTGTCGGAGTAACATCGCCATATCACTCGCACTGCCAGAACTGATTCCTCGCTGGGCCACTGGTCGGCGGCGCGAAAAAGTAGCCCTAAGGGAGTATTGGGC
>JBAPQU010000613.1:0-17648 GCA_049280795.1 Candidatus Sulfotelmatobacter sp.
ATGATGGCGCGGCTTGAAGCCGCGCCCTTTCAAAGCTATGCCGAACCAGTATTTCGATCTTCTACTGCCGCTTCTCTGCTTCCGCAATGAGTGGACGCAGAGCTTCTGCCGAGAATCCGAGCGTGCCGCCGGAAAATCCGTCGATGTAGGCGGAGTTCACACCGATCACTTCCGCATTGGAGTTGAAGACCGGCCCACCGCTGCCGCCGTGCGCGGTGGGAGCGTCATAGATCAGTTTGTCGCCGACCACATCTCCCAGATGCCCGCACGTGGTTGAGGGACGAATCAGCGATAGGGCTGCCAGTTCACTTGCGGCCGTGATGTCGTTGTGGCGGTAAGCCAGCCGTTGATAGACGTCGCTTGGCGATTTGGCCACCATGCCGGCGATGCCCATGGGATAGCCGATTACCGTTACCAGTTCTCCGGGCGATGCGTTTGTTTTCGCCAGCGGCAGCACAGCGAGTCCGCGGACCGCATCCTTGTTTTCAATTCGCAGGACGGCGAGATCGCCTGTGGTGGAAACCGCACCGGGCGTCAAACTTACCGGCGTGGGCGAATTTGGAAAGAACACGACGAGACTCTCCAGCATGGCTGTGGCGCCGCGATGCATCAGCGCTTCCGCCTCGCTATCGCCGTACCAGGGCTCAGCGACGTGACGGTTCGTGGCCAGCAGGGCGTCACCTACGAGAAATCCGGTTCCGGACACACGCGCCCGAATCGACGATGGCTGGTTCGGGAACCCAACCTGGTATACGCCGTAAATATAGCCGATGGAATTCCGATAGCGGCTCAGGACCAGAGCAGGCGTTGCCTGCTCTTTCTCGAGTTGCTTCACCTGCTGCGTGAGCTCGGTGACCTGCTTCTGCAACTCATCGGGTTGAACGCCGGGGGCATTGGCGGGCGCGTAGTAGTGGAACATGGCTACGGCGCCGATCAGCAAGACCACGCCCAGCACGCCCTGCGCCATCTGTTGCCAGTACTCGCTGACTTCGTTCCCCTGTGGACTTTCCGGTTCGGACATGAGCCGTCATCTTCCCCTGTCCGGCAAGGCTTTTCCACGGTACCGAAGGTGATGTACAGGAGATAGGGGAACTGGGCCAGATTGGCATTAGGGGCTTCGTCGACCGGAGTAGGGGCTTACTTAACGTTACAGTTTGCCAATTCCCAGCCGTTTGGCCATTTCGTCGTAGCGAAAGCCCTTCCCTGCAACGTAGGGCTGCACCCATTCGCCATCGATCACGAATTGCGGGATGGCGCGCTTGCCGGTGTGCTTGATGATCTCGTCTATGGCACCCGGCGTGGCTTCGACGTCTATAACTTTGTAGGGAACGTTGTTCTTATCGAGAAAACGCTTGGCCTCACGGCAATCGGGGCACCACGCGGCAGAGTAAACGGTAAGTTCCATGAGCCTCAGAGAGATCGTTGAAAGTGAGCGGCTACGTCTTCTCTCCAGACATTCTAAACCCGCTCCAGCTCCGGGACGGTGCGCTCGTTGACGACATTTCCGGTGTTCAGCGTGGAGGCGGGCTCGAACAGAAGAATCCAGCATTCCTCGACAGCGACGGGCTTGTGCTCAACACCGCGAGGCACAACGATAAATTCGCCTTCTTCAATCCATTCATGCCGGTCGCGGAATTCCATACGGAAGCGCCCCTTTACCACGAGGAACATCTCGTCTTCGTTTTCGTGGTGATGGAAGACGAACTCGCCCTTTAGCTTGTCCAGCTTTACATGTTGGCCGTTGAGCTCGGCGGCAATGTAGGGCTTCCAGAATTCGGAAATTTTGGCGAACTTGTCGGCAATGTTGACCTTATCCACGGCGTCCCTCCTCGAATGATCTGCGCTAGTTCCTGATTCATTCGATATTGAAATGGTCGCAAAAGAAATGCTCCTCTGCTGGGTTTCTGGACCGAGTCATAGCAATGGAGCTTTTCCAGCGAACGAAACCCCAATACATTCCAAATGTATTTGTTGGACAATGGCGAATTAAATCTGTCCGGTTCCGCCATCAACCTTAAGATCCACGCCGGTGATATAGGAAGCTTCGCTGCTGGCGAGGAACACAACGGCGTGTCCAACTTCCTCTGGGGTGCCGAAGCGCTTCATGGGGACTCGGGCTTTGATATTCTCCGCGAACTGATCTTGCGCAGCTTTGGGCATTCCCCCTCGCTCCAAGATGGGAGTTTCAATTGGCCCAGGGCTGACCACATTCACACGAATACCGCGGCCGACTAACTCCGCAGCGAAAGTACGCGCAAGCGAGCGCACCGCTGCCTTGCTAGCCGAATAAACGCTGGACCCAGGATTTCCCTTGGCATTCACGACCGAAGAGTTCAATACAATTCCAGCGTTATCGTTGAGATGGGGAAGCGCCTTCTGCACCGTAAAATACAGTCCCTTCACGTTAATATCGAACGTTTCATCGAACAGCTGCTCGGTGCTGTCGCCGACCGGGGCGAACTTCGCGATACCCGCGTTGGCGAAGAGGGCGTCGATCTTCCCGAATTTCGCAACTACCTGAGCGTAGAACTTGTCGATGTCCGCCAGATTGGAAACATCGGCTTTAACCGTCAGCGTGTTTCCGCCTATTGCCTTGGCGGCGCTATCCAGCGTCTTCTGGTCGCGCCCGGAGATGGCTACGTTCGCTCCCTCTTCACGAAACAACTTGGCTGCGGCAAGGCCAATGCCGCTGTTGCCGCCGGTGATGACGACTGTCTTGCCTTCAAACTTTTTCATAAGAATCTCCAGAATGCGGTTATGGTCAACTCTAAGGCGCCACATAAAGGCCGCCTCAGTTGTATACTTTGATGAGTATCAAAGTATTCAGGGTTCATTTTTCTCAGGGCTGGGCGTTTCGAGTACATTTGGGAATTTCTTATGGATCATGCGGAAGTAGCTAAGATATCCAAAGCGCTGAGCGATCCGACGCGCCTGCACATCTACGAATCGATTGCTGGGCGCGGTGAGATGTTTTGCGGAGAGATCGTCGAAAGATACCGGCTTACCCCGGGCACCATTTCGCATCATCTTAAAATTCTGGCGGAAGCTGGTTTGATCGAGTGCCGGCGCGAAGGACAATTCGTCTACAACCGCGCGCATCCGGAAATTATTCGTGAGTATAGCCGGGCTCTCGCCAAAATGAGCAGCAAAACAAAAGCCGCCAGCTTGCGCTGACGGCTGTTAGGTAAAGGTTGATATCTAGCTGTTCTCGTATAACAAGACGCCTTCGGTTTTCTCCGCGTCGACGGGACGGTAGAACAGCTTGTTGTCCTCAAGGAAGACTTCGATGAAGGCGGGGCGCGTGGTAATCGTGCCTTGAATCAGCGCCTCCGACAGCGGGTCTTCGATGTATTTCTGCAAAGCCCTGCGCAGCGGCCGCGCTCCGTAGGTGCGGTCGGTGAGGGTTTGGTTGAGGATCCACTTTTTGGCTTCGTCCGCCACGCTCACTGTGATCGACTTCTGCGCCAGGTTCGCGTTGAGCTGCGTGACCATCAGCTCCAGAATCTGGATCAGGTCAGCCTCGCTAAGCGCCAGGAAGAGAATGATTTCGTCGAGACGATTCAGGAACTCGGGGTTGAAGGTGCGTTTCACCTCGCCCTTCACCAACTCCTCGACCTTGCCCGAAACCATTTCGTCTTTGGTCGACTGAAAGCCGAAGCCTTCGCGCTTCTGCAGATGACGCGCGCCGATGTTCGACGTCATGATGAGGATCGTGTTTTTGAAGTCGACAGTATTGCCGAGGCCGTCAGTCAGTTGGCCGTCTTCAAAAACCTGCAAGAGGATGTTGAAGACATCCGGATGCGCCTTCTCGATTTCATCGAGGAGCACGACGGAATAAGGTGCGCGCTTGACGCGCTCGGTAAGCTGGCCGCCTTCTTCGTAGCCGACGTAGCCCGGAGGCGAGCCGATCAGCTTCGAGACCGAGTGCTTCTCCATGAACTCGGACATGTCGAAGCGGACCAGGGCCTTTTCCGTACCGAACATGAACTGCGCCAACGTTCGGGCAACTTCGGTTTTACCCACGCCGGTCGGACCCAAGAAGAGGAACGATCCGATAGGCCGGTTCGGGCTCTTCAACCCCGCGCGCGAACGCCGGATCGCACGGGCCAGCGCGCTGATCGATTTATCCTGCGAGATGATGCGCTTGTGCAGTTCTTCCTCGATGCGCAGCAGCTTCTGCGTTTCTTCTTCCTTGATCGAGGTGATGGGAACGCCAGTCCAGCGCGAAACTACATCTTCGATATCCTCACGGCCGACTTCTCCGGTGGAGGATTCATCGAGATGATATTTCTCGCGCAGGGCGCGGAGATTCTCGCGCTCTTTGCGTTCTTCATCCGAGTAGAAACGCGCCTTCTCGAATTCGTGGTTCGCGATCGCGTTCTCCATGCGGTGCACGATGAATTTGATGCGTTTCTGGACTTCGGTGATCTCTTCCGGCTGCGAAGTCTGGCGCAGTTTCACGCGGGCACCGGCTTCGTCGACCAAGTCAATGGCTTTGTCGGGCAGGAAGCGGTCGGGGATATAGCGGTTCGAATGCGAGACCGCGAAGTTGATGGCGTCGTCGGTGTAGGTGACGGCGTGGAATTTTTCGTAACGATCTTTAATTCCAAAGAGCACCTTCACGGCGTCCGCCTCGTTTGGCGGCGGAACTTTGACGGCCTGGAAGCGGCGCTCGAGCGAGCGGTCTTTCTCGATCGACTTTCGGTATTCTCCCGGCGTGGTTGCGCCGATGCACTGAATTTCTCCGCGTGATAGTGCGGGCTTCAAGATGTTCGCGGCATCGAGAGAGCCTTCCGCCGAACCCGCGCCCACCAGCGTATGCAATTCGTCAATAAAGATGATGGAATTCTGCGACTCCATCAGTTCTTTCATGATGGTCTTCAGCCGCTCTTCAAATTGTCCACGATATTTTGTGCCGGCGACAATCAAGGAGAGATCGAGCGCCAGGATTCTCTTGTCCGCGAGGAACGAAGGCACTTCGCCATCGGCGATGCGCTGCGCGAGGCCTTCGACGATGGCCGTCTTGCCTACGCCCGGCTCGCCGATCAGCACTGGATTGTTCTTGGTGCGGCGGCACAGAATCTGTACCACGCGTTCGAGTTCGCCGTCACGACCAACCAATGGGTCGAGCTGGTTATCCATCGCGGCCTGAGTAAGATCGCGCGAGAACTCGCTCAGCAAAGAGGACTCACGCTGCCGTTGTGGCTGTGCTTTTTCCTGGCTGGTGCGCGCTAGCTCTTCGCGGATAGTTGAAAGGCGCAGGCCGCGCTCGTGCAGAATCTCGGCGGCAAAGCACTTCTCTTCTCTTAGCAAACCCAAAAGCAAGTGCTCGGTACCGATGTGCCGGTGCGACAGGCGCTCGGCTTCTTCCGCGGCATAGGCCAGCACGCGCTTGCACTCGTTGCTCAGCGGAAGATCCACTGAGGTCGAGACTTTCTCGCGGATGGTGGTGTGTCCCTCGATTTGCTTGCGAATGGATTCAACCGAGGCGTGCGAACGCAGGAAGCGATTAGTCAGGGCCTTGTCTTCGCGCAGCAGCCCCAGCAGCAGGTGCTCGGTCTCGATGTAAGGAGACCCGAACTGGCTTGCTTCGTAGCGCGCAAAAAAGATTACGCGCCTGGCTTTCTCCGTGTAGCGTTCAAACATAATGCCCTTCCCCCTGAATCCTTCCGGTCGAGAAGGCGCTGGATGCTCGCTCGACCCTACCTAAAACCTAAATTACTAGTAGTTCGGTGCTCGCTTGCCATCACATCATCATTATGCAATCAAACTGCCACCGAACCCAAGTACTCCAACGTTTATACAATGTTACCGAAGGAACCTGTTGAAATCCTCTCCGGCAGCCGACCTGCTCAATTTTTGCACTTTGTCTAACTAATGTTGCTCCTCCTTCCCCTTACACCGGAAGCGATTCCGGACTGATCTCTTCCACGCGTCCGCGCTCCAGCCGCAATACCCGGTGGCAGCGCCGCGCAAACGCCAAATTATGAGTTGCGATAAGGGAGGTGAGTTGGTGCTCGCGATGGAGCCGCGCGATCAATTCGAAGACCGCTTCCGCTGTCTGTCCATCCAGGTCTCCGGTAGGCTCATCAGCCAGCAACAGCTTCGGACCCGTAATGAGCGCCCGAGCCAGAGCGACGCGCTGTTGCTCTCCGCCCGAAAGCTCGCCGGAACGGTGATGCCCACGCTGCTCCAACCCGACCTCACGCAGCCAGCGTGAAGCTTCCGGCGCCGCCTCCGTCCAGCTATGTCCGCGTACCAGCAGAGGCATGGCTACGTTTTCCGCAGCCGTAAATTCCGGAAGCAGATAGTGAAACTGCCAGACGAAACCGGCTTCGCGATTGCGAAACTCTGACGCCTCGTCCGCCGATAACGCATTCAGTTGCAATTGCGCGCAGTATACGTTACCCGCGGAAGCGTGATCAAGAGCGCTGAGGATGTGCAACAAGGTACTCTTCCCCGCGCCCGACTCGCCGACGATGGCGAGCATTTCGCCCCGCTTCACCTCAAACGACAAATTTTCAAAGAGCACCAAGTCCGACTCGCCGGACCGGAAAACCTTCTTCAATCCTTCCACTCGGAGCAGCGCGTTATCCGTCTGTATGCTTAGATGCACTTTGGCTCCGCTTTGGTCCATCCCGTCCCGACTGTAGCTTCAACGGTGCGGAGACCGTAGCAAAACCCATCTTCTCACACTAGCGACTGAGTTCCCCATGGCACGTTGGGACCATGCGCCTTACACCTCAACCTTGGCGTCTGTATTAGCCAGCCCGCGCAGGGACTCATCGTAAGGCGCGCGGGCGATGCCGCGCTCGGTCATGATTGCGGTTACGTACTTCGCCGGCGTCACGTCGAAGGCGGGGTTCTCAATCGACACGCCGTCCGGCGTCATCTGCTTGCCGCCGATATGGGTGACTTCCCTGGCGTTGCGCTGTTCGATGGGAATTTTGCTGCCGTCGGGACAATCGAAGTCGATGGTGGAAAGTGGCGCGGCTACGTAGAACGGAATGTTGTGTTCTTTGGCGAGAATGGCAACACTGTAGGTTCCAATTTTATTCGCGACGTCGCCGTTGGCGGCGATGCGGTCGGCGCCCACCACGATTGCTTTAATCTTCTCCTGCTTCATCATGGTTCCGGCCATGTTGTCGGAGATGACGGTGGTCGGGATGCCGTCTTTCATCAACTCCCAAGCCGTCAGGCGCGAGCCTTGCAGGAATGGACGAGTTTCGTCGGCGTAGACGTGAATCTTCTTGCCTTGCTCGACGGCCGCGCGAATCACGCCCAATGCGGTGCCATAACCGGCTGTAGCCAGCGCGCCGGCATTGCAGTGCGTAAGCACGCCGCCTTCGCTCGGCATCAGCGTTGCACCGTGGCGTCCCATGGCTTGGTTGGCGGCGATGTCCTCGGCGTGCATACGTTTGGATTCTTCGATGAGGTCAGTTTTGATTTGTGCGAGAGGACGAATGCGGATGCGCTCGAATTTTTCCTGAATGCGGCGGATCGCCCAGAAAAGATTGACGGCGGTCGGGCGAGTCTTGCCGATCAAGTCGCAGGCCTGATCGATGTCGCGTTTTAGATCGCCAGTGGATTCGGCCTTGGAATTCTTTACGGCAAGCGCGATTCCCATGGCCGCAGCCACACCGATGGCGGGCGCTCCGCGCACCACCATGTTACGAATCACGTCGGCCACCTGCTCGTGGGTCTTGCAGGTGACGTAGGTTTCTTCCGTGGGCAGCTTCGTTTGGTCGATGAAGCGTACGCCGTTGTCAGTCCATTCGAGAGTTTGAATCATAGGTCAGTCGTTCGTCGTCGGTGATTGGTCTTTGGCAAAAAGAGCCGGGCAAAAGAACCGAAAATCGCTTCGGGAGCCATTTTGTTTCAGCTCCTATGCGCAGCGCAGCGATTTCCCGGAACATTGGTCACCGCTGGCCGGCCGCAAATTTCACATGCGGCCGCGACTGCAAAAATCCCGGGCTCGGTGTCGTCTGTTTGAAGAATGTGCTCGGCGCGCACGTCCTTGGCGGTGAAAATCGAGACGAACGGAGCGGGAGCGGCCGCCTTCTCTACGCTGGGACGGCCTTTCGCTTCTTCGCGCTCCACCAGGCACATCACGCCAGCGATCTCGAATCCAAATTCGCGGGCGGCTTCGATCGCCTGCACGGTGGAAGCTCCGGTGGTGCAAACATCGTCGACGATCACCACGCGCGCGCCCTTCTTGCGAAAACCTTCGATGCGCTGGCCGGTCCCGTGCTGCTTCTCCGCTTTGCGCACCAGAAATCCGTGGAGCTCGCCGGTGACCACCGAGACTGCTACCACAATGGGATCGGCTCCCATGGTCAGGCCCCCGATCGCTTGCGGCCTCCATCCTCGCTCGCGAATTTCATCGGAGAAAACTTCGCCGGTGAGGCGCGAACCTTTCGCGTCAAGCGTGGTGGTTCGGCAGTCGATGTAGTAATCGCTGGTGCCACCGAAAGAGAGTTTGAACTCGCCCAGCCGGAAAGATTTGTGGGCGAGCAAACGTAGTAGATCCTGGCGCGAGGAATGCATGAAATCCTACGATACCACGGGGAATCCGCGTGCGTCTGCGACGCGCTGGGCTTCGCCTTCAACCTGGCTCGGGCAGGCGTGGTAACCTGAATATTCTGCTCACAACGATGCTTCGAGGTATGAAATTGCAGAGTGCGCGAAAGCTTTTTTTCTTTTTTCTTACTGCCTTCCTTCTCACAAACTTAAGCGGTTCCGGCCTAATTCCGACGGCTTTCGCCGAGGGCACGCGCACCTGGGAACAGTCGAAATTTGACGAACTGACCAAGGGCACGGCCACGGGGGTCGCCATTCGGAGCATCGGCGGCCTGGAGCTCGCGCCGACATTCAAGAGTCTGTACGCCACTCCATCTACCTACATCTGGGCAATTGCGGCTGATGATGCCGGCAACGTTTATGTTGCGGCTGGCGCGCCGGCGCGAGTATACCGCGTCACGCCGGACGGCAAAGCGACGATTATCTTTGAGCCGAAAGAACTGCAGGTGCAAGCGCTGCAGACGGGGGCCGGAGGCGCTATCTTTGCAGCCACCGCTCCCGATGGCAAGGTTTACAAGATCGAGCACAAGCCGGGGACCGCTTCATCGGATAAGAGTTCCGACAAGAGCAAGTATAAAGACGATAAGGACGCGGCCAAATCGAGTGCCGATCCTTCCTGGAGTTCGTCGGTCTATTTTGAGCCGGGTACGAAATACATCTGGGACCTGGCTCTCGACAAAGCCGCGAATCTTTATGTAGCGACGGGCGACCACGGGGAAATTTACCGTGTCACGCCCAAGGGCGAGCATTCGGTCTTCTTCAAGAGCGATGAGACTCACATCCGCGTCCTCGCCTTCGATGCGCAGGAGAATCTTATTGCCGGATCCGATGGCAGCGGATTGATCTATCGCATTTCTCCGACTGGCGAGGGTTTCGTGCTTTATAGTGCGCCGAAAAAGGAGATTACGGCGCTCGCGCTCGATCACTCGGGGAACATCTATGCGGCGGCGGTCGGTGAAAAGCGGAGCGGGGGTGGGCAGAGTTCGTCGAGCATGGGCGCGGCTCTTATCACCATGGGCGGCAATGCGCCAGCAGCCGGCGCCACACCACAGGTCCCGGGAATCACGATCACGACCGCTCCCACCGCGCCGGCGGCGGGACCGTTTCCGTTTCCTGGCGGAGGCACGAGCGGTGGTTCGGATGTGTACCGCATCGCACCGGATGGTTCTCCGCTAAAAGTGTGGACCTCGCACGAGGACATTGTTTATGCGCTGGCCTTCGACTCGCAAGGACGTCTGCTGGCGGGCACGGGCAATCGAGGCCACGTTTTCGCTATTACCGGTACGGATGATTTTTCTGATCTGCTAAAAGCTCCGGCTTCGCAGGTCACAGGATTTGCGAAAGCTCCCGGTGGTGGGTTATATGCTGCGACCAGCAACCTCGGAAAAGTCTTCGTGCTGGGACCGGGCCCCGAGGCCGAGGGGTCCTACGAAAGTGACGTATTCGACGCCAGGATTTTCTCGCGCTGGGGGCGTGCTGAGTTCCGCGGCACGGGCAACGTGGATATTTACGCGCGCAGCGGCAACGTGGACAATCCCGACCGCAACTGGAGTGCGTGGAAGAAGATCGATCTGGCTAAGAATGCAGAGACGGGAATTCCCGCGGCCCGCTATGCTCAGTGGAAAGCCGTGCTGCACACGGGAACAGCGGCTCCCGGTGTGGACAGCGTGGTGCTGAATTATTTACCCAAGAATGTCGCTCCCGAAATCGACGACGTCACCGTCCAGATTGGCGTGAAGTACCAGCCGCTGCCGAAAACGACGGGGAATCCGGGATCGGATTCAAGCGGAATTTCTTTTGGCGGATCGGCGGGCATACATTTCGAAGCGCAGACTCCGAGTTCTCACGATCGCGATTCCATCGGAGTGAAATGGAGCGCGCACGATGAGAACGACGACCAGCTTGTCTACTCCATCTACTACCGCGGCGACGACGAGACGCGCTGGCTGCTGCTCAAGGACAATCTCAGCGACAAGGCGTATTCGTTCGATGCCAGCTTACTGCCGGATGGGGGCTACACCGTGAAGGTGGTTGCTTCGGATACGCCGTCGCACTCACCCGGAGAGGCATTGTCGGCATCGAAAGAAAGCCGGCGGTTTGAGGTGGATACGACTCCGCCGCGCATCGAGAACCTGGCAGCATCCGTCGAGAGCGGACAGATTCATGTGACGTTCCTGGCGATCGATGGATTTTCTACCGTCAAGCGCGCGGAATATTCGGTTGACGCCGGTGAGTGGAAATATGTAGAACCCATCGGCCAGCTCTCCGATGCCAAAACTGAGAACTATGACTTCAAGGTCGCGCCAGACAAGATCGCACCAAACGACGAAAAAAACGCGGCTGCGTCCGAGCATGTTGTGGTGGTGCGAGTCTACGATCGCTATGACAACATGGGAGCGGCTAAGACCTTAATTCGCGCAAAGTGAGGCGTTAGGCCGGGCAATTCAGCCTCTTAAGCCGGTTCGACCTTGGGTCGATTTCACCTGGCATTCTGAAATTTCCACGAGGACAGGTCGCGATTGAGCAGATCTTCCAATTCCTCAACCTCTGGGCGGAACATTTCGTAGAGCCGCCTTGAAATGTCCGCTGGCAACTGCGGAAAAGGATCTCCTCCGCCGAGGACGAGCTTGCACAGAGGCGAACTCTTAAATGCGAGGACGAACCGATCCAGCCGCCGGGCCTTCATCCAGTCCGCAACCATCATCGCGCCCCGTGTGCCGTAGTAATTTCGCGGATAGGTCATGCCCTTGGAGTGGTGCACCAAGCGGCGTTGCGACGCTTTTAGTTGAAAGTGGGAGAGTCCGATAAAGTCCGCAACCGAATCTGTGAAGGATTGGGGACTATCCAATAAATCGTCGTAGATACCAGCCAGAATGTTGTCAGCACCGAAGGACTGCTGCCACTGTTTGAGATTACTGGCATAACAGCTCGATTCCATGAGCTCGGGATCGTGTTCGATCGCCTGTTCGAGGTTCCAGCGAATCAGGCCGTAGGCACGCTTCAACCGGTAGAGAGAGACGAGGCGCGCAACCGGATTGCGGAAGATGCAAACGATTTTGGCATCCGGAACGATACGCATCATTCGCTCCCGGGCCAGAGACGAGGCAAAATACGTGGGCGCGACTTCGCCTATGCGCCGTTCGCCATTCGAATTTTCGTAGTGTGCCAGATACCACTTCAGACCGCGGTGGAAATGAGTATCAAAAAACCTGGTTTCTTTCGCGGGGCTGGGCAGCAGAGTATGCGCGCTTAAAACCTCGTGCAACCAACTGGTACCGGTTCGGGGTGGGCCGACGATAAAAAACGATGGCAGTAATTTTCTTTCGACCTGGTCAATCGATTGGCTGACGACCTGATTGGTATCGTCCTGGCAAGCCAGATCTACCGCGTTCACAGGAAGCGTAGCTTCGCCAGTATCCCGAATTCCGGACATTTGCCTCACTCAACTGCAAGGATGAATACGAATAAAGACGAATGGCAGCCGAATCGGATGAGGATTTGCGGGGATGGGTTGTTAGAATTCTGTGATCGACTGGCGAAAAAGTTATGCGCGCCTAGGTTCTGGCTTGCATACGGCAAACCTAATGCGTTTTCTCTGCCGTTTCTGAGGCCTCGGCGGTCACGCCGCGGTTAATAATGTCAAGCGCGCCGACACGGCGCAACTCCGGAAAGATCCATGCCCACAGGGCGATGACCACCATCGTTCCTATCCCGCCCAGCAGAACGGCGGGCACCGTACCAAACCATTGCGCTGTCAATCCGGATTCGAACTGGCCCAACTCATTGGATGTCCCGATAAAAACCATATCGACAGCCATCACGCGCCCGCGCATTTCATCGGGTGTGCGTAGCTGCACCAGGGTAGCGCGGATGATCACGCTGATCATATCGGCTGCGCCCAGAAAAATCAGTGAAATCAGCGAAAGTATCAGGCTTGTTGAGACCCCGAAAAGAATGGTGCATATGCCGAACCCGGCCACCGCCCACAACAAGGTTGGCCCGGCGCGGCCACGCAACGGGCGGTGCGCTAGCGCAACTGCCATCAGGGCAGCGCCAACTCCGGGGGCAGTCCGCAACAGTCCGAGCCCCCAGGGCCCCGTGTGAAGAATCTCGCGAGCATAAACCGGCAACAGAGCTACAGCTCCGCCCAGCAGCACCGCAAACAGGTCCAGCGAAATCGCGCCCAGAATCAGTTTCTCGCGCCAGATGAAGTGCAGTCCGGCAAAAACTGTTTTTATCGTCATGGGCTCGCGCCGGCGGGCTTGTGGGCGCGTCTTGATACGGAAGACGGAGATCAGTGCTCCTACCGCGGTTAGCATCGCAGCAGCGTAAACCGCAGAGGGACCACGGAAGGCCGCGTAGAGAATTCCGCCGAAGGACGGTCCGAGAATCGTCGCCGCCTGAAAGGTCGAGGCGTTCCACGCTACGGCGTTGGCGAAATGTTCATCGGGAACGAGCTGCGGCAAAATCGAGCGACTGGCCGTTCCGTTGAAAGAGCGCACCACGCCGAGCAGAACCAGCACAACGTAGATCGGGAGCACCGCATGCGCCCTCCGCAGCGCAAGGACGAGCAAGAGACCGGAACAGAGTGCATATCCGGCATAGCACGCAGCCAGAACTTTGCGCCTGTCAAACCGGTCAGAAGTATGGCCGGAAACGAGAAACAGCAAAATGCCGGGGAGAAACTGAGCCAAGCCAACCAGTCCCAGATCGAGAGCTCGCTTGGTGATGTCATAGACCTCCCAACCCACCGCGACAGCCTGCATCTCAACCGCGGCCACGATCAGGAAGCGAGCAATCTCGAACAGCACGAAATCCGGATGCGTGAAGGCGATGCGTCCGGCTTTGGAGTCGGCGGTTGCGGGCATGAGTCTGATGTGATGTTCTAATGTGCCACAGAATGAGTTAGGAGTGCTTTCTCAGTTAGTCTCGTCCAAGTAAGTTGACTCATCATGATGAGTCAATTAAACTCATAGCATGGCTAAGCGTCTACAAGTGATATTAGAGGATCCCGACTACCGCGAAATCCAGCGTATGGCGCGGGTTCGTCATATGTCGCTGGCCGAATGGGTCCGACAGGCTCTGGAGCGGGCGCGTCGCCACGAACCGCTGGGAACCGTAGAGAAAAAGCTCGAGGCCATCCGTTCGGCTGCACGGCATCAATCGCCGACTACCGACATCGATACTATGCTCGATGAAATCGAGCGGGGATATTCCTCCGGTCAGCACCCGTGATTCTGATCGACTCCAATATCCCGATGTACCTGGCCGGCACTCCGGGCGTCCACAAGACCGACGCACAACGATTGCTGGAAAGGCTGGTAAGCGAGCGCCAGCGTTTGGTCACCGACGCCGAAGTGTTGCAGGAAATTCTGCATCGCTATTCCGCCATCAATCGCCGCCACGACATCCAGCCGGCCTTTGACGCGCTCCTCAACGTGGTGGATGAAGTTCTTCCGGTCGATCGCTCGATTGCCGAGCGCGCGAAACAAATCGTCCTCAGTTACCAGCGTCTCTCCGCACGCGATGCCGTACATTTGGCCGTGATGGAACAGCACGGCATCGAGCGAATTCTGACTTTTGATTCGGGCTTCGACGGTTTTCCGGGTATTACGCGACTATCGTAATGACAAACATTCCACGCCGATCAGTTTTTGCAACGGTAGAATCGGATGATGATGGATGCGCTGCGAAGAATTGGCTGGATCGTCTGCGTTGTTTACGTGACGATTCCGGCATTCTGGCTGCTGATTCATCCGCGCGTCGAGTATTGGCGCTCTCGACGACGGTCGCCATACCGCACTCTTCTGCCTTTCTGGATGGCAACGTGGGTAATCGCAGCTGCTATCACGGCGCCGTGGCGCAATGAGATCCTCTATCGGAACAACTGGACCTGGATTCCGGCTCTCGCTTTATTCTGCCTGGGAGTGATCCTCTACAAACTCGCTGGCAGCGAGTTCAGCCTGGCTCAACTCGGAGGACTGCCCGAGGTCTTACCCAACCACGGCCAGCAGCACCTGGCGACCACGGGTATTCGCGCCCGCATCCGGCATCCGGTCTACCTGGGGCATTTCTGCGAAATGCTGGCGTGGAGCGTGGGCACGGGGCTGGCAGTTTGCTGGGCGCTGACAGCATTTGCCATCGTGAGCGGTGCAGTGATGATCAGGATGGAAGATAGAGAATTGGAGAAGCGGTTCGGGGAAAATTACCGCGAGTATCGGTCAACGGTGCCTGCGGTTTTGCCAAAGATAATGATCAGGCACGCGAGCCGATCAAACTGAACGCAGCGACAAGCCAATGTCTATAATCCGAATTGGCTGAAAGCTGTGAGCTTAAGGCCCAACCTCCATGCGCTTCGAACTCTTCATCGCGACCCGCTACCTACGCGCCAAGCGCAGGCAAGCTTTTATTGGCATCATCACGGGCATTTCGATTGTTGGAGTGGCGGCGGGTGTGGCATCGCTTATCGTTGCGTTGGCCATCAATAACGGATTTCGCCAGGATTTGCAGGAGCGGCTGATCGGATCGTCCTCACACATCAGCCTGCTGCGCATTGCCGATGACGGCATTAAAGATTGGCCGCCGCTGGTCGAACGACTTTCTAAACAGCCGCACGTAGTCGCTGCCGCTCCAGCGATTTTCGAGCAGGTGCTGATCTCCCGCGGACCGCGCGCCCGGGGCGCGGTGCTCAAGGGCATGATTCCAGCGGACGAGCGCAGAGTCGGCGATTTGCTCAGCACGATCAAAGAAGGGTCGGCGGCTGCGCTGGATGAACCGCCTGCACAACCTGATGCAGGATCAGCGAAAAAAGCGAACGGTCCAACAACCGGCGACTCCGGCACCATACCTCCGGAATCTCCCGATTCCCTCGCGGGCGTGCAAGCGCGTGTCGCGGCCATGCCTCCGATTATTCTCGGCAAGGATATGGCCGATAATTTGGGCGCGACGGTCGGTTCCGTGGTGCTGGTTACAAGCCCGCAGGGCGAATTGACTCCCTTCGGCATGGTCCCGAAATACAGCCGCTTCCGTGTGGCCGGAATATTTAGCTCCGGCTTTTACGATTACGACTCTTCGTGGGCGTTCACGCGACTCTCGGATGCGCAGCGTTTGTTTGGCCTCGGCGATTTAATTTCAGTGATTGAATTCAGGGTCGATGACATTTACAAGGCGGATGTGGTTTCGCATGAACTGGAAGATGCGGCAGGCAAGGGCTTTATGGCAACCAACTGGATGGAGCAGAACAAGGCTCTGTTCCACGCCCTGCGTCTGGAGCGCCTCGTCACGTTCATCACCATCGGATTGATTGTCTTCGTGGCCGCGCTGAATATTCTGATTTCTCTGATCATGATGGTCATGGAAAAAACCAGGGATATTGCCGTGCTCCTCTCAATGGGCACACGCAAGTCGCAGGTGCGAAACATTTTTATTGCCCAGGGAGTGTTGATTGGAGTGATCGGTACCCTGATTGGCCTGGTCCTCGGGTATGCCATCTCTTATGCCGGCGGCCATTACCACATGATCTCGCTTTCGCCGGAGGTCTACTCGATCGACTACGTACCGTTTGCTCCGCGGCTGATGGATGGCCTGCTGGTGGCGCTGGTGGCGATTGGAGTTTCGTTTGTGGCCACGCTTTATCCGTCGTGGTCAGCCGGGAGGACGCTACCGGCGGAAGCGTTACGCTATGAGTAGTCAGCCCGGCTCCCAGGTATTGTCATTCTGAGCGAAGTGCGAGCGGAAGCGAGTGCGAGTCGAAGAATCCCTGTCGGTCCGTACAACCGCCGGCATCGAGAAGCGTCATCACGCGGAACTTTCTACACTCCGTCGCCGTACCGATAAATGGAAAGAAGAAGGAGGTCTCAACATGTTCACTTTCTTCCTGTGGTGCATCCTGTTCGTAATGTGCTGGCCGCTGGCTCTGCTGGCGTTGGTCGCCTATCCATTCGTCTGGCTGTTACTGCTTCCCTTCCGCATCGTCGGCGTCGCGGTACATGGAGTGCTGGAGGTCGTCTACCTCGCCATCACTTTGCCGTTCCGACTTCTGGCCGCGCCGTTTCGGGTACAAGTAAGATGAATCGAGATTTCAGCTTTCCATTACTTTCAAGTTTGGACTGACCACCAGCCTCGCCTCGGTCGCCCGTTGCACATCCTCCGCAGTCAGTCCTGCCGCCACTTCCTCCAGCACTAATCCCCGCTCAGTTACACGGATGTAAGCCATCTCGGTCACAATCGTATCCACTACCCTCACTCCAGTGAGTGGGAGCGTGCACTTCTTTAAAATCTTCGGGGAGCCTTCTTTCGTCGTGTGCTCCATCGCCACGATAACGCGCCGGGCGCCGGCGACCAGGTCCATGGCTCCGCCCATCCCCTTCACCATTTTTCCGGGGATCATCCAGTTCGCCAGGTTTCCTGCCTCATCCACTTCCATCGCGCCGAGCACGCTCAAGTCGATGTGCGCGCCGCGGATCATGGCAAACGAATCGGCGCTCGAAAAGTATGACGTACCCGCCATTTCGCTCACCGTCTCCTTGCCGGCGTTGATCAAATCGGCATCTTCCTGACCTTCGATGGGGTAGGGCCCAATTCCCAGCATCCCGTTCTCCGACTGCAACACAACTTCAATCCCCGGCGGAACGTGATTCGCTATCAGCGTAGGCATGCCAATTCCAAGGTTCACGTAGAAGCCATCCCGCAACTCACGCGCAATGCGGTTCACAATCCGCTCGCGTTTCTCGACATCTTTGGCTGGCTTAATCGTCATGAGCATCAGTTCTGGGTACTGGGTACTAAATACCCGGTACTGCTTTCCTCACTGTCCGTCTCTCAATCCGCCGCTCATATAGCTCTCCCTGAAAAACCCGCTTCACGTAAACTGAGGGCGTGTGAATGGAATCGCCGTCCAACTCTCCGGCTTCGACCAGATGCTCGACTTCAGCAATCGTTACGTTCGCAGCCGTCGCCATCATGGGATTAAAATTCCGTGCCGTCTTGCGATAAACCAGATTTCCCATGCGGTCGCCCTTCCACGCCTTCACAAAGGCGAAATCCGCTTTCAATCCGCGCTCCATTAC
>JBAPQU010000614.1:0-4085 GCA_049280795.1 Candidatus Sulfotelmatobacter sp.
TCAAATTGAAGCCAACACGCCCGCCGCCGCGGCCGGACTCAAGCAGGGCGACCACATCGTCGCCATGGATGGTAAACCGCTCCTCGCCATCGAAGCCATGATCGATCAGCTCCAGCAAACCAAAGACAAGCCCGTCGATCTCACCGTGCTCCGTGACGGCCAGTCTCTCAGCCTCCACTTGAGTCCAGTCCTCTCCTCCACCGAGGACCCAAAAATAAAACGATATCGGCTGGGATTCCTGAATAAACGCGACACCAAGGTCATCACCTTGCCGTTCGCCCAGGCGTTGGATCTTTCGTTGCAGGAAAACAAAAAATATTCGTTGCTGATTCTCGAACTGGCCAAGAAGATTGCGCAGCGCAAGGTCTCGCTACGCGCGGTTTCCGGCCCCATCGGCATCGCGCAGGATGCCGGTTACGCCGCCCAGCAGAAGGGCTGGACGCCGCTCCTGGAACTGACGGCCGGCATCAGCCTGAACCTCGGCATCATCAACCTCCTGCCCATCCCGATTCTCGACGGCGGCGTAATCCTGTTTCTCTTGATCGAAGGCCTCATGCGCCGCGACGTCAGCCTGCGCATCAAAGAACGCGTCTACCAAGCCGCATTCGTTTTCCTGGTGCTCTTTGCCGTGATGGTCATCTACAACGATCTGATGAAGACCCTGCCGGGCCTGATGGACCGCATGCCGTAAAATTGCCAGAAGGTTTTATATTTCGAAAGGAGCCGACATCGGCTCCTTTTCTCTTGATCTTTACCGCGCGCCTTCCACCAAAAACAGATCCGACATTTCTCGCAGGAAGGAATAAGCATACGTCTTACCGTCCGCCGTCATGCGGACATTCAATACCGAGGTCACCCCGGCAGAATCGCTGGGACCAAGTGTCGTCACCAACTCCCTTTTCCCCGTGGCCAGATCGAGACGATAGACCAGCGCCGATGTCTTCTCATCGTGATAAAGATAAGCAGAACGACCGTCCGCTGACCATGTGATCCAAATATCTTCGGGCAACCAACCCGGAATAGTTCGCGGCTCCCCTCCGGCTATCGGATAAATTAAACCCTGCCCGTTCACATCCCGAGCAAACATCAGTTTTCCATCCGGTGAAACAAGGTGGGACTCGTGGTGATTCCTCTTTACAGAAATCAACGGAGTGACGCCGCGTGGCGTACCACCTGCGACGTCCTGTATATACATCCGCCATCCCTTGCCATCGTCGCCTGCAAAATAAATAGCCTTCCCATCGGGCATCCACCCCGTTGAAATGGCTTCCTGATCTGCACCCGGGGTCAACTTCTGCAGCTCTCCCACTCCCGTCGGCAACAGAGCAAAATGAGCGTCCCCTACCGTCGAAGAATCAAATGCCAACACTTTCGTCCCGTCTGGGGAAAGCACCGGTTCGCCCCATTGGCCGAGTTTGATGGCAGACGATCCGTCGGTTTTTCGCACGTAACCCAGGCCCGAAGCGCCTGCCGCCGCTCCCCAATCATCGAACGAAACCTGTGTGCCATCCAGCGAGAGATCCCTCAAAACTGCGTAGTCGAGCCAGGAAAGATCGCGCTCTTTGGTATCTCCGGGACCCCGAAACTGCAGCCCGCTTCGCCACGATTCTTTCGCCAAAAGAACCCGCCCATCCCGCGATATATCGTGAAGCCGCAGCATGCCGGGCAACCGGAGAACAATCCGCTCCTTGCCATTGAGGCCAAGAGCATGAATCGCGTCCGCCCATCCTTCCGTCGTGGTTGCGGCAACCCACACCTCGTCGCCCGCCGGAGGCCAAGCCAAGCCCTCCACGCTGACATAAACCTCTGAGTGGATCAGTTCTTTCCCGCTCCGGTCCACCGCGATTACCCACCCCGCATCGCCATCTGCAGTCACCAATTCCACGAATGCCACGGACTTAGCGTCCGGCGCGATCCGCAGATATCCAAGGGGGTGATAACTCTCGTAGATCATTTTTCCACGAGGGAATTCCACGCGGTATTTCCCTGCCGCCTG
Source organism: Candidatus Sulfotelmatobacter sp. (assembly GCA_049280795.1). Lineage (GTDB taxonomy): Bacteria > Acidobacteriota > Terriglobia > Terriglobales > Acidobacteriaceae > Sulfotelmatobacter. Next base: position 1,997 of record JBAPQU010000614.1, read on the forward strand.
GCGGATCACCGCCATCTCAGTTCCGTCAGCGGTCCAGTCGGCGGCAAGCACATCCTTCTCAACTTCCCGCGGCGATCCGCCGGATACCGGCAACAGCCCCAGAGTTCCCTGGCAACTTCCGATGTATCGATCGTTGCAGCCGACGGAAATGGCGAGCTCCGAAGAAGAAACCGCAAACAATGTCGAGTTGATCAAATTCAATGGCCGGGATTCCGGGCTGTCCGGCAACGTTGAATACAGTTGGACCGGCTGCCCATCCCAACTCGCGCTGTAATAGATCGAGCGCCCGTCGTGTGCAAAGCGCGCGGCGTAGACTAACCCCCTATCGAATGTCAGTTGATGATAAGAAAGCGGAACCACAGCGCCCGTACGCCGGCCGAGCATCCAGCTACCGGCAGCCACAAGTGCAAGCAGGAGCAGACCCGCCGCCAGTTGTAGGATCCGCACACGCGGGTGGTGTTTCTGTTCGGTCGCCACTGTTGCGGCAGCCCCGGTCGCAGCGCTCGACGAAGAGATTCCAGAAAGTCCTTCCAGATTAAAAGCCAGGTCCCGCGCCGATTGAAATCGCTGCAGCGGTTTTTTCTCCAGGCACCGCCGGACGATCCGCTCCAGCGCTGGCGAAATCGGCTTTCCCGTCAAGCTCAGTTCCGCGGGCTCTTCCTTCAGGATCGCGGTCATGGTTTCCGCCGAAGTATCCCGCCGGAAAGCGCGCTGGCCGCTGAGCATCTCGTACAGAATCGTTCCCAGCGCAAAAATATCCGAGCGCGCATCCGCAGGCTCGCCCCTCACCTGCTCGGGAGACATATATCCCACCGTTCCGAGAACCACTCCCGCGGAGGTTGGCACCGCTTCGAGGGTTACGCCTTCGTCCGCAGCCGCTTCCGGTCTCGCCAGCTTCGCCAAACCGAAATCCAGAATCTTCACCCGGCCCTCGCGCGTGACGAAAATATTTTCCGGCTTCAGGTCGCGATGAATGATGCCTTTGTCATGCGCCGCCGCCAGCCCTTGTGCGATTTCCGTGCCGTACTCAACTGCGCGCCGCAGCGGAAGGGCGCCGCCGCTTAATTCCTGTCGCAGCGATTGGCCTTCCAGGCACTCCGAAACCAGATAAGGGGCCCCATCCTGTGTGCCGATATCATGAATCGAAAGAATATTGGGATGGTTCAGAGCGGCAACCGCGCGCGCTTCGGTTTCGAATCGCCGCAACCGTTCGGTATCGCGTGCCAGCGCTTCCGGCAGAACTTTAATCGCCACATCGCGGCCGAGCCGCGTATCGGTTGCCCGGTAAACTTCTCCCATGCCGCCTGCGCCAAGAGAGGAGACAATTTCATACGGCCCGATTTTTGTACCGGAAGTGAGTGTCATGCGTCGCGCAATTATATAGCGTGGAGTGTTCCACATCGCGAAACGGCTTCCAAGCCAGCGAGAATGGAGATTACCCTGTGAACCCCTGTGCCCTCTGTGTTTAAGCTCTGCACTTCCACCCCAGCAACAATCCCGAAAGCCCATTCCCAGCATGTTAAAATAGAGTTTCCTATGTCCATAATCCCCCGCCGCAAAACCCTAACCGCCGTAGTCGGTGGAGTCCGTGTCGGGTCGGATGCACCCATCGTCGTGCAGTCGATGACCAACACCGACACCGCGGACATTCTCGGCACCGTGCAACAGTGCGCCGCGCTCGCCCGTGCCGGTTCTGAGTTGGTCCGCGTCACCGTCAACAACGAAGAAGCCGCTGCCGCTGTCCCTCGCATCGTCGATCTGCTCGACCGTCAGGGCATCCGCGTGCCCATCATCGGCGACTTCCATTACAACGGCCACGTTCTGCTCACCAAATATCCCGAGTGCGCCCGCGATCTCGCCAAATACCGCATCAATCCCGGCAATGCCAGCATCGGCAAGACCGGCGATTCCAACTTCCGCACCATGATCGAAGTTGCCGTGAAGTATCAGAAGCCGGTGCGTATCGGCGTGAACTGGGGCTCGCTCGATTCCGCCCTGCTCACCAAAATGATGGACGAGAACTCCGCGCTGGCCGAACCCAAAGACGCCCGCGACGTGACGATGGAAGCGATGGTAGTCAGCGCGTTGA
>JBAPQU010000615.1:0-5574 GCA_049280795.1 Candidatus Sulfotelmatobacter sp.
CGCGCCTATGCCACCAAGCATCGTCCTGAACTTGATAAAACCGCCGGGGTCATTATTTTCGACTCCGGCACGGGTAAGACAACAGGATTCTCTGATGGCGGCCGCAAGGACGTGCTCGAAACGGCGAAGCGACTCCTCGCTCCGCTGCAACAGTTCGGCCTAACCGACTTGAAAACCGATATGGAAGAGGGCACCGACCATTTCGATTTCATGTTCGAAGGAGTGCCCACATTCGTAGCCGATCAGGACGAGGCGAACTATCTGGAAAATTACCACGCCATCTCTGACACCTACGACAAAGTTGATTTCGTTCAGCTCAAGAAGGACGTAGCCGAGGCCGCCGAGTTCGCCTTTGCGCTGGCGAATCTTCAGGAGAAAATCGGGCCGCGCTTCACCCGTGCACAGATCGAGCAGTCCATGCATGAAACCGGAGCGGATCAAACGTTCAAAGCCGATGGCGTGTGGGATGCTTGGGAAAGCGGACGCATCGGCCGGCAGAAATAAATCGATCGCTGATTTTGATTGCTGATTATTGATTAGCAACTCTGGTTGTATGAGGCTCTCAATCAATAATCAGAAATCAGAGATCAACAATCTTTAGCTCCTCGGGACATGCCTTGCTCTACTTCTGGATTCTCTTCAATCTGTTCGCGCTCGGCATGCTGGTGTTGGAGTTGCGTGTTTTCCACCGTCCCGGCCGGCCGGTGCGCTCGCGCGAAGCGCTAATACGTAGCGCTGTGTGGATCGGGCTAGCGGCAGCCTTTGCCGGCGTGGTTTTCTTCTGGCAGGGCCGGCAGGTAGCCGTTGAATTTGTCACTGGCTACGTGCTCGAACTTTCTCTAAGCGTCGACAACCTATTTCTCTTCCTCGTGATCTTCCGATATTTTTCCGTCCCCGAGGAGCACCAGCACCGCGTACTGTTTTGGGGAGTCCTGGGCGCGCTGGTGATGCGAGGCCTCTTCATTGTGGCTGGAGTCGGGCTTATCCAACGGTTCCACTGGATTCTCTACGGCTTGGGAGCGCTTCTGATCTATAGCGGTATCCGCCTTGGGTTTGCCGGCGAACACCAGATCGATCCCTCGAAAAACTCTGCCGTTAAAATTTTGCGCCGCTTGCTACCAGTCACGGATACCTACCAGGGAGACCGCTTCTTCGTCCGTGGCTGGAAAGGAAAGCCGGGTCTTTATGCCACGCCATTGCTGGTGGTCCTGGCTGTCATCGAAACCACGGACATGCTTTTTGCCGTCGATTCGATTCCTGCAGTCCTGGCCATCACCCTCAATGCCTTTATCGTTTACACAGCGAATGTCTTCGCCATACTCGGTCTGCGCTCAATGTTCTTCGCCGTTGCGGGGCTGCTAAAACTCTTTCGCTTCCTTCATATCGGCCTGGCGCTGATTCTGATCCTGGTGGGAGTGAAGATGATCACGGCCTCTTATTTTCCGGTTCCGACGCTGGTGATGCTGGGCGTTGTGGCGGCTGTGCTGGCGGTGTCAGTATTAGCTTCAGTACTGTTTCCTGCAAAGCAAGGCTGAAAAAAGGCTTGTCTTTACAGAAGAAAGAATGGCATTTCCTAGTCGAGGAAGATTAACCCAGCATTGTCCATCAGTTATGATGGAATGCCATGGCGCAAGTCACGATCCACGTCCCGCCCCGCCCGTATCAGGCTCGGATTGAGAACGGCTTGCTGGCGCGGGCCGGAGCCCTGCTGGCAGAATTGCTGCCGCAATCGAGCGGCATATTTGTGGTTACATCTCCTCCAATACGCAGGCGCTGGGGCGCCAAACTCGTCCACTCCTTGGTTTCCGCCGGGTTTAAGCCGCAAATCGTGCTAATACCGGATGGGGAGCAGGCCAAGAAATTATCCACGATCGAAACGCTGGCCGAAAAGCTGGTGCGCCTTGGCGCAGACCGCAAAGCCGTTCTGATCGCCCTCGGTGGTGGAGTAGTCGGCGATGTTACCGGACTACTGGCGTCCCTATATATGCGCGGTGTGGAGCTGGTGCAGATTCCCACCACAGTCCTGGCACAGGTGGATGCTTCCGTCGGCGGCAAAACTGGCGTGAATCTCGGGGCCGGTAAAAATCTGCTCGGGACTTATCACCATCCGCGAGTGGTACTCATTGATCCGGAGGTCCTACACACACTCCCTGCCCGCGCCTTTCGTTCCGGGCTCTACGAGGCTCTCAAGTGTGGCATCATCGGCGATCTCGATCTTTTTCTGCGCTTTGAGCAGAAGCGCGCGCAGATTCTAAAGCGCGATCCGGTCGAGCTTGAGGGACTAATTGCCCAGAGCGTGAAGCTGAAAGCGGAAATCGTTTCCGCCGATGAACAAGAGGGTGGCTTACGCCGCGTGCTTAATCTCGGGCACACCATCGGCCACGCGCTCGAGGCTGAAACCGGCTACCGGGGGCTGCTTCACGGCGAAGCTGTTGCTTGGGGCATGATTGCCGCTACTAACATCGCGCTCTCCGTAGGACGCACCGACAGCGTGACCGCCGGCCGCATCGCTGATGCCGTTCTCAGCCTGGGACGGCTGCCGGAAGTGAAAGTCAGCGCACGCAAAATTCTCGCGCGCCTGCAGGCGGATAAGAAAACGCAAAACGGAGCAGTCCACTTCGTTCTGCCTCGCGAGATAGGAAAAGTCGAAATCGCAGCCGATGTGCCGGATAAGGTCGTAATCACTGCAGTGGAAGAATTGCGTCGCGTGTCGAGTGGCGCCTGGGGAAAGTGAAAATTGCTGATTATCGATTGCTGATTGTTGATTGAAAGGCAAGACGTCGACTTCCACGTTTTAAATTAAAAATCGAAAATCAACAAGCAAAAATCGTAATTCCGCATGTCTCAAGCTACCAAACTCGTAGTCGGCGCTGCCCCCGAAGGGGCCGGTGACGCCAGTTCCGCGGCACGCGCTGTCCGCGCCATGTTCACCTCGATTGCTCCGCGCTACGATCTGCTGAATCACCTGTTGTCATTCAACGTCGACCGCTTGTGGTGGCGCCGCACGGCTCGCACCTTTTCACGGATACTTGCCCAGCCAAACTCCCGTGTACTGGACCTTTGCTGCGGCACCGGGGACATGACTTTCGCCTTGCGCAAGCAAGCAGGGAAGTCCCGCCCACAGATATTAGGCGCGGATTTCTCCCACGCCATGTTGCGGCGTGCACATTCAAAGTCTGGCAAGCCTGCTAAAAGCGGCAAGCCGGCAATGCCGCGCTGGATCGAGGCCGACGCGCTTTGTCTCCCGTTTCCGGACCACCACTTCAGCTTGGTGACTTCAGCCTTCGGCTTCCGCAATCTCGCGGACTACGATGCCGGCCTTCGTGAGATCGCGCGAGTTCTGCAGCCTGGGGGTGAGTGCGGCATCCTCGACTTCAGTGAGCCCAAGGGGTTGATGGGCCATCTGTATCGGATTTACTTCAAACAAGTCCTCCCGCGTGTCGGCACGATGGTTTCCGGTGTGCGCGGACCTTACGCGTATCTGCCAAACTCAGTCGAACATTTTCCTGCGCCGCATGAGATGCTAGAGCGCATGCGCCACGCCGGTTTTCGCGAAGCCAGTTGGACTCCTTACACATTTGGCATAGCAGGCTTGTATCGCGGAAGAAAATGAAATCTTCGGGAAGATTCGCTAGCGCGCGGCCGTGTCAGCGACAGGTGTGGATGAAGTCTTGAAGCTGTCCGCAAATGCGTCGGCGATCGTGTAATGCAGTACATTCTCGTACTCTTTGCCCAGAAAAGTACGTAGCCGGTCCGTATTCATGATGTACTCACCGGTCATATAAGGCAGCGCTTTCGGAGGAATCGCCGAGATCCGCCGCTTCCACAAAAATTTCAGCACCAGATGCATGGCCCACTTTCCCGGTACGCGCACCAGTTTGGCTTGCGCAATCTCAATGCATCGTCCGAAGGTGAGCGGCTCGCCGCGTCCGGCTACGTTTAGGATGGTGAGCCGTTTCGTCTCCGGATCGCGGTGAAGGATGTACGCGATGAGCCGCGCCATATCGTCCACGTGCACAAACTGAATTTTGTTGTCGAGATACAGTTGCCCATAGGGCAGCATGCAAGGGAGACGCTTGCCCTCGCTGCGCATTTTTTCCGCTCGCGGACCGCTTCCGTTGGGTGTGCCCCGAAACGCTCCCAGTAAATAATTTTCCACGCTGGCTCCGGCGAAAATAGGTGGACGGAGAATATACACGCTACACCCGCGCAGAGCCGTTGAGCGCTGCTGTACTACCTCGTCACTTTGTTTCTTATGAATGGCATAAGGCAGAGTATGTGCCGCCATGGACGACTCTTCTGTTACGGGTGCCGGAAGATTCGGACCATATGCAGCCACGCTGCCGGGGAATATAAATTGCTTGGTCCCGAAATCCGTGGTGCGATTCGCCTCCGTGATGGCTTCCATCACACGCGCCGTGCCTGCCACATTGATCTGCCACATCCGCTCCGCATCCAGTACGCCGCTGCGCACTGCATCGATCACGAACGCGAGATGCACCACCGCCACCGGTCGCGTGTCGCGCAGCAGTTCGTAAAGCGTGCGTGTGCAGGATTCTTCCCCAAGATCCAGACGCTCAAACTGCACCGGCAGATTGGTTTGGGGTGGATGCAAATCCACCCCAATCACAGAGAAGTCCCCCAGCATCGGGAGCAGCCTTGAGCCCAGGTTTCCCGCAATGCCGGTGACCACGACGACAGGCTTGGTGCTCGGCATCAGTTCGGCTTGGACGAAGGAGCCGGTTGCGCCGGCGCATTCGCCGCCGGTGGAGCAGCCTGCTGCGGTGTAGCCGCGCCAGCTCCCTGACCCTGGGGCTGAGCCATCGGGGGATGTGGCATGTGCGGCGGCATCTGCCCCGGAGGACGTCCACCCATCGGTTGTGGCGGTCCAAAGTAGGCTTCGTTGGTCTCCGTGTGGTAGGAGTTCTGATACTTTTCCATCGCGTCCTTCAAGTGTTGGGTCTTCAGTGTATTGTGAATTTCGGTGCTTACCTTATCCAACGGCAAAACTTCCTTGCTCACCACCTTGTACACGTAGTGTCCGCCGTTGTCGCTGATAAGCGCCGACACCTCGGCTGTCTTAAGATCGAATACTGACGAGTGTGCGGGCGGCAAACCCGTGCGCCGCACTGTGGGCAGGTTTACCGTCGGAGAATCCATTTTCATACCCGCTGCGCCGAACGCTTCTTTCTGCAGCTTGGCGAAATCTTCCCCGGCGGCTGCCCGTTCCCGCAAGCTATCCGCCAGCTTGTTCATCTCCTGCTCACCCTTTTCCTGCTCCGCCTTCTCATCTGCCTCCTTGGCCTTCTGCTGGTCCTCGGGCGGCTTCTCCTCTTTCACATTGTCTTTCGAATTGATCTTCTCCTCTTGCTCCTGTTTAAAGCGGGGGATAAACAGCCGGTCCAGGGAGAATTGCTCGTAGGCCTCAGGATTCTTCTTGTAATACTCCTCAATCTCGGTGGCCGACACTTTGTCCGCATCTTCCTGTACCGAGCGCTGCAGTTCTGTCGTCAGAATCTGCATCTCGGCAAATTTGACCGTTTGTTTGAATTGCGGAGTCTTGTCCAAGCCTTT
>JBAPQU010000616.1:0-4708 GCA_049280795.1 Candidatus Sulfotelmatobacter sp.
GACAGTCTCAATCTCTCCGTTCGATGCCGAACATTCACCCGGCCCAAATAGTCTCTATAGTTCCAACTAGGCCGCGACGAATTCGGATGGGCCATCGACGGTGATGAACAAACAACCTCGTTGTCCCTACTGCGTAATCGAAAAAGAATTTAACCCCATGACCGTTCTCGCCAACGGCCGCATGATCTGCAACAACTGCGGCCACATCATGTTTCCCAACGACCGAGCTTTTCGTTGTCCGTGTCCGAAGTGCCTGGAAGTAGATTTTTCTCCGCGGGTCCGCAGGATACGCCGCCGTTAGCTCCGAGAATTCCGTGCTCGGCCAAAAGTGCTGTGAGAGTCTGCCCCGGCCCGCAGTTGCGAGAAAATTAGCCAGAGGAGTAAAGTTGTTGGTGGTTAGTCATCTCGCCTCACAGGCGCATCTTTCGGGGTTCTGTTGGAAGGTTCTTCCAGCCAATTTGCAGGCGCGCAAAACCCAGCACAAGCTGCACCGGCTCCGGGTCCGTACGAGACCGCTCTAGTGGAGGTTTCAGGAAACACGATTTTCGTGCGCCGGTATGGCAAGGGACCAGCCATTTTGCTGGTGCACGGCTTCCCGCGTACCAGCTTGATGTGGCGCTACCTTGCGCCCAAGCTTGCGGAAACTCACACTGTGCTCTGCGTGGACCTGCGCGCCTACGGACAGAGTGGGATCGCCCCTTCTACCGATGACCACTTTCCTTATTCGAAGCGTGCCATGGCCAAGGAACTGGTGGAAGTGATGGCCAGGCTTGGCTTTCCGACCTTCACGCTGATTGGCCACGATCGCGGAGGACGCGTCAGCTACCGGATGGCCCTCGATCATCCCAAGAACGTGGAGCGACTTGCAGTGTTCGATGTTATTCCCATCCTCGAAGCCTGGAGCCGCTCCGATGCGCGCTTTGCGCAAACCTACTGGCCGTGGACTTTGCTGTCGCAGAAGGAGCCGCTTCCAGAGAAGTATCTTCTCGGCGCGCCTGAAGCCGTCTTCCGTAATCCCTTTGGCCAGGGTTCCTTCGGGCCGGAGATTCTCGAAGAATACGTCTCTACCTTTCGCGAACCGGCTCGGGTTCACGGAATCTGCGAGGAGTATCGAGCTGCCGCCACGATTGATGTGGAACATGATCGTGCCGATAAAGAAGCGTCGAGGCGAATCGATTGTCCCATGCTGCATCTCTGGGCCGAAGGCGGCCCGCTCGACACGTTCTACGCAAAAGACGGCGGCCCACTCGGCATTTGGCGGCAATGGGCTCCAGCCGCCCAGGGACAAGCGATGAAAGGCGGCCACTTTTTCCCGGAAGAAAACCCTGCCGGAACCGCACTCCTCCTCAAGCACTTCCTCGCTGCGTAAGGCCATCGATCCGCCGGATTCGATTCTCCATTACGTAACGGCATTGCGTGGTGGGAAGTTCGAGTGGTTTCCTCGGACGGCCGCATACGGGGGCCGGCATCGAATTGTTTGACCGTATGGTTTCAAGTAGGCATTTCGAAAAAATAAAATAGCTCTTTGGCGTCAATGCAGTCAGTGAGCTCAAGTCGCTGATCGGCCAATACGTTGAGCGAAACAAGAATGACCAATGTGGTCGCTCGTCTGTATGGAATTACGACATCAGACCGTTAGAGAAATATAATCGATACGCAAAAGATCACGGCAATCCCGTAGATATCAAGAACGTCGGATGGGGGCGTTCCTCTCCACCCCTCGCCTTTACACTCCCACCCTCCGCCTGTTATCCTCACTACTGTCACAACGATAAATCGAAACTAGAACAGGAGTGCACCAGGTTAGTGTTAGCCAGAGAGCAAAAGAAATCCGTCATCGACCAGTATCAGACGCACGCGACTGACACGGGAAGTCCCGAGGTTCAGATCGCCATCATCAGTGAACGCATTGGCCAACTGACGGACCACTTCAAAACGCACCAGAAGGACCACGGCTCGCGCCGCGGCCTGCTCATGCTGGTCAGCAAGCGGCGTCGCTTGCTCGACTACCTCAAGAGATACGATTCCGAGCGCTATAAGACGGTCATTGGAAAGCTCGGCATCCGCAAGTAATCAATGGGAAATGGGGTGCCCCATTTCTCGCGTCTTTTGCGAGAAGTGGGATGCGATTAGGCATCCACCCTCATCTTAAGAACGATCTCTTCCGATGAAGAGATCCTCCAAGGAAGAATTTCCCGACACAGTATCTAAGAGAACGCCGCCTTCGTCTAGAAGCCGGTACTGCATTGAGCCAATTCACACCGTGCGTATTATCGAAGACGTCTTCCGAGCCTGCCTCGGAATCCATCTCTCATGGCTGCCGCTTTTCTTGTTCAACCCCCATGGCTGAACGCGCCTTTCCATCCCAAACAGAACACCGACGTCGAAAGCGGAAATGCGCGCCCGCCCTCCTGACTACTATAAGAAGGATGAAACATGAAACCAGAAGTTAGCAGCGTTACAGTCGACCTCGCCGGCGGCAAACAAATCACATTCGAAACCGGAAAATTAGCCAAGCAGGCTCACGGCTCAGCCGTGGTCCGCCAGGGCGATAACGTCGTCCTCGCCACCGCAACCGCCAATGCCGATCCCCGCGAAGGCATCGATTTCTTTCCCCTCACCGTGGATTACCGCGAGTACACCTACGCCGGCGGACGCTTCCCCGGCGGCTTCATCAAGCGCGAAGGCCGCATGAGCGAGCGCGAAGTGCTCACCAGCCGCCAGATCGATCGCCCCGTGCGTCCGATGTTTGCCGAAGGCTTCAAGTGCGAGACGCAGGTCATCGCCTTCGTGCTCTCCGCTGATAGCAGCAACGATCCCGACGTGCTCGGCATCAACGGCGCATCCGCCGCGCTCACGCTTTCCGATATTCCGTTCCTCGGCCCCATCGGCGCAGTCCGCGTCGGCCAGGTCGCCGGAGCTTTTGTCATTAACCCTACCTACGATGAAATGCGCGAGAGCACTCTGAACATCATGGTCGTCGGTACCTCCGACTTTATCGTGATGATCGAGTCGGGCGCGAAAGAAGTCAGCGAAGAGACGGTAGTCGACGCCATCGAATTCGGCCACACCGAAGTAAAAAAGATCTGCGCCGCTCTCAACGACCTGCGCGCCAAGGCTGGCAAGAAAAAGCGCGAAGTCACCCCACCGGAATTCGATCAGAAGTATTACGACCAGCTGAAGAAAAAAGTAGGCGCGGAATTGTCCGATGCGCTCGATACCAAGAAGCACCCGAAGGCCGAGAGCCACACGCTGGTCAAAGACATCAAGAAGAAGCTGCAGGCGGAAATTCCCGAGGACGACGAAAAGGCCCTCGCGAAGTTAAAACAATATTACGAAGTTCTCCGCGAGCGTATCTTCCGCGAAGAAGTTTTGGAAAAGAAGCGTCGCCCCGATGCCCGCGCCTTCGACGAAATCCGCGACATCTGGATCGAAGCCGGCATCCTGCCCCGCACCCACGGCAGCGCCATCTTCACCCGTGGCGAAACTCAAGCCCTGGTCACCACCACGCTCGGCACCAGCGACGACATGCAGCGCCTCGAAGGCTTCGAAGGCGAAGCCAAGAAACGCTTCATGCTCCACTATAACTTTCCGCCGTTTTCTGTTGGTGAGGTTGCATTTATGCGCGGCGCGGGACGTCGAGAGATTGGACACGGAGCGCTGGCGGAGCGTGCGATTTCGGGCGTGCTGCCGTCGCAGGAGTCGTGGCCTTATGCGATGCGGGTAGTCTCCGACATTCTGGAATCGAATGGATCATCGTCGATGGCAACGGTTTGCGGCGCGTCGCTCTCGTTGATGGATGCGGGCGTTCCGCTCAAGGCTCCGGTAGCTGGAGTCGCCATGGGATTGGTGAAAGAAGGTGAGCAGTATGCCATCCTCACCGACATCGCCGGCGCGGAAGATCATTACGGCGACATGGACTTCAAAGTTGCCGGAACAAAAGATGGCATCACCGCGCTGCAAATGGATATCAAAGTTGCCGGCATCACTTCGCAGATCATGCGCGAAGCCCTGGCACAGGCCAAGCGCGGTCGCTTGCACATTCTCGGCAAGATGGAAGAAGTCATCACTGCCGGACGCGAAAAGATTTCCGACTTCGCTCCGCGGTTCTACACCGTGCAGATTCCGGTCGATAAGATTCGCGACCTGATCGGGCCGGGCGGCAAAATGATTCGCTCGATTGTCGAGCAAACCGGAGTCAAGATCGATGTGGAAGATTCCGGCCTGGTCAAAGTTGCATCGAGCAACCAGGAGTCGGCGGCGAAGGCGCTGCAGATCATCGGCGATCTCACGGCTACGGCGGAAGTAGGAAAAACCTATCTGGGAAAGGTCACGCGCCTCGCCGATTTCGGCGCCTTCGTCGAAATCATTCCCGGCACCGACGGCTTGCTGCACATCAGCGAAGTGGCGGAGCATCGCATCGCCGATGTGCGCGACGAGTTGAAAGAAGGCGATCAGGTGCTGGTGAAGGTGCTCGCGGTCGAAGGCAATCGCATTCGTCTCTCGCGCAAAGCGATTCTGAAAGAGCAGCGCGCAAAAATGGGCGGCGGCGATGGCGCACCGCCAGCTGAGTCGACTGGCGGAGTCGAAGCGGCTCCCGCTCCCGTGTTGACTGGATCGATGGTCATCGAAGGCGGCGGCGATTTCCCCGACGATGAGCCAAACTTCAATCGCGAGGGAGGACCCGCGCCGGTAGGCGGCGGTGACC
>JBAPQU010000617.1:0-5707 GCA_049280795.1 Candidatus Sulfotelmatobacter sp.
TCACTGTGAGAGGCATGGTATGTCTCCTTCCGCCACGGTCATTCTCTGTTCCGGTCTGCGGTTGATACAAGGCGCCGGTTGCCCGATACGCCAATTTGGTGCCCAAGACTGCGGCTGTTCAAGTAACGCCTTCCGCTTCCAAATCTTCGATTCTCGATCGCGGCATCGTGATCTGCTGCCCAACATTCGTAGCCTGCATCGAGATGTTCATCATCCCCAGCCGCTCCGCTAACTCCTGCCAGCACAAGGCCAGAGCGGTGCTCGTTTGTTCAAGCGGTGGGCGGCATTGCTCGATTCCCTGCTTCACCGCGGTCACCCAGGGCAGCCACACACGCCGCTCAGTTCCCAGCCGCGCCAGCTCTTTCAGCTTCTCGTACGAAACCAGCTCCGACGCAAACTCCTGCTCGATACGATGAAAACGTTCGTTGCATCGCGTCAACTCCCGCCGCGCCCGGTCAAGATCCGGTGGATGCCCCACCGCCTTCCGCGCTTCCAGCGCAGCTCGCCGCGCTTCGTGCAAAATTCCCATCAGGTCAAGAACTGCCGTTTCCACCCCATCTGCCATCGCCGATTCGTCTTCCGGTGGCTTATCTCCCAGCGTGACCTGGAGTTCGTTCACCGCGTCGTGCAGCCGATGCAGGCAAACCGGCAGTTCGCGAAATGTCGCTTCCAATGCCACAGCTATCTCCTGACCAGTTCCTTGTAAAAATTCTCGGTAATCACTCCCGGCCGCGCCAGTCGCCGATTCAGCGCAACCCGCGCTGCCCCAATCAAAAACCGCTCCGGGATAATTCCGGGATCCACTCCCGCCGCCAACCGCTTCGCCGACTCCTCCACCATCGCTGTATCCTTCTTGTCGAAGCGGTATACCTGCGACAAACCTTTGTTCCCCAGCGACGGGTAAGGCCGAAAGCACATAGTGTCCACCGCCAGCGCGCACGCCCTGGGAAAAGTCGCGAGTACCTTCTTCGGAATCGACCCACGGTGCGGGTTGGGGTAAATTCTCTTCCACGCTCGCGTATAGTGTTCCGCTTCCCGCTCAAAACCCATGCGGCGCAACATCTCCGCACTGATCAGCAGCCTCAGGTAAGGCGTAGGGTGCGGCCCTCTCGCCCTGAAGCTGAACACCGCCCCCGGCGCTCGCCCAATCACATCCATCAACGACCCCACTACCTCCGGCCCGCCCAGCAACAGCGCGCTCATGTCGGCGAACATCTCGCGGTTCCACTTCACCCACACCGACGAAACCGACTTCCCCAAGCCGGCATCCATCAATCGCAGTCCAACCTGGCGCGGTATATCTTTATTCAGCCCCAGATCGCTCTGCAGATTGTGGCTGACCTCATGCATTACGGCGCCCAGCGTCCACGGATTTACCAGCCGGTGGTAGGGCAACTGAATCAGCGGAAAAGGATTGAACTGTTTACCCAATCTCCGCATCCGAATGCCGCGCCGGATCGTCGCCGGCGCAAAGCCGGTCTTCATATAACAAAACGGCGGAGGCGCCGGCACCGTCCTTGCCACACCCAACCCCGTGTAAGCGGCCTGGTAACAATCCATCGCGATGCGGTCGCAGCTCAACAGCCAATCTCCATACTTTCCCGAACGCTGGCCGAAAAGCTCAAAGTAAAAATCCCAGATCTTCTCGATTCCCTGCACCCAGCGGTGAGCTTTGTCCTTGCGCGACACCACCCGCTGCAATCGCGGCGAACTCGGTCGCGCGCTTGCTTTCCCAATTGCGACGTGAACATGCTCCGACATCTTCAGCAGCCCGCGCCGCAACTTTGTAATCAGCTGGTTCACCACTTGAATGTGGCCTTCCGAGGGCATCGCTGCTCCGGTGCCGAACTCCTCCCGCTTAAAGGGCCGGAGTGCGGCAGCGTGGCGCGTTACATTAATCGATTGCGCCCGCAGCCAGGGCAACAATACGGGGGCCGGTCCAGCAACGACTCTTGGTCGTTTGCGCCGAGGCCGACCCATCCGCATAGTTGTCTCCGGCAGCGTTTCGGGCAGCGTCGCCATCGTCGTTCACCTTATCGTTCCCCTCAAGGAGCGTTAGTTAACTTCGTTCACTTAGCGACATGCACTCAGCGGCCGCAGCACGGGCAGCCGCAAGACGAGCAACCGCATCCTCCGCCCGCAGCCCGTCCATGCCGCGCGTGATGCGCGCCCACCGCATGCCCACGTACGCCCACTCCTGGTCGAGCTATGCCACCGACACTGCGTCGTCCGACGAATCTTGGAGACACGCGACCTACTCCGGCATGGCCTCTATAGCCCCGCACACCACGCCAACCATGGTGCCCGTGCGGATGCGCCACATGCCCACCGCCGTACCCGACGCCGCGTCCGAGACGTCCATGGAACTTGCGCTCCAGATGGTTATGGTGGCGCAGCGCATGCGCTCGATGACCTGGCGTGCCTAGTACGTGACGAGTCTGTTTCACCAGGTGCCGCACAGCAGCGTGCGGTGTTACGTGTCCGCCTCGAGCCGCGTGGTGAGCGACCTTCCCCACCGTTCGTCGAGCGATCGCCGGCACCGCCTTCAGCAGATGACGCGTCTGCGGATTCCGGTGAAGCGCCTTGGCCACCTTGACGATTCCTTTCGTCAGATGAGGCGTCGCCTTGGTCACCGCCCGGGCCATCTTGGGCAGCGCCCGCTTCGCCATCGGCGCAATTGCCTTCGCCACGACCGGCAGCAGTTTGCTGGCGGCCATGCCAATAAGCGGCAGAAAATGCTCCGCAGCCTCGTCTTCGCTCTCGGCTTCGGCCGCGAGTTCACCCAGGTGCTCCATCACGGCGTCTGGATATACTTTGCGGATCGGGCTGAGCTCGTACTCGTCCTCGTACTCGTCTTCGCTTTCTCCCTCGTATTCATCTTCGGCCTCATACTCGTCTTCGCTTTCTCCGAGTAAGCTGCCGGCGATGTTTCCCAGGGCGCCCAGCCAGCCTTCGCCTTCCAGACCAGCCTCGTCTTCCAGTTCGTCTTCCGACTCGTCTTCGAGTTCCGCTTCAAACTCGTCTTCGAGCTCGGCTTCCAATTCACTCTCGTATGCCATGATGAAGCCTCCTGCGAAAAGTGGGTTCAACTTAACTGCCTCGGCACCGTGTCGGTTTGACCAAATAAGTTTGACTAAATCGGTTTAGCTAAGTCGGTCTTAGCTAAATCACAGTGCTGCTGCGACGGCGCCGTGCTGAAAAGCGCCGGCGCAGATGGCGCGGACGTTTGTAGGCGCGGCTGATTTTCCGGTTCCGCCGAATCGCCATCGAGGCCGCCTTCGGATTCCCCAGTACACGGTGGATCTGCCGGGCTGCGGTGCGACCCGCCCGTTTGCGCGTGATGCGGTGTCCTTTGGCGGCTTGCCGCTTCAGGCTCTTTACCGTGCGCCGCATAATCGTCGGCACTGCCCGAACGCCCGCCCGCGTGCTGCGGCGGCGCCGGAGAATGCGAGTTAGGATCGCCGTGCCCCGCGTCAGATGCGGCAGAATACGTCGCAGAGCTCTGCGGTCTTTTGGAGAGATCACCGTTGCGGCCGCGGCTCCAGCCATGGCTTCCGCTTCGCCCTCGTTCGCCTCGTTCGATGCGGCCTCCGCCATCATCTCGGCGACGGCCTCATTGTGCGTCAGCGGATGAGTGGCAATCTCGTTCGCCGTTTCCGATTCCGCCTCGTCCTCGTACTCGTCTTCGAATTCGTCTTCAAATTCCCCTTCGCCGAGAGCGCCGGCAGCCATCGACCCCAGCTTGCCGCCGAGCGGTCCACCAATTGCCGTACCCACAATCGGGGCAGCAACTTTGGCGACTTGCTTAAGAACAGGAAGGGCTTTTTTGAAAAAGCTTCCAAAGGAGAACTGTTCGGTCTCGTCCTCAAATTCTTCCTCGGCTTCGAACTCATCCTCAAATTCGCCGGCCGTTTCATCCTCGAGCTCGCCTTCGAATTCATCTTCGAATTCGTCTTCGGCTTCGAATTCATCTTCGCTTTCACCGAGCAGGCTGCCAGCAATGTTGCCCAGGGCGCCGAGCCAGCCTTCGCCCTCCAAGCCTGCCTCATCTTCGCCTTCGAGTTCGCCCTCGTGGAACTCGTCTTCAAGTTCCAATTCCAGTTCGCTCTCTTGGTCCGCCATGGTACTGACCTCCTTGTGTTGGTGACGACGGGACCGAGATTAGCCCGAGCACACCAATGCGTCTAGTCACATCTTGTGGCGACCCGCTTTAAGTTCGCTGAAGTTAGTTCGCTCGAATGTGCGACAGAGATGAAAAAGCACGGCGCGAAGAAAGAGAATTTGTAGCGCCGCCGTCCCGGCGGCTTTTGTGGGGGCAACCCGCCCCCACCGTTGGCTAGAACTTGATGCTGGATGATTTTGGATGGCGATTTTTGGGGTGGTGATTTTGGGTGGCGCAGCGCTTCAGCGCTGCAATAGCTAAGATTCGTATCAGGGGACGCCTTCAGGCGGACCGCAAGCGGTGCCTGATCAATCGCGCCTTTAGGCGCTGCAGCCCATCTTCGATTTTTGCCGCAAACCTTTTAACTCCGGAGGATTGCGCGCGAATAACACCCCTCAATTATGGTGATACCCGCCCGCACTCTTCCGCGTAAGCGGCTGCGCCGCCGGATGTTTTTCAAAATGCTTCACCGCCCGCTCCAAATCCTCAAACAACAAACCGGCCAAGTCGCGGCTCAACCCTAAACGCGCCAGAACCCGCTGCACCACCAGATCACTCCGATTCGCCGGCATGGGATAAGCCGGAACCTGCCATCCCTTCACGCGCAAACGGTCAGCAAGGTCGTACAAAGTGAACCCAGGTTCTTCACCCTTCCGAATCGTCCACGTGCACCCCGGAACCCCGCCGCGTCCGTCATACACAAGTTCGAACATGTCCATTTTCTTGATCTGATCGGCAAACCACATCCCAACATCCGCGCAGCCCTTGGTGATTTTTGTATACCCTTCCCGTCCCAAACGAACCAGATTGTAATACTGCGATGCAATCTGCCCTCCCGGCCGCGAAAAATTGAGCGCGAAGGTCGGCATGTTGCCGCCTAGATACTTCACCCGGAAAATCAAATCCTCCGGCAGATCTTCTGCCTCCCGCCAAATGGCCCACCCACAGCCGAGCGGAGCCAGACCAAATTTGTGTCCCGATGTGTTAATCGATTTCACCCGCTCGATTCGAAAATCCCAAACCACGGAGGGATGGATAAAAGGCGCGATGAACCCTCCGCTAGCCGCATCCACATGGATTGGAATATCCAGCCCATGCTCCTCCTCCAAATCATCCAACGCGGTAGCCACATCTTCCACCGGTTCATACTGCAGCGTGTAAGTCACACCCAGGGTCGGCACGACTCCAATTGTGTTTTCGTCGCAGCGCGCAATCACTTCCTTCGGTGACATCAGCAATCGCCGCCCCTCGCATGGGATCTGCCGCAGCTCCACATCAAAATACCGCGCAAATTTGTGCCAACAAACCTGCA
Organism: Candidatus Sulfotelmatobacter sp.; assembly: GCA_049280795.1. Taxonomy (GTDB): domain Bacteria; phylum Acidobacteriota; class Terriglobia; order Terriglobales; family Acidobacteriaceae; genus Sulfotelmatobacter. The sequence goes on from JBAPQU010000617.1 coordinate 5,475, forward strand.
CCGGACCGCATATCAAGTTCGGCTTCTCTGTGGATTTGCCTGCCTGCTCATGCTTCTTGCGCCACCTCCATTTCAGCGCCAGCCCGCCCAGCATGGCCGCTTCACTCGATCCGGTAGTCGAACAACCCATGGCGTTCGCGGCGTTCGGCGAGTTCCATAAATCCGCCAACATGTGCACGCAGCGCGCTTCGAGCTCAGCCATCTGCGGATACTCGTCCTTGTCGATCATGTTC
>JBAPQU010000618.1:0-1565 GCA_049280795.1 Candidatus Sulfotelmatobacter sp.
AAATGGCGGTGCTCGGGCCATTTGTCGTTGCCGACTATAAACCGGGCGCTACGCTGCTCTTGAACCGCAATCCGAACTATTGGAAGACGGACGAGCAGGGACGGAAGCTGCCTTATCTCGATTCGATCCGGCTGGACATACAGCCCAATCGCGATGTGGAGATGCTGCACTTCAAGCGCGGAGAACTCGACCTGATTAATTCGCTGGACAGCGAATACTTCGATAAGCTCGCAGAGACTTCGCCGCAACTGGTGCACGATGCTGGTCCGTCGCTCGATAGCGAGCAGCTTTGGTTCAACGAGGTAGAAAAATCGCCGATTCCCAACTATAAGAAAAGCTGGTTTCGTTCAGCAAACTTCCGGCGGGCAATTTCGGAGGCAATCAACCGCGATGACTTGAGCCGCATCGTTTTCCACGGCCATGCGCAGCCTGCGCTTGGACCATTCTCCCCGGCGAATAAATTCTGGTTCGACAGCAAGCTGAAGCCTCAACCATACAGTCCTGATGCCGCTTTGAAGGCACTGCAGGGCGAGGGCTTCCGCATGGAAAATGGCGCGTTGAAAGATAAAGACGGCAATGAAGTTGTCTTTTCGGTTATCACAAATGCAGGCAACAAAATACGGGAGCGCATGGCCGTGCTGATCCAGGATGACCTGCAGAAGATTGGCATCCACGTAAATGTGGTCACGCTTGACTTCCCTTCCCTGATCGAACGCATGACGCAGAGTTTCGACTACGAGGCCATAATTCTGGGCTTGACGAACGTGGATCTGGATCCGGACGGCGAGATGAATGTGTGGCTGAGCTCTTCGGAAAACCATCAATGGAATCCGCAGCAGAAAACTCCGGAAACCCCCTGGGAAGCCGAGATTGACAGCCTCATGCGGGCGCAGGCGTCATCGAGCGATGCCAGGAAAAGGAAAGAGGCGTTCGATCGAGTACAGGAAATCGTGGTCGAACAGGAACCATTTATTTTCCTGATTAACAAGAATGCCTTGTCCGCAGTTTCAACCACGGTGCACGGCGCGGCGCCGGTTATTTTGTCGCCGCAAACGTTTTGGAATGCGGAACGGCTGACGGTAGCAGCGAAGTAGCACAAGTTTTTGCCACGGATTTACACGGATTACCACGGATCTAAAAACTAACCATCTGAAATCACGAACAGCATGTCATCGACTCCACAGAACGAGATTCTCTTATCGGCGCGCCTTTCCGTGCGCTATTCGGGAAAGCAACCAGTTCTGCGTGATGTGCAGGTGGAAATCCGGCGGGGCGAGGTTTTGGGACTCGTGGGACAAAGCGGCTCGGGCAAGAGCACGCTCGCCATGGCAATCCTTGGCCTCCTCGATAAGAAACGGGCGCTGGCCGAAGGCACAATTCGATTTCAAGACTCCGAACTACTGCAGTTATCCGAACGCGAACTGCGTACGCTGCGCGGACACGCGGTTGCGCTGGTACTGCAAAGCCCGCTGTCTTCTCTAAATCCAGCGCTGAAAATACGAACTCAACTCAGAGAAGCGTGGCGGGCTCATGCCACGAGCGGTAGCACAGAGTGCGCCGCCGCG
>JBAPQU010000619.1:0-6112 GCA_049280795.1 Candidatus Sulfotelmatobacter sp.
ACAGCCACTTCGAATTTCATGGTTGGCGTGACGGCCGCTGCCAGCGCCATCGTCTATTACCGGCGCGGAGATATTCTTGTGGGAGTAGCTGCTCCGCTGGCTGTGGGCGTCTTTCTGGGATCGTTACTGGGAGCGCGCCTGGCGCCGCGCATTCACACGAAATATGTTGTGTATCTGCTGGTTGCAATCATGCTCTATCTCGCCGGCCATCTCATCGTGCACTTGCTTACGGGAGGCGCGGCATGAGCCAGGTCCGTGAACCGGAATTCGACCGCGTAGTTGCATGGGTGCTGCGCGCGGGAGCATTCGGATGTTTCTTCATCATGCTGACTGGGTTGCTGGTCGGAATCTTCATTCACGGCCGCATTCCAGCCGGGATTGAGCGCGCCGGCGTGCTGCTGATGCTGGCAACACCGGTAGTACGCGTACTGGTTGCGGGAATTCTTTTTCTGCGCGAGAGAGATTGGAAGTACGGAGCAATCTCGTTTGGAGTGCTGACGATTCTGTTGCTTGGCGCGCTCTTCGGGATTGGAGAACACTGAAGAAAATTTAGTAATTGGGAAATTTGGTGATTGAGTAATTTGAAATCCTGTGCGTGGAGTTTTTCAATTACTCAATCACCAAATTTTCCAATTACTAAATGCCGCTAGAAAATGTGCAGCTTAATGCTCAGATATTTCTTAGGATTTTCGCGGAACGCTTTCAGCAGATCCTGGGTTTGGGTGAGCATCTGGTTAGCGTTGTTGTAGAGCGTTTCATCCTTGAGAAGTTTTCCCACAGTCCCTTGGCCCGCTTCCAGATCGCTGGTGAGCGCGGCCAGCTTGGTCATCGTGGTATCTATCTTCTTGGCCAACTCTTCATCGTTAATTAGCTTACCGGCCGTGCCTTTGCCCGAATTAATATCCTCGCTCACCTTTTTCAGGTTAGCGATGGTGTCGTTGGCATTGTTGTAGAGAGAAGGATCCTTCAGGAATTTTCCGGCTGTACCTTTGCCAGCCTGCAGGTCGTCGATGACGCCGTTCATCTTGTCGAGGGTTGCGACGAACTTGTTGTAAGCGTCGTTGCTGTTTACTAACTGGCCCAGGCTGCCTTTTCCTTTGGCGATCTGATCGACGATTCCCTGGAAATCCGCGACCGTCTCGGAGAACCGGTTATACAAAGTGGGATCGTAAATCAATTTGCCAATCGACCCTTTGCCGCTTTCGGCGAAGGCCAGGATGCGGTCGGCGCGCTTGAGCAGCGCGTCCATGTTCTGCAGCGTGCTCTGGCTGGAACGCACCACTTCGTTAAAGTCAGGATGAACTTGCGTGGTCAACGTGTCGCCATCCCGCACCACCGGACCGACGGCCTGCGCGCTGTCGATATCCAGGTAAGTTTCGCCGAGCACGCCCGCGGTATCGAGCGACGTGACCGAATCACGGCGCAGGTTGAACCCATACTTCGTGCTCACCTTCATGATCACTTCAACGGGGGTGATCTGCTTATCCTTGTCGGCAACAATGCGAATGGCCGAAACGTTGCCGATATCCACGCCGCTAAGCCGCACGGGCGCGCCGGGCCGCAGGCCCTCGGCATTATCGAAATATGAGACCAGGGTGATGCGATGTGAGAAAAGGCCGCTGGTGCCGGACATCAGAAATAAAAGCACCGCGAGCACGAGGCTGGCGATGATGACCGTGACCCCTACGCGAAGTTCCGACCATTTGAGCTGCTTCTGGCTCGGCAAATGATTTCCTCAGACCGCGGTCGCAGCGATGTACGAGAACAGCTCCATGCCCGGGCTGCCCTCGCAGCATCATAACAAAAGCGGAGCACTTGCCTATGCCCGTTGCGGGTGAAGAGCCGGGAGCAGCAACAACGCAGTCAGATATGCCGCAACTCCGCACGCGAGCGTCATCGTCAACCCAAACTGGATAGCGATTACCATAGCGAGCACCGAACCCAGCACGCTGGCGGCCGCATTCATGGCCCAGGCCCACTCCACGGCATTATCAGCGGTGCTCGCTCCGTTGAGGATATCAAGCCCAGAGCGCGCGCCCAGAGCGCGCAAGCCGGTAGGAAACGGCATCCCCATCACGAAGCCGAGCGGCACCAACAACAAGCCGCTGATCAGGAACCTGTAGCCGAGGTTCAATCCGACCCAGGCGGGCAGGAAGTGCGGCAGAAGAAATATGTTGGCCACCAGCGCAAGGATCACGAGCACAAGCGGCATCCAACACATTTCGGTGCGGTGCAGCCAGCGGCGCGAAAACAGGCTTCCGGCGCCGCTCGAGAGCATCAGCAAAAAGATGACCACCGTCAGCGCATACGTCGGATGTCCAAGAAAAAGTACGAAGCGCTGAATAAACGAAATCTCCACCAGAATGTAGCCCAGGCCGACGGCCACGAAATAAAGCAGGGGAAGCGGCGAGTGGCGCCCTCCTCGCAGAGCCAGCGGAAGAATCAGAAAGCCCAGAACGGCTGCCACGGAAATGACCAGCACAAGAAGCAGAACCAGCACTCCCAGGTTCACCTTCCAATCGATTCCATGTTCCACTCCCGCCTCACCGAGAACCTGCCTGGCTTTGAGGGTGAAGAAGAAAAACGGCGCATTATCGGTAACCGGTGAGACGTTGTAGGCATAACTCTGCGCGAAACGGTAAGGATCGTTGCTCGCGATCAGGTCGGAAAAAGGATTATGGCCGGGCTGCGAAGGCAGGTAGAGCGGGCTAATCTCTTTGTATTGCCCGAAGAACGCCTGCGCCGCGGATTCTTCATCCGCGGTGAAAGCCGTCTTCTTCGCCAGCACCACCACCGGAATTCCGTCTTCGTCAAGCGCGCCTTGCGAAGCCACCATAAAATTGCGCGCGGGATTTGCGACTCCGAGCGTGTGCAGCGCTTGCATCGCTACCGATACCACGCGCAACGCTTCGCGCGGCTGCTGAAACTCCCAGCGGGTGATGGCGATCATGCCATCCGGTTTGAGATGCTCAAAATATTCGCGAAAAGCTTCTACGGTGTAGAGGTTGTTCTCGCTGAGCGCGAAAGCTCCCGCTGCGGTCGAAGCCCATGTATCCACCAGCGTCATCTGTACAACATCAAATTGCTGGGGCGTGGATCGTAGATACGAGCGGCCATCGGTTACGTGAATGTGCACTTCGGGGCGTTCGTAGAGATGCTGTGAATAATCGGCATATCGCCCGCGCATGATGGTGTTGGCGATGATGGGATTGATTTCGATGCCGGTGACGCTGGGGCTGCCGTTTGCGACCGCGCGCAGCACATCCACCCCGCCGCCGGGGCCAATGATTGCGAACTCTCCATGCGGGCGCAGAGCATTGGCCAATGCCGGCGGAGCCGACATCTGATCCTCTTCACATCGCGAGCCGCGCCAGTGCGACAGGTCGCAATTCATGATGGAAGTCTGCGCGTCGGCGTCGATAACTATGCCCTTACCTTGCCCCTGTCGATCTACTTCCACGCGCGACAGTGCATTCCAGTGCGCAAATTCCACCCAGGCAGGATTGCGAAATATTCCCTTGGCATAGACCACGTCAATCAAACGGCCGGAGTAGTTCGCTGCGATTAGCAGGACGAACGCTGTCGCCAATGCGCTCGCCAATTTGCGCGCGACCGAGGATGGAGCCCAGACCACGCCAGCTGCCGCCATGGCTACAGCCGCTGCGAGAATTGTGTTCGGCCCGCCTACCAAGTTGAGCAGTGGAACCACAGCCAGGCAGGCCAGCGCTCCGCCGCTAAGGTCAGCTCCGTAAAGCCGCGGCACGCGCCACGTTTCACGGGCGAAGACCACCGAGAACAATAATCCGGTCAGGAAAAAAGGTATCGATGAATCGACGTAGAGAACGCTGAGCCGAAGAAAATTCTCACCCGTGACCGTAAGCGAGACCGGCACATGCAGCACGACCTCCAGCACCAGGAAAACCAGAACGGAGTTGATCATGCACAGGCGCGCCGCCAGCGCGCGCGTAGAAAAACGCGTCAGGCGTTTTTTCAAAAGATATGCAAACACGCCACCCGCGCCCAGTCCTAGCAACGCAATCGAAATCGCGAGAAACGCGAAGTGATAAAAGAGCACCACCGAGAACAATCGAGTGAGCGCCAATTCCAGCAATAACGCCGCAAAACTGGTCAAGCCCAAGCCCACGAGAAGCGTGCGCTCGGGGATCTCAGCGGACGAAGAGAGGGGCGTGACGGCCTGAATGGTTGTGGACATGATGAAACGGAATGGGCCAGTCTAGCAGAAGAAAGCAGGGCACGTGTTGCGGGCTAGTTTTCCAAAATAACTTGCGCGATGGCCTGCTCTACTGTGTGCGAAAGCGACAGCGCGGCATTCTTCACGCCGAGCCGAGCGGCGATCTCGCCGGCTTTTCCGTGAAAGGCAATCGTCGGACGTCCACCCGGCAGGCGCGCTACTTCGCAATCCCGCCAGCGCACGCCGTGGCTCCAGCCCGTGCCCAGAGCCTTCATCGCCGCTTCTTTGGCGGCGAAGCGCGCGGCGTAACGCTCGACGCGATTGGCTTTAGAATCGCAGTAACGAATTTCACCCGCGGTATAGATTCGCTTTAGAAAGCGGTCGCCAAAACGCTCGATCGATTTCCGGATGCGGGGAACTTCCGCAATGTCAATGCCTGTGCCGACGATCATATTTTCACGTTGCTCGCCCCACAAATGCTTTTCGCAATTCCGCGACGGCCTCCGCAATGCTCGTGGCAGCCGTGTCGATTACGAGATGCTCACGGTTCCAAGGCTCATACGCGCGGGAGAGAGCCTCTTCCCGCGTTACGCGCAGTCCGGCAATGTCGGCTGGACGTGCTTCCAGGCGTTGACGATGCAGCTGCGGACTAGAACATGTAATTTCGACTTCTAACTTACCCACTCCGGCCAGACTCGCGACCTCAGCCCAGGCGTCGCGAGTCACTCGAAGCGGGTTGACGGAATCTGCAACCACAGTTCGACCGAGGAGAAGATTGTCTTTGGCGACCGCGCAGGCAACGCAATACCCAGATTCATCAAGTGGCCCGTTCATCTTGCCGCAATCACGGATGGCTTGCTCGATGGAGTCGATGCGCAAATACACTGCGCCGAGCTGACGAGCCAACTCTCCGGCAATCGTTGTCTTTCCCACTCCCGGCAGTCCGCCAAAGATGATCAGCATGATTCCCGTGGTCCACGCCGCGAAACTGCAGCGCTGGATACTTGCATCCACGCCCTAAAAGAGACTGTCACCACGATAAATCAGTTTGCCCTCTAGCATTCGTGCTTCTGCCGTGAGGCGATGAGGTTTCACCGGGCCGGTCCCGTCGATGTGCATCACCGCGTGTCCGTGCGCGACCAGCCAGTCAGAAACCAGCATGCGATGGCAGTGGAAGTATACGCGCTCGGCGCACATGTACGCGGTGCGGGAAGCCTCGGCCAGCGCAATGAGATCGGCCATCGCATTCTCAAATTCCGGGGTGAGCGTGTAATCGGCATAGTTGCGAAAGCTCGCGTTGCGGAGTGCAATGTGCGGGGAATCTTCGCGGCTTTTCTTGCGATAGCCTCCCAGGGCTTTCATCCAAACATAACGGATTCCGGCCGCGGGCAAACTCTTTTCAAGCGATTCCCGATTGAACTGCGGCAGCCGTCGCGACATGGGAAAGGCGCGGATATCCACCAGCGTTTTGATCGCGTGAGTGTGCAGCGTCTCGATCAAATCCTCGATGGCGCGGGTCGAATGTCCGATAGTGTAGAGGAGGGCCAACGCTGCTTCGATGCGGGAAGGTCACGAAACGATGCGGTTCAGAGCCACAGCCACGGCAACATCCTGTGCGGAAAATACGGTTCGCAAATCCAGCACTACGCGGCCTTCTTCGACTCGCGCAATGATCGGAGGTTCGGAACTACGCAGACGTGCGGCCAATTCATCAGCGCTCAGGCCTTCGCAAGTCAGCGCGAGCACTCGCGTGGGCAGAACGGAAGATGGTGCCGCGCCGCCGCCGAGGATCGATTCACCATCCATGATTTCAACTTTCAACTTCGAGCTGCTAATTCGCGCAGCAACGGCCTCGGCCCGTTTGCCGATTTCTTCTTTCGTGAGCCGCATCATGCGCAGCGTTGGGATTGCATCATGATC
>JBAPQU010000620.1:0-2408 GCA_049280795.1 Candidatus Sulfotelmatobacter sp.
CGATTACTGAGATCAGGCAGAATCAGAGCGCGGGAACCCCTGCAGCACAGCCGCCTGCGCTGAGTGCGCCCCCCGTTCCGGAAGAGAATCTGCACATTGTGAAATCTCCCATCGTGGGGACGCTCTATGAGGCGCCCTCGCCGGGCGCGCCGCCGTTCGTGAAGGTTGGGGATATGGTGGAAGTGGGGCAAGTGCTGTGCATTGTTGAGGCGATGAAACTGCTGAATGAGATTGAGTCGGATGTGGCCGGCGAAATCGTGAAGAAGATGGGAACGAACGGCCAGCCGATTGAATATGGACAGGAGTTGTTCGCCATCCGGCCGAAGAAGTGAAGGATGCAAACCATTGTTGATTGTTGATTTTTGATTGTTGATTGAAAACCCACGAATCCGTGGTGGAGTTTTTTCAATCGTCAATTGACAATCATCAGTCAACAATTTTTTTGACAGTAAAACTATTCATGTTCAAGAAAATTCTCGTTGCGAATCGCGGAGAAATTGCCTTGCGCGTCATTTGTGCGTGCAAGGAGTTGGGCATCGGCACGGTTGCCATTTACAGCGAGGCCGACCGGCATTCTCTGCCGGTACGCTTTGCGGACGAAGCCATCTGCATTGGCCCGCCGCAACTGGCGCTGAGTTATTTGAATATCCCTGCGGTGATCAGCGCGGCGGAAATCGCGAACGTGGACGCGATTCACCCTGGCTATGGGCTGTTGGCGGAGAATGCCAACTTTGCCGAAGTGTGCGAGACCAGCGGGATCAAGTTCATCGGGCCGTTGCCGGATGTGATGCGGTTGATGGGGGAAAAAGAAAAAGCGCGTTCCGCGATGAAGCGAGCGGGCGTTCCGATTCTGCCGGGCTCGGATGGAATTATTGCCTCCGAAGGGGAGGCCGTGGAGTGGGCGCGGCAGGTGGGCTTTCCGGTGATTATGAAGGCATCGGCGGGCGGCGGCGGCCGCGGCATGCGCATTGTGCGCAACGAAGAAGAGCTTCCGGGGTTATTCAAAGCAGCGCAAGCGGAGGCGGCGGGCGCGTTCGGCAACGGCGATCTCTATATGGAAAAATATGTCGAGCATCCCCGGCACATCGAATTTCAGGTGCTGGCCGACGAGCACGGCAATGTGGTGAGTCTCGGCGAGCGGGAATGCTCGATTCAGCGGCGGCACCAGAAGTTGCTGGAAGAATCTCCCTCGACGCAGGTCACGCCGGAGTTGCGCGACGAGATTGGCGGGGTGTTGTGCAAGTCGCTGGCGGAGATCGGATACACGAACGCGGGAACCATTGAGTTCCTGATGGACCAGGATCGGAAGCTGCACTTCATCGAGATGAACACGCGCATTCAGGTGGAGCATCCGGTGACGGAGATGGTGACGGACGTGGATTTGGTGAAGAGCCAGATCATGATTGCTGCCGGGGCGAAGATGAGCGACGTGCTGCATGGTCCGATCGAGCATCGAGGTCATGCCATCGAGTGCAGAATTAATGCGGAGCACCCCGAGAAGTTCACTCCGTCGGCGGGGAAGATCACGGCGTTTAATCCACCCGGCGGCACTGGGGTACGCGTGGACACGGCAGCGTATGCGGAAGGTACGATCCCGCCGTATTATGATTCGCTGATCGCCAAGTTGATCGTGCGCGGTAAAGATCGCGAGGAGGCGATCTCGCGCATGTCGCGGGCGCTGGAGATGTTTATTGTCGAAGGCGTGTTCACGACGATTCCGCTGCACCGGAAGATTCTGGCTGATCCGGATTTTCGCGCTGGGAAGTTTGATACGGGGTTTATCGAGCGATTTTTGGCGAAGAGTGGGAAGTAGTTGCTAGTACCTAGTACTCAGTACCCAGAAAACTCCAAAGTCTTTTAGCCATGATTCGTCTTCCTCGCCTTTATGCCGTTGTTGATGCGGCGTTTTTCTCAACTCCCGAAAATCTGGCGATCTTTGGGGAGGAACTTATCGCCGGCGGCTGCACGCTGCTGCAATACCGCAATAAAGGCGGGAATGCGCGTGTGGTGTTGGAGCAGGCGCGGGAATTGCGTCGGCTCTCGCGGGCGGGGGTGCCCGCGCCACACTTGCGGCTCATCATGAATGACCGTGCCGACCTCTGCCTGGCCGCGGAGTTTGATGGCGTCCACGTGGGGCAGGAGGATCTCTCGACGGAATCGGTGCGAAAGATTATTGGACCGGACTCTTGGCTGGGAGTTTCCACGCACAATCCTCAGCAGCTAGCCGAAGCCGACAAAGCTTCGGCGGACTATCTTGCCATCGGGCCTGTATTTTCCACTTCCAGCAAATACCGGCCCGATCCGGTTGTGGGCCTTGAAGTCGTGCGCCGGGCACGGGCGTTGACTCGAAAACCTCTCGTTGCGATCGGGGGAATTACCCGCGCCAACGCAGCTTCGGTGATCGAGGC
>JBAPQU010000621.1:0-13954 GCA_049280795.1 Candidatus Sulfotelmatobacter sp.
GCTGGATGCTCAGGGTAAACACGATGAGGCTCGTGCGGCTGCTGTTCAAGCCGCCAGAAATCTCAGCAAAAGCCTCGGCACCGACCATCCCGATACGCTGGCGGCTCGGCAACTCGCCGGTCCCGAATTGGCAAGCCAGTAAGCGCGCAAGAATATTTTTTCCTCCGCGTGTCGTCTTTTCCCTTCCGTTTTCGATTAACCATGTAGAGAGCCTGATGAGGTCGGTACGTCGGGCAGCTTAAGTTGGAGTAAGTAAGCGAAGTGAATCGTGGCGGCGTTAGTTGGGACTGACGCCGCCTCTTCACTGGGATCGATAAGTTCTGGCAGGGAGGCCCAAATGTTTGGCCAACGTGAATTCTTCAAATTCCAATTTCAAAGTCTTCGAGGATTGCTGCGCAGCCGGATTTTCGCCTGCACTGTCCTACTCGTAGTGATTGCCACGAGTTCGGCCATCGCCGACGTCTACCTTCCAAACCTATTTCCCTTTCTCAATTTCACCGGGGTTTCAGGCACTTACAGCAATACCGGCAGCGTTGACCTCAGCGGACCGTTCTTCCAGAGCCTCGGTACCAACGGCCGCACCTGCGCAACCTGTCACCAGCCAGGCAACGCCTTTGGCCTTAGCGCTACCAATGCTCAGCTTCGTTACTTCATCACGCGAGGCAAAGATCCACTGTTTGCTCAATTCGATGGCGCCACCTGTCCCACCGGGCCGATAAACAATAGTCTCGCCGCGAACTACGGCCTCCTTCGTATCGGGCTGACCCTTCCACCCAACACGACTGACTCATCGGCGCCTCAGTACACGATCAGCGCCGTGCAAGACCCTTACGGTTGTGCGACGGCGACCGATGTGCAGGGACAGGAGACAGTCTCGGTCTATCGCCGTCCTTTGCCGACGACCAATCTCGGCTTCCTGAGCGCTGTGATGTTCGATGGCAGAGAGTCGCTTACCTATCCGCTGAATGTTCAAGCAAGTTTTCCTACAAATCTGAATAACGATCTCATGCAGCAGGCCATCGACGCGACGCTGCAGCATGCGCAAGCAACACAACCTCCAACCACTGCACAACTTAATCAGATTGTCGCCTTCGAGATGGCGCTCAATTCGGCACAGCTATTCGACTTCCAGGCAGGAGATCTGACGAGGGGCGCAAATGGAGGAGCCAAGTTTCTCTCCGCGGAAATGCCAACCTACTATCCGGGAATGAACGATTCTCTCGGTGGCGATCCACAAGGACATCAGTTCACGCCGAACGTATTCACAATCTACAATTCCTGGCTGAATTCTAAAAATCCTCAGCAGGCGTCGATCGCTCGCGGCGAACAAATCTTCAATACTCAACCGCTCACGATCAGTAACGTCCCAGGTCTAACCACAGGCACCCAGCAGATCGTCGGAACCTGTACGACCTGTCACGATACGTTCAACGTCGGCAATCATTCGTTCCCTCTGCCGCTCGATATTGGCAACGGCCACTCCTTGGCCTATGAAACGGACCCAAACATTATTGCCGCGCTGAAAGAACTGAAGTCGGCGCCAACACTGCCTGTGTTCGAATTAGTATGCACGCAAGGGCCGCTCGCCGGCACTACTTACTACACAACCGATCCCGGCAAAGCCCTCGTCACCGGGCAATGCAGCGACATCGGGCGCGGCAAAGGCCTCATCCTGCGTGGCCTTGCGGCGCGCGCGCCATATTTCCACAACGGAGTCGCGGCGAACCTCGATGAGCTAGTAAGGTTCTACAACCAGCGCTTCCAGATTGGCCTCTCGAACCACCAGATGCAGGACTTGATGAATTTCCTGCAAACCTTATAGCGATCTGAAGACCTGGGCATCAGCGTTTCCTTCCCCGCATCCGGTTGCATTTGAAATATTGCGAAACACGGCATGTTTCACGTTTTGGGGGAAGGAAGGGCGCAACTTTCCCAAACCCTGCTGGATGCTGGCATCCCACTGCAAGGTATAAGGCAACTGTAGGCGGACAGGAAATGCATACACGGTGGCCGTATACAGAGGCTGACTGTCCTGCTAGGGATCCCTGTCGAAAAACGGCCATTCTGTGCTGCGACTCTAGCCCACCGATTGCACACGGATTATTGCGGAATCACTAGGCAACGGAGGTTTCTCACTCGCCGACAGTCAGCCGCGCAGTGACATGAGACTTTGAATGCGGGTCGTTTGAATTGAGCACACTAATCGCACACAAACCGAAACCAACGAAGATCGGACTTGCGAAAAGCCGAACGAGCTTGGGTTCATCGAGTCGAGTGGCCCTATTTTCTAATTGCCGAAAAATTGGGCCGTTCGCACTCCTCACAAGCCCATCTCTGCCTGCCACTGCCGCGAATACTTCCTTGGCTGGATCACGCATCAAGGCGCTGCACGGGGATTTTTCCGGATGAAAGGCTCCGACCTGTTACAACTTTGGAACCGCCAAGGCTCAGCTTCACAACTTCCGGTCAAGGACGCCTCAACTTCAGTAATTTTGAAGCTGTTTCGAAACGAGTATACTCATCAATCTACCGGGATTAAAATGCGTGTTCAATTCGTTGTGGCGGGCATCCTTGGAGTCACCTTTTAATCCCAGTGCGTGTTTTTGGTTGTACATGCGCTGCAACCAACAGCGCAGGTCATGACACTAAAGAGCACGACTGTAATTCGCACAAGTGACAGTTACCGGAGTGGGACCCACGCCGTTTCACCGGCGGCATGGGTACGTCTGTCACCAGAAATTTTCGACTGGAGTGAGGTTTTTTGGCTGGGCGCACACCGATGACCCCGACCACCGTCCAGCTCGAGCCAAGCAAGAAGACTGGCCAGGGAGCCGCTCGCTACCGATTTTGGTTGGCGATGTCGGGGTTTGTCATAGCGCTTGCGTTGCTGCCTTTTTCCTACAAGGTCGAACGCCGCCTGGAGACGGCTGTTCACATCAAGGGCGGAGAATCCGGAAAAGTTGACCTGGAACTGGCGCGGCGTTTCCAGTCTCCGTACGCCCACCGCCTGGTTTTGGTAATCAGCGGTATTCCCGATCCGGATTCAGCAAAAGGCGCAGACGCATTGGGCTTCTTAACCAGTTCATTGCGTAGTGTGCCGGGAGTGTCGGGTGCCGTCTCGAGTCTGGATTGGCCAGACCCTCTATTCACTGGGGACAACGGGGGTGCCTTGATCATCGTGGGTTTGAACCCGCACGATGAATCTATCGAGGCGTTGGTTCCCACGCTGAGAGCAAAAGCAGACTGGATGGAAGGTCAGCTTCGGTCTCAATATCCCAACATCAAATTGGAGATCACGGGTGAAACGCCGCTGAACTTCGATCTCCGCAAGGTAAGTGCAGATGACGTCACCCATGCCGAGGAACGAGCGATGCCGGTCACGCTCGTGCTGCTGTTGCTGGCTTTCGGCAGTCTTGTAGCCGCGCTATTGCCGCTGGGCGTTGGAGTGCTCTCAATCTCGATGGCGCTGGGTGCGGCGGCGCTCCTCGCTCATTATTTACATTTGTCGATTCTGGTGCAGAATCTGGCGACTATGCTCGGCCTCGGCTTGGGCATCGACTATGGATTGCTGATGGTGAGCCGGTTTCGCGAAGCCTTGGGCGAAGGCTGTGATCCCGGATGCGCCGCCGATATTGCTGCCGGGCAAGCCGGACGAACGCTGCTGATTTCCGCTACGACAGTTGCGATCGGTTTCTCCGCCCTGCTGATTGTGCCCATTAGCGAACTGAGCTCCATAGGGATTGCCGGCTTGCTGGTGACGGTATTCAGTGTAATGTTGTGTACGTTTATCCTGCCCTGGGTGCTTGGCTTGCTGGGGCATCGCATCAATTCCGCACGAGTGCGTCTTCCCACCAGGCGATTCGAAGCGTGGAACAGTAAGAGTCTATGCGCCAAGAGTAAACGGTGGGAGTGGTGGGGCAGCATCGTAACCCGCAGGCCCTGGATAGCTCTGCTTGCCGCGGGAATTCCGCTGCTGATTCTTGCTTTCCAGGCACGAAAAATTTCTCCCGGAATTCCTGACCACAATTCGCTCCCATCCGCAGCCGAATCGGTGCAAGCGCTGCACACGCTTCAAAGCATGGGGCGGTCGGGTATTGTGCAGGGCCTCCGCGTGATTCTCGAGTTACCGCCGCAATCACCGCCGCTCTCACCAGATGGCTGGCTTGCCGTCAGTCGCCTGACGAAGCGCTTCCAAAGCGATCCGAGAGCAGAAGAGGTCTTATCTCTTGCCACCCTCACGGGAATGTCGGACACTGCGGATTCCGTCAACGATGTGCCCGAGCCAATCCGTAAGACTTTTCTTCGCAGCGATGGCCAGGCTACCCTGATTGAGCTGCTGCCCTCCACCGCTCTTACGCCCAACGAACAGGTGCGATGGGTACGAGATGTGCGTTCCTCCGATGCTGCGGCGATGACAGGCATGCCCGGCACTATGTTGCGCGTGGGCGGCGTTCCCGCGCTCGAAGCAGATTATGACGCGGTTGTAAAAGAGAGGTTACCGAAGCTGATCCTCGGCGTCGTGTTGGGGAGCTTGCTGGCGCTGCTGATCGGGTTGCGTTCTTTATTTGCTGCGGTCAAAGCAGTTCTGCTCAATCTGCTCTCGGTTGGCGCTGCATTCGGTGCCTTAGTTGTTGTTTTTCAGGACGGCCACGGCAGCAAACTCTTCGGGGTCGATGGACCAACCGGCAGCGTATACCCGATTGTGCCAATTCTCTCGTTCGCCATTGTGTTCGGATTAAGCATGGATTACGAGGTCTTCCTGGTCGCCCGAGTCCTCGAAGAACGGCGGCGCGGTTTATCGGAGAGATCAGCGGTGATCGAGGGCTTGGCGCGGACGGCCGGGCTCATCACGAGCGCCGCGGCAATTATGATTGCCGTCTTCACCGCATTCACCGTGGGAAGCTTTCTGGTCGTCCAAATGCTCGGCTTTACGCTCGCCGTTGCGGTGTTGATCGATGCGACCGTGGTGCGGATGGTAGTTGGGCCGGCACTATTGCAACTCGCTGGCGACTGGAATTGGTGGCCTTGGGGCTTGCATGGGACTATAGCAACATCTAAAAAAGAACTCCTCCCATGACGCCAGGGGTATGGGGGATTCGATTCATTTCGCTTTCTCCTCTTGCGCGCCCGCCTGATTGATCTCAAAATCTTTGCGCGCAAGCTTGGCATTTGGTGCTCCCGTTTCGATTGCAAGAATCGAGGAGCCGGGCTTGCCCTGCGACTTTGCCTCCACTTGCGACGCAGACCAAACACCGCCGACCTGCCGCAGCCCGTAGTAAATAAATTCTTTCTGCTGCCCCGTACCGTGAAGCGTCTTCACTACGTGCACTGGGTACAAAATGGTTTTGTCAATCCACGATGTTACCGAATCATAGTAAGAGCGATCCTGCGTGCCGGACTTGCTCTTTAGGACAAAACAATCCCGCGCGCCGTATTTCTCCGGCGCCAGGAGTTCCTGATTTTTCCAGAAGAACTGGCCCTCCACCATGTCTTCATAGGAAAAGTCCGTTCCCTCGAGTGGGTCGTTCCAATGTTCGAAGGGCAAAATCTTGGCGCTCTTCTCGCCCGGAAGTGCGGCCTTGATGGTCAGTTGCCCGCTCACGCTCATGTGCAGAAGAAGGGTCGTCTTCTCTGAACCCGGCCCCGAGATCTCACATAGCAGGTACAAACCATCGGGAAACCAGTGAGCCTTGGCGACAAACTTGTAGTTCGCGCGCTTGCCATTGTCTTCCACCCGTGTGAGCCGCCCAGTCACGCGGTAGTCCAATTTCTCAATCCGCTGGCGCGAGCCAGTCAACACGGTCTCCAGATCAGGATTCGCCGCGAAGGCTTGCGATGGTTGCATCGACAACAGCGCGAGCAAAACGATCGACAGTTGAATCGCCCCAAAAGCGCAAACCGGCCAGCTGGCTTCTGGATCCCACCCAAACTTGCGGCTGCGAGAGAGCGTTACGATGCGGCGCAGGAAGGTCATAGTTATGTATACAGCCAAAGTTGGTATTGCACTGAACTGCTTTCAGCTCCCGGAAGCCCCAAGCCGAAATTCTAGCTCAGATAGATCCCTTGGGTGCCAAACGTCGTGGGACCTAGTGTTCAGAGCCCTTGGAGCTTTGAGGGCGGTCTTTCCGTTAGGTAATCGTCAAGACAAGCGCGCTGGTGGTTCCACCGCTGCTACAGCCCACATCTCCCGTGTTCCCACTAGGAGTATTGACCGTCACGCTAGCGGTTCCAGGCGCGGAGATCACAGCAGCAGTAATCGTGGCCTGCAACTGCGTACTGCTTGTGACCAGAGTGCTCAGATTGGTTCCGTTGACGACCACAACGGAGGACGAAACAAACTTAGCGCCATACACATGGAGAACAAAGCTCTGCTGCACTTCAGCCAGCGTAATCGTACTGGCGGAAAGGGATCCAATGATCGGGACTGGACGAGCGCTTCCACACAACGGATTGACGGCGTTGCAGGCCTGAAAGAGCAACGAGGCGAACATGAGCACGCCGAGAGGCCGCAAAAAGGCACTGATTCTTTTCATAGGGGATCGTACCATCGGCCGGCGTATATAAAGGATAGTCAACCAGTAGCACCACTTCGCCGCTCGAATTTACCGATGGAGCGGTGTGGCGGCTGCCAGTTTAGCCTGAGTCACGGGCAACCAGGAAGTTATGCGCGGCCCGAAAGTCTGCAATCGGACAAAATGAGATCTCGCTGATTCCCGAGAGGTCGTCTTAGGGCCCTGACCAACCTCAGGTGCTCTCCAATCCGAGGTCGTCGTTTACCGCATAGCTGAGTCTCTGCTTTGAAGCGTTTCGATGTCTTTCTATGTGCCATCTCGGGGGGTATCCTACGCCGCACCATTATGATGGTTGAGTTCGAGGCTTATCGTCTCGAAGCCCGTTTCGGGCTAACTTCCGAGTAGCCGACCAATCCGGAAGTCACCACATCGCGGACCGAAACGCGATACGGGGCTGCTACTTCTGGGTGTAGCCGTTTTCATTTCTTCATCTGACTTTAGACAATGATCCTCCCGATTTTTCGATTGAAGGCACCTTCCGCGAGAGGAGCACAAGTTTGGTGCGAATCGTGAATAGGGTGAATTACAATACATCCATTGGGCTTGAGTCGCAGTCTTACCTAGGAGGATGATAAGGACGACGGAGCGTGGCGAAGAGCTCGTTTTTCCAGCCTCCGTTCATCTGTTGCGCCACAGTGTTTTGATCTCAACCCTTATGCGCTCCAGGTACTTTCGGATACTCGCCCCCGCCGCGATGCTTTTCCTGCTAGTGGGGGCAGGCAGCGGGCAGAACACGACGTTGATCAGTCTTGATCAGGCCATTGATCTGGCGCTGGCGCACAACCATTCCATCAGAGCCACGCGAACGTTGATTCTTCAGAATCAGGCCCAGGAGATTACCGCGAACTTTCGCCCCAATCCGACTCTTGGGGTTGATAGCCAATTCATCCCTTTTTTTAGTCCGCAAGATTTTTCTGGGGACAATCTAAACGAGACTCAGCAGTTCGATATTGGCATCGGGTACCTGTTTGAACGTGGCCACAAGAGGCAACGGCGGCTGCAAGCGGCTCGCGATCAAACAGCCGTCACTCGCGCCCAAGTCAACGACGCCGCACGAACCCTGGCTTTCAATGTGGGCCAGCAGTTTGTCAGCGTGTTGTTGGCGGAATCCACACTTCGGTTTGCACTTCAGGATCTACAAAGCTTCCAGCAGACTGTCGACATTAGCGAGGCACAACTCAAGGCGGGCTCGCTCAGTGAGGGCGATTATCTTAAGATCAAGCTGCAGCTTCTGCAGTTTCAGACCGACGTGTCCTCTGCCCGTCTGGCCCAGGTGCAGGCGCTTGTCGGATTGCGTGAGTTCCTGGGCTACAACGCGGTACCGGCCGATTTTGACGTGATTGGCGATTTGGCTTATCAGCCGCTCAAGGCGAATGAGGAAGACTTACAGATGAAGGCGATGCACGAGCGTCCCGACTTCCGCGCCGCGGAGTTGGGGATAACGGCGGCACAGAGTCAAATCCTCCTGGCCAAAGCGAACGCCAAGGTGGACGTGAACGGCACGTACGACTTTACGCACGTATCCGGCGAAAACACAGCATCGATCTTTGCGAATTTTGAGTTGCCGATCTTCAACCGCAATCAAGGAGAAATCGCGCGTACCGGTTACGCTCTCACGCAGGCACAAGAGCAGGAACAAGCGGCCAGCGACACGGTTCTCTCCGATGTTGCCAATGCCTACGAGGCGGTGAGGAGCAATGACGAAGTGGTGCAACTCTATACTTCCGGGTATCGCAAACAGGCGCAGGATTCGCTTGACATCAGCGAGTATGCGTATAAGCGTGGCGCCGCCAGCCTGTTGGATTTTCTCGATGCCGAGCGCAGTTACCGATCCGTTGAACTGGCCTATCGCCAGGCGCTGGCCTCTTATATGACCGCTCTGGAGCAACTGAAGGAAGCGGTGGGGACGAGGAACCTGCCATGAACGTCCGCGAGAGTCGTTGGCAGCCATGTGCTGCGCTGGCCGCCGTATCCGCGATCATTACAATGTTTGCCGGTTGCGGAGGAGCGGGAGAACAGGCCAGCAAGATGACGTCGTTCTCAACGGCGGAAAGTCGCGCGTCCAAAGCCGAGCTGTTCACGCTGCCCGCCGACCAGATGGCTCACATCCAGGTGGTGACAGTGGATCAGGGGCCGCTGCCGCGGACACTCCGCCTGACCGGAGCGGTCGAGTACAACGACTTCAAGACCACGCCGGTGATCACGCAGGTGGGTGGGCCGGTCAGCCGCGTTATGGTTGTGCAGGGTGAGCAGGTGCGCGCCGGCCAGCCGCTGCTTTACATCGCCAGCCCGGACTACTCTCTGCTGCGCGCGTCTTACCTTAAGGCCCGTGACGCCTTCCAGCTCGCGGACAAGTTCTACCGCCGCGCGCAAGACCTCTATGCGCACCACGCCATTGCCCAGACCGACCTCGAGCAAGCCGAATCGAACCGCACGCAGGCGCAAGCGGATTTTGAGTCCAGCGCCGATGCCATCCGCATCCTTGGCATAGCGGACCCGGAAACGATTGTCACCAAGCCACCCTCACCGGAAATCCCACTGTACTCGCCGGTGGCTGGAGAAGTGGTGGACCGCATGTGCTCCGCGGGACAATTGCTGGCGGCCGGCGCGACGCAGTGTTTCACGTTGTCAGACATGAGTTCGGTGTGGATTCTCGTCAACATCTACCAGAACGACGTGGCCTACGTGCACGTCGGTGACATGGTGACGATTGAGAATGAGTCGTATCCCGGTGTGGTGCGCGGCAAGATCGAATACATCTCTCCCGCGCTTGACCCCAACACGCGCACGCTCCAGGCGCGCATTGAAGCTCCCAATCCCGGTGAGCGCCTGAAGAAGGAAATGTATGTGACGGCGCAGGTTCAGGCCGGCGTGATTTCCAATGCGCTGTTCGTCCCTAATGCTTCCGTGCTGCGCGACGACCAAAACATGCCTTACGTCTATTTGCAGACCGGAAAAGGACAGTTCGCAAGGCGCGACGTCACGCTCGGCGAAAGCCAGGACGGAAAAACGCAAATCTTCACCGGGTTGCAAGCCAACGACCACGTGGTCGGCGACGGCAGCCTTTTCCTGCAATTCCAGAATTCGCTCCAGCGCTGAGGCGCACTAAACCGGAGATGATTCATCACATTGTTCAATTCGCGCTCCGCCAGCGCTTCCTGATCCTGACGATGGCAGCGCTCGTGATCGTTGCCGGCGTGCTCTCATTTCAGCGAATGCCCGTGGACGCTTACCCGGACCTTTCGCCGCCGCTCGTCGAGGTCATTACGCAGTGGCCCGGACACGCGGCGGAGGAAGTCGAGCGACTGGTCACGCTGCCCATCGAACTGCAAATGAACGGCGTGCCGCACATGGTGTTCATGCGGTCGATCTCGCTCTATGGCTTGTCCGACGTGATCATGACGTTCGAGGACAGCACGGACGATTATTTCGCCCGGCAAGTCGTGTTCGAACGGCTCTCGACCGCCATTCTTCCGCCTAACGTGACCGGCAGCCTGGCGCCCCTGTCGAGCCCATCCAACCTCGTCTATCGCTACGTGATTGAAAGCCCGGATCGCACGCCGCAAGAGCTGAAGACCTACGAGGATTGGGTGATTGAGCGCGCCTACAAGTCTGTGCCGGGCGTGGCCGACGATTCCGGCTTCGGCGGCACGGTGATGCAATACCAGGTGCTGCTCGATCCCGCCAAGATTTACAGCTACCACATTCCTTTGCCACAAGTGCTCAATGCCCTGGCTGCCAACAATGCCAACGCCGGCGGCGGCTTTTACTCGCAGGGTTCGCAATTCTTCTACGTGCGCGGACTTGGATTGGTAACCAAGACCGAAGACATCGGCGACATCGTCGTGGGGAACAACAACGGCGTGCCGGTGCGCGTCCGTGACATCGGCGAGGTCACCATCGGCCACGCTCCTCGCCTCGGAGAATTCGGTTTCCAGAACGATGACGACAGGGTCGAAGGCGTCATCCTCATGCTCACTGGCGAGCAAACGCAGAACGTCCTCAAACGAGTGGAGGCGAAGACTACTGAGATCAACCGCGACCTCCTGCCGCATGACGTGAAAGTCCGGCCCTACTATGACCGCAGTGATCTGGTGCACGTGACCATCGACACGGTGGAGCACAACCTGCTGCTCGGCATGGCTCTGGTCTTGATCGTGTTGATTTTCTTCCTGGTCAGCGTGCGCGCGGCCATCATCGTGGCTCTGACCATTCCGTTGAGCCTGCTGTTTTCTTTCATTTTCCTGCACGCACGCGGCATCCCGGCAAACCTGCTATCGATTGGCGCCATCGATTTCGGAATTATCATCGACGGCACGGTCGTGATGATGGAAAACATCCACCGCGAGTTGTCTGCTCGCCACGGGCAGGAGTACAAACTGCACGAAGTGATCATCGCGGCGGCGCACGACGTGGACCGGCCCATTTTTTACTCCATCGCCGTCATCCTCGCCGGTTACATTCCCATCTATGCGCTCAGCGGGCCGTCCGGCAAGCTCTTCCACCCCATGGCAGAAACCATGTCCTGGGCGCTGCTCGGCTCGCTGATCTTCACCCTGACACTCGTTCCCGTGCTCGCCTCCTACTGGTTCACAAAGGGTGTGAAGGAAAATGCGAACCGAGCCTACGATTGGCTAAAGGATGAGTACGCCGCAGAACTCCGCTGGTGCCTGGACCGCCCGAATCTTACAATGATTCTGGCCACCGTCATTTTCGCCGCTTCGCTGCTTCTGATTCCTTTCATCGGGGGCGAGTTCATGCCTCACCTCGACGAAGGGGCCATGTGGGTCCGCGCGACCATGCCCTACACCATCTCCTTCGAGGAGGCAGCCAAGTTCGCTCCGCAGATTCGCAAGATCCTCATGTCCTACCCGATGGTCACCGAGGTCGGCTCGGAGTTGGCGCGCCCCGACGACGGCACCGACCCCACCGGGTTCTTCAACTGCGAGTTTTACGTCGGGCTGAGGCCCTATAAGGACGCGACGTGGGGGCGGGGGTCAATCCACAATAAGGCTGACCTGACCAAGGATCTTCAGCAAAAAGTCGAGCAGTATCCGGGAGTGATTTTCAATTTCACGCAGCCGGCCGAAGACGCTGTGGATGAAGCGCTCACGGGCTTGAAGAGCGCGCTGGCTGTGAAAATCTTCGGCCCTGACCTGCAAGTACTCGAAGACAAAGCGGTCGAGATCAAGCGCGTGCTGCAGCAGGTGCCCGGCTTCACCGAACTCACCGTGGTGCGTGAACTGGGGCAGCCCAGCGTGCAGATCGACGTGAACCGTGAAAAAATCGCGCGTTACGGCATCAATGTCTCCGATGTCGAGGGCGTGATCCAGGCCGCAGTGGGCGGCCAGGCGGCCACGCAGGTGATCCAGGGCGAGCAGCTGTTTGATTTGGTGGTGCGCATGAAGCCTGAATATCGATCGAGCGAGCACGCCATTGGCAATCTGCTGGTGCCGACTCCTTCCGGACAACAGGTTCCGATTTCCGAGCTGGCCACCATTCATCAGGGCAACGGCGCGTCGTTCATCTATCGTGAGAACAATTCGCGCTACATCGGAGTCCAATTCAGTATCGAGGGGCGCGACCTCGCCCGCGCCGTCAGCCAGGCGCAGAAGGCGGTCGAGTCGTCCGTAAAACTGCCGCAGGGCTACCGGCTCGACTGGGGCGGCGAATACAGCGAATATGTAGCGGCACGGCAGCAGTTTGCTGTGATCGCCCCGCTCGCTATTCTCCTGATCTTTATCATCCTGTTCGCACTCTACGGCAATTTCAAGTTCCCGTTCACCGTGGTCCTCGGTGTGGTGATGACCGAACCGGTCGGGGCTCTGCTGGCGCTCAAGCTCACGCACACGACGTTCAGCGTCTCCTCCGTTCTCGGCCTGCTCGTGCTCTTGGGCGTCTCGGCCGAGACCGCCATCATCGACGTTTCCTATATCAACAAGCTCCGTCTCGAAGGGCTGGGCATCCGTAAAGCCACGCTTGAGGGTTCGCTGATCCGCCTCCGCCCAATCATGATGACGGCGCTGGTCGCCTGCCTCGGTCTTCTGCCCGCCGCGCTTTCCACTGGCGTGGGTTCCGACTCACAGAAACCGTTTGCCATCGTGATTGTGGCCGGACTCATCTCGCGGCTATTCCTGGGCCGTATCGTGAGCCCAGTGCTCTACCAGATGGTGGCACGCGATGGCGACGTGTTGCAGGTCTAGGCCAAAAGCCTCCATAGAACGAAACACTCACCGAATTTGTCGAGCTAGCCACCGATAGTCGCAAGGTGAAATGACGGGAGCTGACGCGAGCCAGCCTGAGCCGCTGTTCGCCTCGTGCCCCAATGAAGTAAAGGTCGGGTTCCGATTGGATGTCCACCGCGCCATTCTCACACCTGCGAAAAGCGACGAGTGCAATCGGAAAGTTTCTTGGAGCCTTTCGACTCTTGACCTATGATGCAGAATCGAAGAAACTTGAAACTGATTTCTGCTCCCCTTAGCGAGACAACCTGTGCGGTAGCTTCGCTCGTTTTACCTTTCCTCCGAATCGTATCTTTAATACGCGGCTAATACATCGTTGCTAATATGCGCTCTCACTCTATGCGTCAATCATTCATAGTGGCGACTTGCCAAGCCCTTCTGGCGCTTGTTGCCTCAATTTCCGCGGCAGGCCAGACGGTAACTCTTTCAACCTCGAGCGTGAACTTTGGGAAGCAGACGCTCGGTACCAGTAGCGCTGCGAAAGCTGTGACCGTGACCAATACGGGTTCGGCGACTCTGAGTTTCACAAGTATTGTGGTCGCCGGAGCCGAACGTCTGGATTTTTCCCCTCTTTCGACCCCATCCAATCCATGCGGTAAGAGCCTGCCCGCGGGCGGAAGTTGCGTGCTCGGGCCCGTATTTACTCCGCTGGCGGTAGGGGTTAGAACAGCAACGATACAGATTACGGACAATGCCCACGGCAGTCCACAGGTCGTAACTTTGAGTGGAACCGGCACGGCGCCGATAGCAACCTGGTCCGTTCCCAACCTGAGTTTCGGCTCGCAGACGGTTGGCGAAAACAGCCCCACGCAGGCAGTTAAGCTTACCAACACAGGCAACGGCAATCTGGTCGTCAGCAGCATCACGGCCAGCGGTGATTACTCGCAGACCAACAATTGCATCGGTTCCATCGCGCCGAAAGGCACCTGCAGCGTGACGGTGACGTTTACGCCTTCTGCTACCTGGGCTCGGATGGGAACGATGGTTGTGGCAAGCAACGTCGTTGCACCTCCGGTCTTTTTATCGGGCATGGGCGCGAGTGGAGGGAGTATCACCCTGTCCACCAAGTCGCTCACGTTTGCCAGCCAACTAATCGGTAGCATCAGTGGAACTCGGGTCGTTACCCTCACCAACGCCGGG
>JBAPQU010000622.1:0-11923 GCA_049280795.1 Candidatus Sulfotelmatobacter sp.
GCATGTAGGGGCGAACCCCCAGAAAAGTGTAGCGGCCTACTTGTTCGCCGCGCTCGGCGGACTCCAGCAGAAACGCGTGCGGCTCGTTTTTAGCAATCGTCAGAAAGGCCGAAACCGGCGTAAGCAGATCGGCGCTGACCGATTTCACCACCGGCACCAGCGTTGCTGAACGCGCCAGGCGCGAGAACTCCTTGAAATCAGGGTTAACCATGAGGAACGTAGGGCATGTATGAAGGACGAGGCTTGCCTCAAGCCGGCGCTGCCTCGGGTTCATTATAGGGGAAGCAACGAGCGCGTTCGCTGATATGGTGGGTCTGCAATATAGTAACCGGGTGAACCAACCAGGCAATTGACGAGCGCGCGCCTATCGTCGGAAGATACAGGGACGTTCTCTAGCAGCCGGGCCCCGTGCGTTTTACGAACCTATGCGGATTAAGTTCTGGGGCGTGCGCGGTTCCACGCCAACGCCACAACCCGAGAACATGCGCTACGGAGGTAATACCTCCTGCGTCGAAGTGCGCCTCGGCGACCAGATTTATATCTTTGACTGCGGCACCGGCTTCCGCGTGCTCGGCCAGCAATTGCAAAGCGAATTCGGCGAGCGGCCGTTTTCCGCGCATGTCTTCGTTTCGCACTTTCATTGGGACCACATTCAGGGCATGCCATTTTTCCGTCCGCTATACGCCAACCCCGAGAACAGGTTCCTCTTCCAGTGTTCCAACCGTACACGCAGCCTGAAACAAGTTCTGTCCGATCAGATGGCGGCGCCTTACTTTCCGGTGGATATCGGCCAGATGCAAGCCAAGCGCGACTTCTACGACATCGAGGCCGGACGCACCACGATCGATGAGGGCGTCCAGCTACAGACCGCGTGGCTCAATCATCCGCAGGGATGTATGGGCTTCCGTCTCGAAACCAAAGATGGAATCCTCGTTTATGCCACCGACAACGAGCCCGGCGATGCCGTTTTCGATAAGGCGGTACGCAAGCTGGCCGAAGGCGCGGACATCCTAATCTACGACGCGCAGTATCTGCCCGAAGAATACGAAGCCCACCGCCGCGGCTGGGGACACAGCCACTGGCGCGAAGCCGTGAACGTGGTGATGGAAAGCGGCGCCAAAGAGCTTATCCTTTTTCATCACGATCCCGAGCACACTGATGTGGTGATCGACAAAGTTGTGCACGAAGCACGCAACTACTATCCCAAGGTGCGAGCGGCGTCGGAGGGGATGGAGATTAAGTTGTAGAGCACCCCGTCGCCTCCGGTGATTACAGGGTCTTATCGACAGTCGAATTAGCGGGAGCCGGATGACGGCTGGGGCACAGGTTTTTCCGGGTACAAACGGTTAAACTCCGGGTCATCGTGAAGAAGAACGAGGTCCGGATCGCGTCGAGCCCACGCCGCGTCTTTGAACCCCGCCTCCCAGGATTTATGCAGGGCATCCAGCGCATCCGACTTTCTCTTCAGTTTGCAGTAGAGGCAAGCCGCGTTGTAAAGAATCGAGGCTTCATTGGCCCGCAGCGTAACCGCCAAGTTGAGCTCGCGCAAAGCGTCGTCCGCCCGTCCCAGATAAGCATAGTCGCTGCCCAGCAAGATGCGCGCCCGCGCATCTTCCGGCACCTGTTTCAAATGGTTTTCCAGCGCCGCCATCCTACGCTGCCGCATGTTGCCGAGAGCTTCTTCTTTGCCTATCGCGCCCAGACAGTTCAGGATGGGTACGTAAACGTTGTAGTCCTCACCGCTTGCTTCCACGGCTGTTTCCGCCAGCTCAACCACTTCCTGGTAGCGGCCTGCGGCAAATAGCGCGCGGCACAGCAGGTAATGAGCGCCCTCGCAATCGCGTTTGCGTTCGATGGCCTTCTTCAACATACGGACGGCTTCATCATGCAATTCGGCTGCGTAGAGCACCCACGCCTGACTGACCTGCACTTCAGGAAGATCCCATCTCAAAGCTACCGCTCTGCCAGAGGCCTCCCGGGCGCGTTCCACCCACACTTGATCGCGGCTGAAGTTGCAAAAAAACATGGCGCAGGCATTGGCGCTCGCCGCATAGGCCAGAGCAAAGCTCGCGTCTATGCTCACTGCGTTTTCGAACATTTGCAGCGCGAACTCCAGGTCCTGCCGCGTCTGCCGTCGCGCGTAGCGCTTGCCGCGCAGGTACAGGTCATAAGCCTGCAGGTTTTCCGTGGGCTTGACCGCCAAAGCCTCAAGTTCCTCTGGGGAGAGCGTCACGCGCAGAGCCTCCGCGATCCTGCGCGCCATTTCGTCTTGAACCTCGAAAACGTCTTTCATCTCACGGTCGAAACGCTCCGACCACAGCGGGAAATCGGTGTGCGTATCCACCAGCTGCGCGCTTATGCGCAACCGTGCTCCAGCCCGTCGCAACGTCCCCGTAAGAACATAAGCGGCACCCAACTGCTGGCCCACCTGCCCGGGCGTCACCTGTTTGTCCTTGTAGGCGAGAACGGTAGGGCGCGAAAAAATGTTCAGTCCGCGAATCTTTGAAAGCTCGGTAATCACATCCTCGGTGATGCCATCGCGCAAGTACTCGTCTTCCTTCGCGCCGCTCAGGTTTTCAAAGTACAAAACGGCCACGGATTTTTTAACGGCTTGCTTCTGGACGCCTGAATCGGAATCGGTCTTCTCTCTCGTGCGCCGTGCGCTGGATTCAAGGTCGCGCTTCAACCGGATGAAGTCTGTCTTCAGCTCTGTCGCCGTCTGGCAGCGTAGATTCCGGTCCTTCTCCAGCGTCTTCTCCAGAATGCGTACAAACTCGGCGGGCAGCAGAGGATTTACTTCGGCAGCCGGTTTGGCATCCCGGTTCAGAATCGCGTCGAAGATCACTGCCGAGGTGTCGCCCTGAAACGGCAGTGTTCCGGTGGCTATCTGGTAGAGCACGGTGCCCGTCGAGAAAATATCCGTGCGTGCATCCACCAACTGCCCCCGAGCCTGCTCCGGCGACATATAGGAAACCGTCCCCACCAGTGCACCCGGCGAAGTCAGTTCGCCTCCAAAGCCGAGAGTCTCCCCCTGCTCAACCGCAGTTCCGCGAGCGTTTTCGCCAGGGCTCACTTTCGCCAGGCCGAAGTCAAGAATCTTCACCTGTCCGCGCTCGGTCAGGAAAATATTTGCCGGCTTACTGTCGCGGTGCACGATCCCTTTGGCGTGGGCCGATTCCAGGGCATCGGCGATCTGGAGCCCGATCGGCAGCAGCTTGTCCATTTCCATGGGCTGCCGGCCCATCTTCTGCGCCAGGGTCTGCCCCTCCAGCAGCTCCATCACAATGAAGTGCCGGCGCTCGTGCTGTTCGATGGAGTGAATGGTGCAGATGTTCGGGTGATTCAATGACGAGGCAGCACGCGCCTCGCGCTGAAACCGCTCCAGCAACTGGCTGTCTTGAGCCATTTCGGCCGGAAGAAATTTCAGCGCCACGCGGCGGCCGAGCTGGGAGTCATGAGCCTCGTAAACAACCCCCATCCCACCCGCACCCAGTTTGCGCGCAATTTTGTAATGCAAGAGGGACTGGCCGATCAGGGGATCCGGGTTCATATAAGCCGATTGATAGTATTCGGTGGTGGGGGTACCGTCAAGGAGACGGGCGACGGAGGCTTAGACGTGACCTAATTGGACTCCCCGCCTTGCTTCTCTCCCATCCCGGCTCATATACTCTGAACGTTTGGCCGTTCGCGCTGGGAACTCGTCCCAGCACCGGTCAACGCCTCGAATCGCAATCATTCCGGAGATCTCATTTATGACCACGATGATCGCCCCACCGCACATCGATAAAGAAAGTAATCCATGGGAATCACAGCGGGCGCGCTTTGACCTGGCTGCGCAGAAGCTCAACCTTGATGACGGCTTGTGGCGGGTGCTGCGTTATCCCAACCGCGAGCTTACGGTCTACATTCCCGTGCAAATGGATGATGGGCATCTCGAGGTCTTCACCGGTTTCCGGGTGCAGCACTCGATTGCGCGCGGGCCGGCGAAAGGCGGGATTCGCTACGCACCGGACGTCACGCTCGATGAGGTGCGCGCACTCGCGAGCTGGATGACGTGGAAGTGCGCCGTGGTCAATATTCCTTTCGGCGGCGCAAAAGGTGGCGTGATCTGCGATCCGCACAAAATGTCGATGGGCGAAATTGAGCGCATGACGCGGCGCTACACCTCGGAGTTGATTGAATTTATCGGGCCGGAAAAAGATGTGCCCGCTCCCGACGTGAATACTAACGAACAAATCATGGCGTGGATGATGGACACCTATTCCATGCACATGCGGCAGACCGTGACTGCGTGCGTTACTGGCAAGCCCATCAACATTGGCGGTTCGCGCGGACGCCGCGAGGCTACCGGCCGAGGCGTGATGGTGGTGTGCGATGAGGCCATCAAGAAGCTGGGGCTGTCGCGCGAGAGCAGCCGCGTGATCGTGCAGGGATTCGGCAACGTCGGCTCGAACGCTGCGCACCTCATGCATCAAGCCGGCTACAAAATTGTAGGCATCGCGGAAGTGGGCGGAGGACTCTACAACAAGAACGGGATTGACCTGAACGGTCTGGTTGAGTTCCGCCAGAAAAATGGGACCGTGCACGGCTTCCCGGGCGCGGAAGCATACGATGCCGCCGAGTTGCTTACCACCGATTGCGAGATTCTGATTCCCGCCGCGACGGAGAACGTCATTACGTCGCGCAATGTCGATCGCGTGAAATGCCGCATCCTGGCTGAAGGCGCGAACGGCCCCACTACTTCGGCTGCCGACGATGTTTTAACCGACAAGGGCGTTTTCGTGATTCCCGACATTCTGGCGAACGCCGGCGGCGTTACCACTTCATACTTCGAGTGGGTGCAGGATCGCCAAGGCTACTTCTGGAAAGAGTCGGTGGTGAACGAGCAACTGGAAGAGATCATGATTTCTTCTTTCGGAGATGTGGTGCGCTACGCCGAGACGCACAAGGTGAATAATCGCATCGCGGCGTACATGCTGGCTATTGATCGGGTGGCCTATACCATCCGCCAGCGCGGAATTTACGCCTGAGCCCAGTTGCCAGTTAAAACCGATGGATCTGAACAACGGAGCGACGTGCTGAGGATTTGCGGAGGAGGATTGATGAGGCTAGAGACTACGTGCAAGCTTTGGGTATTGGCTCTTTCGTTGGTTTTTGCGGCGAGTTTAGCGATCATCCAGCCGCCGTGTGCTTTTGCGCAATACACACGGGAAACCGGAAGCGTTCCCGAGATGAATGCGATGCAGCCGGCTGTCGCGGCCGACAAGCTCGACATCAATACTGCCACCGCCGATCAGCTCAAGGCCTTACCCGGTATTGGCGATGCCTACTCGCAAAAGATCATTGCCGGCCGGCCGTATCGCACGAAGCTTGACCTGGTGCAGAAGAAAATTATTCCGCAAGCCACCTACGACAAAATCAAAGATCAGATCATCGCCAAGCAGCCGAAAACCAGCGCGACGACTCCTGCCACGCCGAAATAGTCGAGCCGTGACTATCTCTTCCGGGCAGGATCGTCGTCGGGATTAATATAGTTGAATTGCACCGGTGACATGCCGTGGATCTGGACGATCACCTCGCCACTGGCCATTGCGTAGTGGTGCATGCTGGGATCGAGATAGGCAAAGCTGCCCGGGGGAAAGCTCAGCATGTGGTTCTCCTCGAAACGGTCTCCCATTCCAACTTTAAACGTTCCTGAAATCACCGTGACATTCTCGCGCAGGGGATGCCAATGCGGCGCGATGCGATATCCATCGGGCATCTTCAGACGCACAGTATAGTCCCCGCTGGATGCAAGAGGATTGCCTTCCAGTACGGCCAGTTGCGCTCCCGGCGCCACAAAGGATGGTGCGGGGCCATATTGAATTGCATCGGGTGTAAACACGTTTTTTTCGGCGGCGACAGCAGCCATAACACCAAAGCTGCTGGCCTGCTTCATCCACCAGATCCCCGCAAATAGCGCCAAAATCAAGCACAAGCATAGATTCCGTTTCATCAGCTGTTCTCCTTGATTCTCGTGATTCGACTTATGGGAAGACAATATGCCGCGATTCCGATGACGTTGCAATAGGGCTGAAATCACTTTTGTGTATTTTTGGTGTATCTTCGTAGCCGGCTGGCGGTTATGGACTTATCCATCGAATCCCGTTCCCGGACCCATTCGAGGTTGGATGATGTCGAGCTTGATCTGGGCCGTTACGAGCTCCGCCTTGGGGGACGCAGGGTAAAGCTCGAAAAAAAACCGATGGAGCTCCTGATTTTTCTGGTTCAACGGCGCGGACAGTTGGTTTCTCGCCAGGACATTGAGGGGAAGCTATGGCATTCCGATCTCTTCATCGACACTGAACGAAATATTAATAACATCGTGCGGAAAATTCGCGGAGCTTTGCGAGACCATGCAGCGAAACCACGTTTCCTGGAAACAGTGATAGGCAAAGGCTATCGGTTCGTCGGACCTATCCGTCTCATTAGCCCCGCCCACCCACATTCCGATTCCTCTGGAGGATCGGGCGGTACCGCGCGAGTTCCAGACGATGCACCCTGGCGGGCTGACCGCTCGTCGCTGGCTGTGCTTCCGTTTCGGCTTCTCGGGGAAGTCAGAGATGACAAGGGACTCTGCCTGGGCTTTGCTGACTCCTTGATTTCACGGCTGGCAAATCTGGAGGGTGTCGACGTCCTTCCAACCTCTACAGCTTTGAACGCGCCCGCCACGACGACGCCATCCGAAACTGCTTTGCGATTAGGAGTCCGGTTCGTGATGCACGGCGCGATTCAGGCTTCCAAGGAGGAATGGCGTTTGTCGGCGGAACTGTTTGACTCCCATTTGCAAAGCAGCTGCTTCATAAGAAAATTTATTCTCGATGTCAGTTGCCCGTTCGAGCACGTTGATGACATCGCCACATATACGGCCAGAACGCTGAATCGTCCGCTTCACGAACCGGAACTCCAGAGCCGGGCTCGGTACAGCCGGGATCCACTGGCTTATGCCGAGTTCATCCAGGGGTACCGGCGCACTTCCACGGGCGATCCAAAGTTGCTGGAGGAAGCCACACAACCGCTGATGAATGCGGTCGCTCGCGATCCTGCCTTCGCTTTGGCCCATGCGGTTCTTTCGTTTGTGTGTGCGAAGCGCCATTTCGAAACCGATCCCCGGAGGAGTTGGCTGGAGAAAGCCGAGTTCCACTGCCAGCGAGCGTTGGAGTTAGATGCGGCTCTGCCCGAAGGACATTTAGCCAAGGCGTTTCTGCTCTGGGGACCGTCCAAAAACTTCCAACATATCGAGGCGATTGCAGAATTGAAGCGCGCTCTCGTCCTTCAGAAAAATCTGCCCCACGCCTACAGCCGCCTAGGCACGATCCTGGCGCACATCGGTCTGCTCGATCATTCTCGTACCATGTTTGAAAGGGGCAGTTGTTTCGATCCCAGAAAAACCGTCAGCCACAGTATCGCCCAGGCGTATTTATGGGGCGGAGAATACGACCTGGCGCGAGAGGAATTGCGGAGTTGGCGCGAGGAAAGTCCAGAAAACAAATATGCGATCCACTTTGCCCTAGAGCTCGCAATATTGACCGGCGAATGGGAAGAGGCTAAGGACGTGCTCGATGAGGCTGGCGGCCTGCTGCAGGAAGAACCGATGATCACCGCCCTTCAAGGCGTGATGCATGCAGCGATGGGGAAATCTGAGCAGGCGCTGCAGTGCATGAACCATGCGTGTACCAACTCGAAATCGTTCGGCCACGCTCACCATACGTATTATCAGATTGCCTGTATTCTTTCCTTGCTGAACCGGCCTGAAGTCGCGTTTGAGTGGCTGGAACGCAGTGTCGATACCGGCTTCGCGTGCTGGCCGTTTTTCCTGAGGGATCCATGCCTGAAAAATCTGCGCCGCCATGCCCAGTTTGAACTCCTAGTAAGTTCTTTGCAGGGCAAATATCCAGACCACTTGGGATTGCTATAGAGCTTAAGGCATCCGCGTTCCCAAACCCGACGACTGGATTTTAGGACGGTAAATTCGACTACTCTTGATTGCGTTCCCTCTCACCGTGGAGGATAATCGAATCACTTTCCGGTCATCTTCTGGAAAGTTGTTGAGCCGCGGTGAACCTGCCTAACTCCATCACGCTGATCCGCATCTGCAGTATTCCTCTGCTGATCTGGATTTTGTCTTCCAGCCATTTCAGCAGCGAACACGGCGCCAAGGAACTGCTCGCTTCGGCAATATTCATTGCCGCTTCCATGACCGACGGCATCGATGGCTACCTGGCGCGCAGGCGCGGACAGATTACTACCATGGGGATTCTGCTCGACCCCATGGCCGACAAACTACTGATCGCCGCCGCTTTCGTTTTGCTGGTGCAGTTTAATCCCAGCCTGGTTCCGGCCTGGATCGCCATCATCATCATTGGCCGCGAGTTTTTGGTAAGCGGGTTGCGTTCCATCGCGGCGTCTGAGGGTTTCACCATCGAAGCCAGTGAACTGGGCAAGTTCAAGATGGTGGTGCAGATCGTTTCCGTGGTCGCGGTGATTCTCGACCACCGCTGGAAGGAATGGCCGGTTTACGGAAACTTCGTCTTCCCGGTGCACTGGATCGCTTACGCCGCGATCTGGTTCGTAGTCTGCGTTTCGCTGGTTTCCGCCATCGATTACTTTGCCGCGTTCTGGTCGAAGATTGACCGGCAGGTTTCCAAGCGGCGACGCCGGCGCGCTTTCGTTCTGAGCCGCCGCCGCAAGCCGCAACCTGCCCCACGAGCGGCAGATGCCGATGTCGCCCCCTCCACATAATTCGTCGCCCGCTATTCAAGCCTCAGCAATCTCTCAGGAATTTTCTTCGGAAGAACGCGCGATATTACTTCGCCTGGCGCACGATTCCATTTCCTTCGCGCTGGAGAAGCGCGATATTTCATTCGATCCACCGACAACTCACCTCGCCGAGCCGCGCGGCGCTTTCACTTCCCTTTACCTGCGGGGAGAGCTGCGGGGATGTGTCGGCTACGTGCTGCCTACCTCTTCGGTTTATCGCGCGGTCGCAGAAACCGCGCGCGCCGCCGCCTTCGAGGACAACCGCTTCCCGCCCGTCACTCAGGAGGAAGCTGCCCATCTCGAAATCGAGCTCAGCATTCTCTCGCCTCCGCTACCGATTCATGCAGAAGAAATCGAAGTCGGCCGCCATGGACTCCTCATTAGCCAGCATGGCCGCCGCGGCTTGCTTCTGCCCCAGGTTCCCGTTGAACATCAATGGGACCGCATCACATTCCTCGAACAAACTTGCCGCAAGGCCGGCCTGCCCTTGGATGCATGGCAGAAAGGCGCAAGCATCGAGGCCTTCACCGCAGAAATATTCGGCGACAAAACCTCGTCCTAAGTATTTCCACACCTAACCGTCGACTCACTTCCCTCGCGAAGGTTCGCTGCCGGGTTACTCCGGTTACTTAGAACGATTGGCTGATCCCTACAGTGGAGCATCATTCCTGCCGATGAAGCCCAAGAGCCATATCTCGCCTCGGAGGCCGAATGTCCCGTTTGCCTGTTATGCGCACCCGCACGATTTCACTCCTGGTTTTAGCAAGTCTCCTAGCATTTCTTTCGCAGGAAATACCCGCTCACGCCCAGCTACCACATGAACCTGCTAATGCAATGCTCACGGAGCCTCGCGACCGCATCACCAGCTTCGTGGATGACGAACAAATCGTGACGCTGCATGGCAACCGCCATCCCCTGGCCGTCCCGCAGTTCGACAGCGGCGTGGTCTCGTCGGATTTCCCTATGGATCGAATGGTGCTCACGCTGCTGCCCGACGACTCACAACAGGAAGCTCTGGTTCAATTGCTGGAAGGGCAACACGATCCTGAGTCGCCTTACTACCACCAATGGCTCACGCCCGAACAATATGGCCAGCGTTTTGGCGTCTCCGAAGACGACGCTGCGCAGGTGACCAGTTGGTTGCAGACGCACGGCATGATGGTGGAAGAAGTCACGCCCGGCCGGCTCTCGATTGTGTTCAGCGGCAGCGCGGCTCAAGTCGAGTCAGCTTTTCACACCAGGATTCATGCCTACAAGATTGGCAAGGAACTCCACCACGCCAACATTAGCGATCCCTCAATCCCTGCGGCTTTCGCCGGGGTTGTGGGAGGTGTGCTCTCGCTGCATGATTTCCGTAGCGCGCCGATGAACACCGGAGCGCGCTTACCAGCGGCAACCCCCGCGTTCACCAGCGGCGGCTCTTACTATCTCGCTCCCGCAGACTTTGCCACCATCTACGATCTTGGCCCGGCGTATCAAGCGGCGATCACCGGTTCTGAACAGTCGATCGCCATCGTTGCGCGATCGAATATCAACATCTCCGACGTACGCCAATTCCGCACATCGTTCGGCTTGCCTGCCAACGATCCTCAGATCATCGTCAACGGAAGCGACCCGGGCATCTGGAGTTCCGGCGAAGAAACTGAAGCCGATCTCGATGTGGAGTGGTCGGGCGCGGTGGCGAAGAACGCAGCCATTGAGTTCGTGGTGTCGAAGTCCACAAATTCCAGCGACGGCTCTTACCTCTCCGCGCAGTACATCGTGAACCACAATCTGGCGCCGGTGATGAGCATGAGCTTTGGCCTGTGCGAGGCCTCACTCGGTTCCTCGGGCAACAGCTTCTTCAACAGCTTGTGGCAACAGGCAGCGGCCCAAGGCATCACCGTATTTGTATCGTCTGGAGATAGTGGGGCTGCCGGCTGCGATTCCTCGTCGGCAACATCGGCCACCCATGGACGCGCCGTTAACGGTCTATGCTCTTCTCCCTATAGCGTGTGTGTGGGCGGAACGGAGTTCAACGACAAATCTCACCCATCTCTCTACTGGTCGTCATCCAGCGCTGCCGGAACGGAGTCGTCCGCGCTGAGCTATATTCCGGAAGTGGTCTGGAACGAAAGCGGTTCGGGCGGCCTGTGGGCAGGCGGGGGCGGCGTGAGCACTCTATACGCCAAGCCTTCCTGGCAAGCGGGCACGGGCGTTCCTGCCGATGGCAAGCGCGACGTTCCCGACGTTGCGCTTACCGCCGCGGGGCACGATGGATACCTCATCTATCAGAATGGCGGAATGTACGTGGTCGGCGGCACCTCGGCCGCCTCGCCGTCGTTTGCGGGCATTATGGCGCTCGTGGTGCAACATATGGCGGCACGGCAGGGCAATGCCAACGCTGTGTTCTATCCTCTGGCGACCAAACAAGGCGCGGGAGGAGCGACCGTCTTTCACGACATCACCAGCGGTAACAACAGCGTCGCCGGATTAACCGGCTTCAACGCCGCAACCGGATACGATCAGGCTACCGGGCTTGGGTCCGTCGACGCTTCGGTCTTAGTCAACCATTGGAGCGATGGCATCAGCGTTCCCAGCTTTCAATTAGCGTCTTCGGCTAGTTCCATCTCGGTAACTGCTGGATCAAACAACAGCGTCACGTTGAGTGTGACGGTCAGCGGAGGATTCAAAGCGGCGGTAGCCTTCTCCGTAACTGGATTACCCAGCGGAGTGACTGCGATCTTCACGCCAGCAACTCTGGCGTCACCGGGTTCTGGCAGCAGCGTCCTCAAACTCACCGCGACCGGCAGCGCTGCGGCCAGCGTTTATTCCGCCACGGTCTCAGCGACCAGCGGATCGGTGAAACAGCAAAAGGTGCTCTCGGTTACGGTGTCGCCTGCTCCCACATTCACTCTTGCAACCTCGACGACGTCGGCCAGCATTGCGGCAGGGACCTCTAAGAGTCTCACGCTTACCACTACGCCAAACTCGACCTTCAATGCCGCGATAACCTTCACTGCGACCGGGTTGCCATCCGGTATGACGGCACAGTTCTCGCCTTCAAACGTGGTCGCAGCCCCGGGGTCGAGGGCTACGACGGTAACTTTCAAGGCCGCCTCGAGTCTGGCTCCGAAGGCCTATT
>JBAPQU010000623.1:0-5439 GCA_049280795.1 Candidatus Sulfotelmatobacter sp.
ATTCCAACTTCCAGATCACGATGGCAAGACCATCTCTTCCTCCGACTTGCTCGCGAAAGGGTGCCTCGTGCTCTGCTTTATCCGCGGGCGTTGGTGTCCGTTTTGTGTCGGCCAAATGGAGACGATGAATCTCATCGTGCAGGAGATAGAGCAGGCGGGCGCCATGCTCGCGGCAGTTTCTCCGCAGACTGTGCAGCAATCATTCTTCATGCGCGATCAGCACAAACTGCGTTTCCCTCTGCTCTCGGATGCGGGGAACAACATAGCGCGGCAGTTCGGGCTTACCTACCGTATTGCTGATGAACAGAAAGCGATTTATCAGCGGGCATTCGTTAACCTGCCCTTCGTGAATGGCGACGACAGTTGGGAGTTGCCGATTCCTGCGATCTACATCATTGATCGCGACGGCACCGTGCTCTACGCTTCCGCTAACGAGGATTACACGGAGCGACCGGAGCCAGCGGACATCGTGAAAGTTCTAACGGCGACCCTCAGGGGCTAAAGCCCGCATGTTTATTGGCGCTTGTCGGCACGACTGAAGTCGTGCCCTTCCCGATCTCTAGCTCTACAACGCACAGGCGCTGT
Source organism: Candidatus Sulfotelmatobacter sp. (assembly GCA_049280795.1). Classification (GTDB taxonomy): domain Bacteria; phylum Acidobacteriota; class Terriglobia; order Terriglobales; family Acidobacteriaceae; genus Sulfotelmatobacter. The sequence goes on from JBAPQU010000623.1 coordinate 586, forward strand.
CTGAATCCCCGGCTTTCGGTACACTTGAAACATGCGGCAATTCCAAGACTGGCAACTGACCACTGGCCACTGGCCACTGCCCCTATGAACTATATCTACGGCATCAACGCTGTCGGCGAGGCGCTCAAGGCCCGCGGACGCGCTTTTCAGTGGGTCGGCATGGCGAAGGAGCGGCATGACATCCGCCTGCAGCGCATGATCGAGGACTGCCGCAAGCTCGGCGTGCCCGTGCGTTTTCTCACGCGCGTAGAACTCGACCAGATGGCTGGCAGGGCTGCGCATCAGGGCGTGGTCGCCGTTACCTCGGCCAAGCAATATAGCGATCTCGATGACGTGGTCGGCGCCAAGCGCGGCAAGTATTCTCTCGTCATCGTCCTCGATGGCATTGAAGACCCGCACAACCTGGGCGCTCTCATGCGCACCGCCGATGCGGCCGGTGCAGACGGCGTAGTTATTCCGGAACGCCGCGCCGCCCCGGTCACTGGGACGGTCACGAAAACTTCAGCCGGAGCCAGCGAATATTTGCCCATCGCGAAGGTGACGAACATCGCGCGCACAGTCGAAGATCTGAAGGAGCGCAACATCTGGACGGTCGGCCTCGATGAACGCGGCAAGCAGACTTACGACGCCCTCGATTACAACATGGATTGCGCGCTGGTTCTGGGCGCGGAAGGCAAGGGACTGCACGACCTGGTAAAGAAGAAGTGCGATTTTCTGGTTTCAATTCCGATGCTGGGGAAAGTTCCATCGTTGAACGTGTCAGTGGCGGGAGCGGTGGTGATGTATGAAATTGTGCGGCAGCGACGCGCGAAAGATAAAGATAACGAGGCCTCCGCGGGTGCGAAATGAAGTTGCGCAGCCTAGGCTTTCTCTGTGTTCTCTGTGCCTCTGTGGTGAATGTGTTTTCCCTCGACCGCGAAGCCTTCACGTTCACTAACTACGATCTGAATGTCCGCGTCGAACCTGAGCAACAGCGGTTGGGAGTTCGCGGCAAGATCACGCTGCGGAACGATTCGGCCACGCCGCAGAAGATTGCCGTGTTGCAGATTTCTTCTTCGCTCGATTGGCGTTCCATCAAAGCCGGTGACAAGCCGCTGGCGTTCGTCGCGCAACCTTTCACTTCCGATATCGATCACACCGGCGCGCTCTCGGAAGCCATCGTGACGTTGCCGGAGGCAGTAGCACCCAAGGGCACGGTTGAACTGGAGATCGCCTACGAAGGCGTCATCGTTCTGGATGCGACCCGGCTCACGCGGATCGGCACGCCAGCAGACGAAGCTAACGCCAGCGACTGGGACCAGATCAGCACAAAGTTCACCGCAGTGCGCGGTGCAGGAAATGTGGCGTGGTACCCCATTGCCACCGAAGCCGCGAGTCTTTCCGAAGGCAGCGATCTTTTCGAGGTCTTGGGCCGATGGAAAGAGCGAGAAGTCGCATCGGTTATGAAAGTTGGCTTCGCAGGCCCGGACGTCGCCTCAGATGCTACTCCGCCCACCACACTCTGCGGCGGAGACGAGTTGCATATTGTAACGAGGTCAGGAACTCCTAAGCTTCCCTTGTCCCAATGCTCGTATAAACCGCTCGGACTTTCAATCCCAGCGTTTACTGTTGCGAACTTCGGAGTCGTAGATCGGCCGGCAGTCACGGTCTACAACCTGCTCGAACATGCGGCCGCCGCTGAAACCTACGCAGACGCAGCTGAGAAAACCAGCGGATTGATCACGGAATGGTTTGGACCGCTCCGAAGAAAAGCCGAAACTGCGGACCTCGGTGATCCAGATGCGGCTCCATTCGAGAGCGGCTCGCTGCTGCTCACTCCTCTCGCAAATACCGATCCTAAACTCGCCAGCCTTATCGCCGCCCATCAACTGACTCACGCCACATTCGCCTCGCCGCGCCCCTGGATCAACGAGGGTCTCGCCCACTTTGCGCAGGCTCTTTATCTCGAACAACAGAAGGGACGCCAGTCTGCGCTCGATTACATCGGATCGCACCGTTCTGCACTCAGTGCGGCTGAGGGCGATAAAGAAAAGCAGGCAACCGCGCCCAGATCCGAAGATGAAGTCAATCGGTCATTAATCAATACATACGACGAGGAACTTTACCGCAGCAAAGCCATGTGCGTGTGGTGGATGCTGCGCGACATGATCGGAGATGGGGCGTTGAAGAAAGTGCTCGCCTCGTACCAGCCGGAGCAGGACAAAGAACCTTCCTACCTGCAGGGATTGATCAAGGCACAGACGCAACGCGATCTGGAATGGTTTTTCGACGATTGGGTTTATCGCGACCGTGGCCTGCCGGACTTCAAGGTGGAATCGGCATTCGTCCGCAAGACCCTGCCTACTGGCTATCTGCTTACCGTCACCGTGGACAACCTGGGCACAGCGGCAGCAGAGGTTCCGGTCACGGTGAAGCTTGCCGGGGGAGAAGTTACGCAGCGGCTGGTAGTGCACGGCAAAAGCAATGCTGTGATTCGCGTGGAAGTTCAGCAACAGCCGGAAGAAATCGTGATCAACGACGGCAGCGTGCCGGAGAGCGACACAACAAATAATACTTTCAAGATTGAAGGCGACAGTGCAAAGTGAATAGGGCTTCAAGTAAATCAGCAGTAATAGTTTCGCTGGTCTTGATCATCGTCCACCGATCACTTGCTTTGTGAACTTCGCCAGCGCATCCAACTTTGCGGCCGCCCCGCCGGAGTCAATCGACTGCGCCGCGAGCGGAATCGCTTCTGCCAGATGATCAGCGCGTGCTGCCGCCACCAGCGCGGCTGCGGCGTTCAGCACCACCACATCGCGGCGTGGAGATTTCTTTCCGCATAACACCTCGCGAATGATAGCCGCGTTTTCAGCCGAATCGCCGCCGGAGATATCCGCAAGCGGCGCGCGCTTCATGCCGAACTCTTCGGGATCGACTTCGTAAGTGCGGACAATGCCATCACGAGCTTCGGCTACGCGCGTCGGCCCAGTGATCGTGATCTCATCGAGACCATCGAGGCCATGCACAACCAGCGCACGGTGCAGTCCCAGCATGCTCAGTGCCTCGGCCAGCTTTTCGGTCATCTCGAGCGCGTACACGCCCACGACTTGCCCCGAAGCGTGCGCTGGATTGGTGAGCGGGCCGAGCAGGTTGAACATGGTGCGCAGGCGCAGCTCGCGCCGCACCTTCTGCACCTGCTTCATGGAAGAGTGCAGATCGGGGGCGAATAGGAAACAGATTCCAACTTCGCGCAGACACTGCGCAGCGCGTTCCGGAGACAACTGGATGTTCACGCCCAGCGCCTCCATCACATCAGCCGAGCCGCACTTCGAACTGATGCTGCGGTTGCCGTGCTTGGCCACTCTCACGCCGGCGCCGGCGGTCACGAACGCCGTAGCCGTTGAGATGTTGAAGGTTCCGCTGGCGTCGCCGCCGGTGCCGCTGGTGTCGACTAATGATTCGCTCAACGCATCGCGGCCCGTGCCGCTCAGATCGAGCGCGCCCGCAGATGAGATGGGCAAAGGGGTCGCCGCTGCGCGGATGGCTTCGGCGAAACCGACAATCTCTTCGACGGTTTCACCCTTCATGCGCAAAACCATGAGCAGCGCTGCGATTTGCGAGTCAGTGCAATTCCCTGCGAGCACCTCTGCCATCACATCACGCGCTTCCGCGCGCGAAAGAGATTGGCCGTGATTGGCGATACGAGAAATGGCGTCAAGGATCGTCACACTGGGAATTGTAAGGGATAGTGGCCGCGCAGCAAGAATTAGGACAAGAATAGCGATAACTTCACGAGTTCGCTGACGGTCCATTCAATCTAGGCAGGAAATATTCGCGCCAGGACTCCGGCAGTTCGGCAGTGGCTATGGCCTTTTGCAAAAGCTCGCGGTTGTATCTGTCGTGGGCGATGAGGCGGTTCATTTCGGCAATCGTAATGCCGTCGCGATTTCGCGAGATGAGTTCGATCGGGTTTCGCTTTTCAACTTCGCCTTCCCGCTCCACCGAGAAATAAAATCCACTGCGACGGCTGTGCAGGAAGCGTTCAATCATGTCGTCCCGTTGAAATTTCGCCGCCAGTTTATAGCAAGGCATTCGCGGCTGGCGGACCATTAATATTGACGAACCAACCTGAAAGCGGTCGCCGATGTGGAGATTGTCCTCGTTCAAGCCCTCAGTCGTAAAGTTCTCGCCAAATGCGCCGGGCGGCAACTTCTCCTTGGGCAATTCATGTCGCCAATATTCGTAATGCTCGGCAGGATATCCGTAGACCGCTTTGTAAACTCCGCCGTGAACACTGAGGTCGGCTTGCCGGTCACCCTCCAGATTCAAAGTGCGCAGCGTAACCGTTCCGGATATCGGCTTCTTACAAATACCGGTGCTGATGGTTGTTCCCTTGTAGACCATCAACTGCGGCCGCCCGACGTTTAGCGAAATCAATTTCATTTTTATTTTTCGGTGCTTACGGAGACGATTTCAAATTCCTTCGTTTCAAATTCCTTCGCCTCCGCGCTCTCGATTCAAGACTTAGATGTAGCGTTTATCGAAAAGACGCGCAGGCTGTTTGCTCAAACTGCATACCGTTCTATAAAATTAGGGGTTTGCTGCCGCGGTCTTAAGCCGCAAGCTTGTTCCTGCCGATCCTACAGCTGGAAAAGAAATCATTATGAAAATCCATGAGTACCAGGGAAAAGCGATTGTTAAGAAGTATGGTGTGACTGTGCCGCGCGGGACCATGGCGACCTCGCGCGAAGAAGCTGAAGCTGCCGCTCGAGAACTATTTGGCGCTGGCGCTACCGGAGTGGTGGTGAAGGCGCAGATTCATGCCGGCGGGCGCGGTAAGGGCGGAGGCGTGAAAATTGCCAAGTCGGTGAGCGA
>JBAPQU010000624.1:0-6669 GCA_049280795.1 Candidatus Sulfotelmatobacter sp.
AAGCTGCACTGTGTCATTACGCTCACACGCGAACTGGCGCTCGCGCAAGCCAAAAAAGCTGATGAGGAGATCGCCACGGGCAATTATCGCGGTCCGCTACACGGTATTCCGTGGGGTGGTAAAGATCTTCTCGACACCGCCGAAATCCGCACTACATATGGCGCTGAGCCTTTCAGGAACCGCGTGCCTTCTGAGGATGCCGTGGTGGTGAAGCGCCTCCACGAAGCGGGAGCTGTGCTGATTGCGAAGTTGAGCATGGGTGCGCTGGCGTTGAACGATATTTGGTTCGGCGGTCAGACGATGAATCCGTGGCTGTTGGAGGAAGGGTCGTCGGGATCGAGTGCTGGGCCTGGTGCCGCTACCGCAGCCGGGTTGGTCGCTTTCGCGATTGGCAGTGAGACCGGCGGCAGCATCGTCAGCCCCTCAATGCGTTGCGGAATTACCGGACTGCGTCCGACCTACGGCCGTGTGGCCCGAACTGGCGCGATGACGCTATGCTGGTCGCTCGACAAGCTCGGCCCCATGACCCGCAGCGTTGAAGATGCAATGCTCGTGCTCCATGCCATATCCGGACCAGACGCTGGAGACCTGGCAAGCGTACCCAGCAAACTCGACTTCGATGCCGCCGCAACGATGCAGGGGCTTCGCGTAGGCTACTTTCCTCGCTGGATGAACGAGAATCCCGCCACTGCCGTAGACCGGGCCGCAGTAGAGGTGGTGAAGAAGGTGGGCATGGTTCCGGTGGAGGTAGAAATTCCAGACTGGCCATATGATTCGCTCAACCTGATCCTCTTCGCCGAAGCGGCCGCGGCCTTCGAAGAGCTCACGCTGAGCGGCGGAATGAATCAGCTCAAAGCGCAGGTGCCCGATGCCTGGCCCAATATTTTTCGTGAGGCCCGGTTTCTTTCCGCGGTCGACTTTGTGCAAGCCGACCGGCTCCGGCGAAAAGTCGCCGAGGAGATGGCCCGCGTCTTCTCTCATGTCGATCTGCTGCTGGTCCCTTCACTGCGCGACGAGATGCTGGTGATTACGAACTTCACCGGGCATCCTTCCCTGACGTTGCGCGCAGGTTTCGTTGAAGTGTCAAAAGCGCGCAGCGATTGGGCGCCCGACCCCAACAACCCGCTGCCAACGTTCTCAACCCCGCGCCGTGTGCCTCATGGCGTCACACTGATCGGACAGCTCTTCGACGAAGGCACACTAGGAAGCGCGGGATTAGCGCTGGAGCGCGCCTTCGGCGTGGTGGACCAGCACCCGCCGGGTTTCTAGCCGTGAGGAGCAAACCGTCAATGACGTCAAGTATTAACTCGCTGTGCTAGATTCAAAAGCCTCGATGGACGCCGCGCCCACAATCTCCACCCAGGGCCTGACTCGACGCTTCGGAGAATTGCTCGCCGTCGATAACGTCGACCTGCGCGTGGCCCCGGGACAATTCTTCGGCTTTCTTGGCCCCAACGGCGCCGGCAAATCCACCACCATCAAAATGCTCACCGGCCTACTTGCGCCCACCGCTGGAAAAATTGAAATCCTTGGCCTCGACTTCGAAAAGAATCCGGTCGAAGTAAAGCGGCAAATCGGCGTCGTGCCCGAAGGCATGGCGCTGTTCGGCCGGCTCACCGGCTCCGAATTCCTGAACTTCGCCGGCCGCATGTACGGACTCGACCGCGAAACCTCCGCCAAGCGCGCAGCGGAATTGCTCGATTTCATGCAGCTCGCCGATCAGCCAAAAAAACTGATCACCGACTACTCCCACGGCATGCAGAAGAAGCTGGCCATGGCCGCGGCAGTAATCCACGGACCGAAAGTGTTATTCCTCGACGAGCCCTTCGAAGGCGTGGACGCCATCGCCGCCGGAACTCTGAAAGCGATGCTGCAAGGCATGATCGCGCGCGGAGCCACGATTTTTCTCACCTCGCACGTGCTCGAAATCGTAGAGCGCCTGTGCAGCCATGTCGCCATCATTCATAAGGGACGGCTCGTCGCACAGGGCTCGCTCGAAGAACTGCGCGCCGGAGTGGAAGCCCAAACGCCCGCAGCATCGGAAAATGGCGTACGGAGTAACTCCGAAACGCCCGGTGAAAAGATGACGCTGGAACAAATCTTCCTGCGCACCGTCGGCGGCGAACGGCGTACCGATCAGGAACTCTCATGGCTGGGTTAAGCGGAAGAATAATAAGCGATGCAGTCCCTACCCCACGCCGGCGCGCTCAACTCGCCGCCATCGCCGAACTGCGCTGGCGGCTCTTCTCCAACACACTGCGCACCACACGAGGCAAAGTTGAGTTTCTCTCGCGCATCCTGGTGTCATTCGCGTTCGCAATGGGTGGACTTGGCGGCGCCTTCGGAATGGGGGTTGGTGCATATCTGTTGCTCTCCGCGGGCAAGCCCGCGTTGCTCGCGCTTCTTTTCTGGTTCGTTTTTATCTTCTGGCAATTCTTCCCCATCATGTCGACCGCCTTCACCAATAATCCGGACTCCACCGACCTGCTGCGTTTCCCGCTCAGCTACAGTTCATATTTCCTGGTGCGGATGGCCTATGGCGCCTTCGACCCCGCGACTGCTCTGGGCAGCCTGTGGTCGTGTGGCATTCTGCTGGGCCTGACCTTCGCAAAACCAATACTGTTCCCTTGGGCACTCCTGGTGGTCGTCGCGTTCGTGGCTTTCAATCTTCTTTTCATGCAAATGATCTTCACCTGGGTGGAGCGCTGGCTCGCCCAGCGCCGTACCCGCGAGGTCATGGCAATTTTATTTATTCTGTTTATGCTGAGTTTTCAGCTCATCGGACCAGCCACAAGACATTTCACCAGGCACAGCCCCGAGGTGCTGCGCTCCGTCGAAATCCTCGCCCCGGTTCAGGGCATCCTTCCGCCCGGCCTCGCGGCCGACGCCATCGTGCAAGGCATCTACCCGCGATTTCCGGCCGCGTTGAGTTCTCTGGCTCTGCTCTGCGCCTTTGCCATGGTTGTTGGCTACTGCCTGCATGTGCGGCTGCTGGCGCAGTATCGTGGCGAGAACTTGAGCGAAGTTGCCGCCGCATCCACGCTCCCGAAAGATCGTAAGCTTCGTCTCGGCTGGAACCTGCCCGGATTTGCGACTCCGGTCTCAGCCGTCTTCGAAAAAGAAGTCCGCTATCTTCTGCGCAGCGGCCCCATGCTGCTCACATTGATCATGCCGGTTTTTGTGCTCGTCGTCTTTCGTTTGGGCGCGATGAACTCTGTGCACCACTCTGGAGCTTTTCTGTTACACACGTCCGATCTGGCATTTCCCGCAACTGCCGCCTATACGCTCCTGCTGCTTACCAATCTGGTTTACAACAGCTTTGGCGGCGACGCCGGCGGCATCCAGTTTTTCTACGCGGCGCCGGTAAAATTCCACGAAATTGTGCTGGCCAAAAATCTCACTCATCTCATCATTCTGGCGCTCGAAATATTTGTCGCATGGATAGCGGTCAGCCTTCTATATGGCCCACCAAAGCTTGATGTCGCCATCGCCTCGTTGGCCGGCCTGTTATTCGCAGCACCGATAAATTTTTCAGCGGGTAATCTGCTTTCGATCTACTCGCCAAAGAAGCTGGACTATTCTTCCTTCGGCCGCCAGCGCGCCTCGCAGATGACGGTGCTGATCAGTCTGGGAGTAGAAGTTTTCGTCGTGAGCGTGGGAATCGCTGCGTTCTGGATGGGACATGACTACGGCAACTTTTGGATCGCGACTCTGCTTTTGCTAATGCTGGCGGGATTTTCACTCACAGGGTATTGGATGATTTTGAACCGCATGGACGATTTAGCGCTGGAGCGGAGAGAGACGCTGATTGCGGAACTGTGCCGGGCATAGCAGAACTCTACACTTATTTCTTTTCCGGATTCGCCAAAAACCGATACCCCACGCCGCGCACTGTTAGCAAATGTCGCGGCAGTGCAGGGTCATCTTCAATATAGCGGCGCAACCGCACCATAAAGTTGTCGATCGCGCGTGTGTCGGTGTCCTCGTGCAGCCCCCACACTTCTTCAAGAATCTGCTTGCGGGAAACGACTTTTCCATCGTTGCGCACCAGGTGCCGCAGCAGTTCCGATTCCATCAGCGTCAGGTGAATCACATTGCTCGCAGTGCGCAGTTCGAGCGTGCCGAAATCAATGGTCTTGCCGCTGAAAGAAAATGTTCCAAAATCGCTGACGTTCCTGGGATCCGATACGGCCTGAGTCGTTTCTGGATTCCCCGCCGCCTGCCCGCCACGCGTCCACTGACTACGCCGCAGCAGTCCTTGCAAACGCGCCAGCAGAATCGACAGATCGAAAGGCTTGGGCAAATAATCGTCCGCACCCGCGGCAAATCCCTTCAACACATCTTCCGGGCTGCCCCGCGCGGTCAGCATGAGCACCGGCACGTAATTCCGCGCCGCGCGTAGTTCTGAAACCACGCTGAACCCATCCTTGCCCGGCAGCATAATGTCGAGCACAATGACGTCGAAATTCTCCTTCCTGTCGAGCAGACGATCCGTGGCCGCTTCTCCATCCCCAACAATTTCGGCGGAGTATCCCTCCGCTTCCAGATTGAAGCGCAGTCCCTGCGCCAGGTGCGCCTCATCTTCCACCACCAGTACCCGGCTCATGCCCCCGCCTTCATGACAAAGACCTCGGAAGCTCCATCGTAATCGTGGCGCCCTCGCCTTCGCCCTCGCTCGCGGCAAACACTTTTCCGCCATGCTTCTCGGTGATCGATTTCACAATGAACAGTCCGAGCCCGGTCCCTTTCACATGCGCCAGCGAGCGATGAGTAACGCGATAAAAGCGCTTGAAGATACTTTTCAAATCGTCGGGAGGAATGCCCACTCCATGGTCCTGCACGCTGAGCACGATGCGCTTTTCGTCCGGCATGCTCAGGCGCACGCGTACATCTACGTTCTCGCCAGAATATTTGATGGCGTTGTCGAGCACGTTGAAGACGGCGGTGCGTAGGTCCTCGGAACTGCCGCGCACGCTCATCCCCGCGCCGTTGCTCGACGACTCCTCGTAACTCAAAGCATCCGCTGGCAGATGATGACGGCGGCGCGCCGCCTCCATGGATTCATGCACCAGCTGCCGGAAGTCGACCGCGGACCTTTCCCGCCCGGCTTTCCTATCCCCAGCGCGTCCGGCGCGCAACACCTGCTCCACCGTCTCAGTCAGACGATCCGTATCGCTGAGCATTAGGCGGTAGAAGTCCTGCTTCTGCGCTTCCGGTAATTCACGCCGCTGCAAGGTTTCCAAATGCAGCCGAATGGAGGCGACCGGCGTCTTCAATTCGTGAGTAACAGCGTTGATGAAGCTATCGTGCTGCTCACTGCGGCGAATTTCACGGACTAGGAAGCTGGTATTTACGATCATGCCAGCGATGATCAACGCAAAAAAGATGATGCCGAAAAACAGCAGCACGCCTTCACGCCAGTTAAGAATGATCCATCCAACATTAAGCGCAACCGCCAGCGCGACCAGGCCAATGCCCAGGCAGACAAAGAAGACGATGGTTCCGCGGCGGCTCGTGATGCGCATGGCGTCAGAGTGATTCTACCGCGTTCGCAAGCGCGATTTGATAAACCGATGTTTACTCAAGAAGACTATCCAGAAGTATTCATCCGTTACTGGCGGGACGGCTTGGTGCAACGGCGATATACGGCGCTCATGATGAGCGAAGTATGAGTTCCGCATCTCTGGTGGCAGAGTGAGGGAACGTGTGCGATACTTTCGTCCGAAGAAACACTGGGAGGTAGGCAATGTCCCGGGTGTGCATTTGCGGTGTAACGCTGTTGGTCCTCGCGATGGCAGCAATTATGGGCGGGTGTTCGAGTTCGTCGCCGCCGATTTCCGTCAGCCTTTCCCCTTCCACTCCGCAGGCAATCGATCAAGGCCAGACGGTAGCGATCAAAGCAAGTGTGACCAATGACTCGTCTTCTAGAAGCGTCTCGTGGACCCTGACCGGCCCCGGCTCCATCAGCAGTTTTGCAGGATCATCTATCACCTATACCTCGCCGGCAACCATTCTCACTAGCGTACAACAGGCGACCATCACCGCCACGTCCGCAGCCGACCCGACGAAGAGCGCTTCGCTGCAAGTTACCGTGAATCCGTACCCGCAGATTCCATTTCAAACGCTTGCCAACGGATCGGTGGGTGCATCCTATAGCCAAATCATCGCGCTCACCGGCGGTACTCCTCCGTTTCAAGGGGTATCTACAACGGCCCCATTCAGACCGGATACAAAGTGGGCGGGACCGTTCCAGATGGATTGCAGTTGAACCCGAGCACGGGCAGCATCAGCGGCATGCCGACCGGCGGCGGAACGTGGTATTTCGAAGCCATGGTGACGGATGCTGCTGGCGTAACCGTGGTAAATGGAACCTTGAGCATTCAGATCAATCCAACTGGCGCGCCCGGGAATCCGGTTCCATTCCTAAATCAACCACTCCTCCCGACTGCGGTTTCACCGGGCGCTTTGGGATTCACTCTAAGCGTAAGCGGGACAGGATTTGTTTCCGGAGCTACCATCGATTTAAATGGCGCGCCGCTCACGACAACTTTTGTCAGCAGTGAGCATCTGACCGCGACGGTCCCTACGGCTTCGGTTGCGAGTGCAGGAACGGCCTCAGTGACGGTAGTGAATCCGAATCCCGGTGGAGGTTCGTCCAACGTGGTCTAC
>JBAPQU010000625.1:0-2311 GCA_049280795.1 Candidatus Sulfotelmatobacter sp.
CTCAAGGTCGGCGCAGCCACCATAACCATGGAAGTGGATGCCAGCGCCACGCCCGTCGTGGAAGAGAGTTCCAATGCGATCGGCACCACCGTCGACTTAAAACAAATCGAGGACCTGCCCATCGAGGGCCGTGATTTGGCGCAACTTTCCACCTTGGTCCCAGGGTCTGCGTTTGTCGGCGGCTCTGGAACCTTTGACGGGCTTCCAGCCATCGCGCAGGGAAATAACATCGACGGGGTGATCGGCAGCCCGAGCAGAATGAAGTTCGGAGGAAATTCCGCGCCTATCGTTTCGCCGCGTCTGGAATCGATCCAGGAAATGACGGTGCAAACTGAATCGCTCAACCTGGATCAGGGATTTGGCCAGGCCAACATGCAGCTCAATTTTGTTACTCGTCGCGGCGGCAACGCATTTCACGGGCGCGCCTATGATGACTTCCGGAATGACTGGCTGAACGCCAACAGTTGGTTCAATGACACCATCACCGCGATTGATCCGTCGACCCCGGCGCCCAAGAATCTCCTACACCGCAATGACTTTGGAGTAAGCGTCGGCGGCCCGATTATCAAGGACAGATTGTTCTTCTTTGGGAGCTATTCGGAACGGAAAATTCCGGGTACATACTCCACGCAAAATTATTTGTTCACACCTGCAGCACAGGCGGGCAATTTCAGCTACAACGGCCAGACCGTAAACCTTTTCACTCTGGCGCATAACTACAATGCCGCGAATCCTGGCGCCAACCTTCCCACCGGAGTGTTGAACTGCGCCGCATCCTACTGTCCCGGTACCGTACTGGCCGCCGCACAAGCAGCGACCGGCGCTGGGCAGGTGACTCCGAACGCTGTAGGTGATCCCAATCTCGAGCAACTCAATTGGCAAGTGAACAATGCCCAGACCAGTTACTTTCCTACAGTACGTGTGGATTATGTTGCCTCGCAAAAGATGCGTTTCAACATAGCCTGGAACATGACCAAAGATAGCTATCCCGGCGCGAATCCACCTGACTTTCCGGGTTCGGCTTTTGCCAAGACCGGAGCGGGGAACAACGATAAAAGCTATACCGCGGGGCTGGGATTTGACTGGACGTTGTCGCCCACCCTGATCAACGACTTCCGCGGCGGCTTCCTGTATAACGACAGCCTGGGCGCTTACAATGCCCCGCCCCTCAGCATCAACAATCCGCAGCTGGAATGGGATTATCCGACCATTCAGCCCCTCGGGAACGGCCAGTACCCCGCACAAATGTCGGGCACGATCTTCTACTCCGGCATCAACACTGAATATCCTGTCTTTAATGCTTCTGACACTATGACCTGGCAACACGGCGCGCACACCTTGAACTTTGGCGCATCGTGGTGGCGCGAACAGGACCACTACTACAACCCCGCAGCAGGTTATCCAGAAGCCAACTTCGGTCTTGCAGCCGGAGACCCAGCGCAGGGTGCTTTCACTACCGGGACCGGAGGCACGCTCCCAGGTGCAAGTCCAGTTCAGCAAGCTCAGGCCTGGGCTCTTTATGCGATCCTGGCAGGCCGGATGTCCGGCGTAGCCGCTGGGGGTGGGGGCTACCCATATGTGACGTCGGCGAATAATTATGTGCAAGAGGTTGGCAGATACAATCTCGATGAGCTGATCGGAGGAAAGGGCCTGTTTTTCCAGGATTCCTACCGTGTACGACCGAATCTAACGCTCAATTATGGTCTGCGTTGGGATTTCACCAATGCCGACAAGGATCTTTCCAAGCTATACCACTCAGCGAGTCCTGCGGCTGTTTTCGGCCCTTCCGGGATTGGGAATCTTTTTGATCCCGGCTCCTTCACAACTAATCCGAATGGTCTGGATCCCACTCTCACCCAGAACCCCCGGCCTTACAACGGCTGGAACGTGGCTCCGGAGCCGGCATTTGGTTTTGCCTGGAATCCCAGGGGCGCAAATAAAACCGTGGTGCGCGGCGGTTTCTCGCTGAGAAAGATTACTGAGCCTCAACAATATGTCTGGAACCAAGCTTCGGACTTCGGTTCTTTTTACTACCAGTCCTTCTTTCTTAACGCCAACGCGACGAAATCGCAGGGCAGCTTCTTGCCCGGGACCTTGTCGATTGGCGATTTCAATCCCAATGCTGCACCTACCCAGGCATTCTCACCCTACACCTACGGGCTTTCGCCCAAGACTTTCCTGCCGAGCGAAGCGGCCTCGGATTTCACGTTCCTGGGTGGTCCTGGACTGAATGGCTTGAACCCCAACATTCAGCAGCCCTACACGGAATCGTGGAATCTTGGTGTTCAGCAGCAACTTGGCGAAGGACGAG
>JBAPQU010000626.1:0-5620 GCA_049280795.1 Candidatus Sulfotelmatobacter sp.
TCCGCGGCTGCTTCCGAGCGTACCGTCGTTACCGGCGAAATCGGCTATTTCGCTGCTTATCCGACCATTGGCTATGCTAGTTTGGCTGCTCTCGGCGGAGCTTCGCCTTGCACTCCGGGCGTGGGGACCGGCTGCTTGATTGACAACAACCTGGCCAGCAACGGCGCGGGCGGCGGCAAGAGCGGTTACCTGTTTGCGGCTACCACAGCTACTGGCCCGAACAGCCCGGTTCCGAACGAGTTCTGGACGACCGGATATCCCATTAGCGCACAGACTGGTACCAAATCGTTTTGCGCGTTCGATGACGGTGTGGTTCGTACGGCGGCTGCTGGCACCATCGCGCTGGTCGGCGGCTATAGCGCTTGCCAAGCCCTGTTGCCGATGGCGAACTAGTAACAGTCTGGCAAAGTACCTGGGGGAGGTACAGCGCCGAAAGGCAGCGAACGCAAGTTCGCTGCCTTTTTACTTTTCCCGGCTTTTCCACGATGCGAGTCTGGCCCGGACGAATCGTACTTAAAACCACCGTCTCACCTCTTGTGCTACCGTATTCCTACCGGTGATTCCTCCGGAAGGACAATAGAAATGCGGAAACAACAAAAGGGTTTCTCACTCATTGAGCTGCTTATCGTCGTAGCAATCATCCTGATCATCGCAGCTATCGCAATTCCTAACCTGATGCGCGCCCGGATGGCAGCCAACGATTCGTCCGCGGCCGCTTCCGAGCGTACCATCATTACTGGCGAAATCGGTTATTACGCCGCTTACCCGACCATCGGATATGCGTCCCTGGCGGCTCTCGGCGGGGCGTCCCCCTGCACGCCAGCCGTGGCCGGTGGCTGCCTGATTGACAACAACCTGGCCACCAACGGCGCGGGCGGCGGCAAGAGCGGTTACATGTTTAACGCTCAGACAGCTACTGGCACGGGCAGTCCGGTTCCGAACGAGTTCTGGACGACCGGAACTCCCATCAGCGCGCAGACTGGCACCAAGGCGTATTGCGCGTTCGATGACGGCGTGGTTCGCACCCAGCCTGCCGGCACCATCACGCTGGTCGGCGGCTATACCGCTTGCCAAGGCCTGTTGCCGATGGCGAACTAACTTAGTCTGGCAAAGTCATCTAGGGGCATAAATCGCAGCGAAGTCGACTTCGCCGCTTTCTTAGGGCGCCACGCTAATTCCGCGCCAAAACCTCTTGAGTATCCTGCCGAATTGGAGTATTTCGTCGCAGAATGACACAAATTGTCAGAGCGACAAGAGAAGCCGAGCCATCGAGCGCCGATTCGCCGTCCGCGAATTTAGCCCTGGGTCACGCATCAATCTGAAAGCAGGACATTTGTCCGTTCTGAAACCGAAGTGTTAATCGCACGTGGTTTGGTCCTCCGCATGCCACTACTTTTACATCTCGGCGGGAATCACGCTCAGGACTCAGTCCAGGGCGCATCCTGAGAGGGCGAGCGTTCAATGCAAAAAAACAAGGGCTTTTCACTCATCGAGTTGTTGATTGTAGTAGCCATCATCCTGATTATCGCGGCTATCGCGATCCCGAACCTGTTGCGCGCCCGCATGTCGGCTAACGATTCCGCGGCGGCCGCTTCGACTCGCACGATTACCACGGGAGAAGTCGCTTATTTCGACGCTTACCCCGGCATTGGGTTCGCGCCGGATCTCCCCACGCTCGGGGGTCCATCCCCGTGCACCGCAAGCGTCACGACCGGATGCCTCATCGACAACTACCTGGCCACGAATGGCGGCGGGGCCGGCAAGAGCGGTTACAACTTTAATGCCACTGGATCGGCCAGCGGGGCTAGCCTGATCGACGACCAGTACTATGTCACGGCCACGCCCCTTAGCGCACAATACGGAACCCGATCTCTCTGCGCGATGCAGGATGCGGTGTTGCGCATCCAACCCGCGGGCACCATCACCCTGGTCGGGGGCTACAGTGCCTGCACAGCGCTCTTACCGATGCAGTAATTCGTTCCACAGACCGGGCGCTCAAGCCTAAGTACCTCGGTCACTTGCCGCCGGCTCGGGCAGCTCTTTAGTGTTGGCAGCAGGTCTCCCGCTGATCGGTGGAAAAGGATCATGAGTTCGATTGCCAAGCCAGAGGTGAAATTCAGTCCGCCCTCAAGGACCCAGGCTTCGCAATTCGGTTTGTCCCACCCGCTCTTCGCACCGGCCTCTTCCCTGTTTTTTCTCGCCACCCGCCTGGCATTCGGACTGCTTTGTTTGCTCACGAGTGTTTACTGCCTCCTGCTTTACATCCCATTCTCCTACTACGGTTTCATTCACGATCCCATCCTTTGGTGGTTGCCGGAGTTTGTAAAACTGCACGCCTATCTCTATGGGATCACGATTGTCGCTATCGCTCTCACCTTAATTCCCGATCTGCGAAGGCCGGCGACGCGCTCTCCGGTGGCTGCGTTTCTGCTCATCAATGCGGCTTTGTCTTTGTACTTCATATTATTTTCCTTCCTGCCGCACCTTAGCATTGACATTGCAGCCTACACCTCCAGCATATTCATTCTCTTTCCAGTGATCTGGTTGGGGGCAATCGACACGGCTTCGGCAGGCATCTCGGCGGCTGAGCCGGATTCAGTTGAGAGAGGTTCAGATGAGAGAGGTTCGGTAGCCGCCGCGCGTCAGAGCCCGAATCTCGCGAGCCTGGGATTTTCGGCGATTGCCATCGCCTCCGGGTTCGCCGCCATCTCGCTGATTCGGGACCTCCTGGGCTCAGGCCAACATCTCTCCTACCCAGAACGTTTGTCCGGGATAGCCGCCAGCTTCGCCACTCACATCGGAATTTTCGTGATTGTCGGCGGCTGCTTCCTTTTGGCTGCAAAATGTTCCGCGTGGTTTCGCCGTTCCGAGCTCGTTTATTGTGCGCTCACCCGAACTTTGGCATGCGCGCTCTGTGCCTTGGCAGTGCTTAAAATTGCGCTGCCCACGCTTTCGTTTACCGGAATCCCGGCGTATTTGCTTTCCGGCGCTATCGGTTCAGCCCTCGTCGTGGCTGTTGTCGGAACGGCGTCCAAATTGAAGCCCATGGTGTTGGAATTTACCGGAAGAAGCGGCGGCGCGAAGGCATGGATATGGGGCTTGCTGGTGGCCGGTTTTCTTCCGCTCGCGTATGCCATTCCGAGTGTGATTGCGAAAACGGATTGGGACTTCGTCCTGCAAAAATTCGCGGTGTTGTTATTGTGGACGTCGGTCTACATGCTCCTCCGCAAAACCAATTTTGCTGCCCGCAAAGGTCGCCTGCTCGCTTCCGGCCTGGCGATCGCGGTTACGGTCATGGTCGTAGCTGGATTCCACGAATTGAACTCGGATGCGCCGGGAGTGACCCGCTGGGACAACATGGTTGATGCTTATGCGGGCTCCGACATTTCCTTCAAAACTGCCGCCGATATTTTCTCGCGCTCTTTAGATAACAGCAGCCACGACAACTTCTTCCAATTCCTCCGGCAGCACACGAACATCTCCTCCGATATTTCCGCTCCACCCACCGCCCTCGAACTTGTGCCGACTCTTGCCCTTGGAAAAACGAACAAACCCAATATCTTTATTTTTGTCATTGATAGCCTTCGCCAAGATTACCTGCCCGGCTACTCCAGCAGCGCCACATTCACCCCCAACATTGCGCGCTTCGCGGACGACAGTATCGAGTTTAAGAAGGCCTTCA
The DNA here is from genome assembly GCA_049280795.1 of Candidatus Sulfotelmatobacter sp. GTDB lineage: Bacteria > Acidobacteriota > Terriglobia > Terriglobales > Acidobacteriaceae > Sulfotelmatobacter. The sequence goes on from JBAPQU010000626.1 coordinate 3,683, forward strand.
CCCGGTATGCCGGAACTGCGCTTTCGGAGCCCGCGATCTGGGTGGGCGCTATGCAGGCGCACAAGCAATATATTCATCCCTTCTATCCGATGAACAACCTGGAAACGCTGCTGCAGAACGACGGCTATGACAACTACATAAGCGTCGATGCGATTTTAGGCATGATGTTCTCACCGTCGTTCCCGGTCCACCGGCTCGATGAGCAAACCAAGGACTGGGGCGCGCTTGATCTGGTTCCCACCCTGGCGGAAATTCAACGTGACATTGATGCTCGTCCAGACCAAACGAAACCAATATTCGTCTACACTCAGCCGCAGAACGTTCACACCGTCACCATGGAATCGACCAGGCACGGGAGTACGCGGCGGGAAATTAGCATTTATGAACTCAAACGCATTGACAAGGCGTTCGGAGAATTTATCGATTTTCTGAAGAAACGGGATTTGTATGACAACAGCATTATCGTTATAACCTCCGATCACGGCGACTCCTACGGAGAATTTGGGCGCTGGGGCCACTCCGATTTCCTGGTCCCGGAGGTGATCCGTATTCCTCTGATCATCCATCTGCCGTCTGAAATGCGGCGGAAGATGGTTTGGGACAATGAGCAGGTAGCTTTTTCCATGGACGTCACCCCGTCAATCTATTATTTGCTGGGTCACCGGCCAATCCTGAACAGTGAATTATTGGGCAGGCCGCTGTTTACCGAGACACAAGCCGAACGCCAGGCTTATCTACGTAAGGATTACCTGTTGGTGTCCAGCTATGCCGCCGTCTATGGAATTCTCAGCAACGATGGCGATTCTTTGTTCGTAGCGGACGCGGTGAATCGCCGAGGCTACTACTATGATTTTGCCCAGGATCCCTGGGGAACGCGAAACGAAATTAATGCAAGAGTGTGGAATACGGGGGAAAAGGAAGTTCGACGCCAGGTTCTGCTCCTCGACCAGGCCTACGATATCCATTTCGCGCATTGAGAAACCATGTATGTGACGGACGTAACCCTCCACCCGTTCCAAAAATCGAAACTCATTGCTTATAATTTCCTTCATGAAGGGCTGTTGAAGACGTTCTCTGGGTTGGAGTGCCATGTCCGCGATTGAAATCCTTGGTTTCGAAAAAACCTATATGGTCGGGTTCTGGCGCAAGCGGCCGAAGTGCGCGCTTAGCCCTCTGCATCTGACCGTGGAGGATGGCGAAATTTTCGGTTTTCTCGGCCCCAACGGCGCCGGAAAAACCACGACGCTGAGACTGCTTATGGGACTGGTCTTCCCGACCGCCGGGTCGGCGCGCATTCTGGGTAAAGAATGGACCGATCCGGAGGTGAAAGCCCAAATCGGCTTTCTTCCCGAGCAGCCTTATTTTTACGATCACCTGACCGCGCACGAACTGCTGAATTACTACGCGCAACTCTCCGGTGTTCCCGGCAAGGAGCGCACACAGCGCGTGGATGCAATGTTGCAACGCGTCGGACTGCGGGACGTTAAAGGCGTGCAGTTGCGCAAGTTCTCGAAGGGAATGCTGCAACGGGTGGGAATCGCGCAGGCGATTCTGCACGATCCCAAGCTGGTGTTCTTTGACGAACCCATGTCCGGCCTCGACCCTATGGGCCGGCGCGAAGTGCGCGACCTGATGGAGCAACTCAAGCACGAAGGCAAAACCGTATTCTTCTCGACTCATATTCTTTCCGACGCCGAGGCCCTTTGCGACCGCGTCGCCATCATTCACAAAGGCGAACTCCGCGGCGTAGGCGCGATCAAAGATTTGACCTCCAACGTTCAGGGCAAAGTGGAAGTGATCTGGCAAAGCACACAGGTACCGGCTTCGATGAAGGCGCTGGGCGCGGAGTGCCACGCCACCGGCGATACAGTGCGCGCAATTATCAGTGAGAGCCAACAGGATGCGGCCATCGATGCGCTGCGGCGCGAGCGTCTGCGC